>VGTG01000040.1 GCA_016874795.1 Deltaproteobacteria bacterium | reverse complement strand
GCAACACCGGGATCTACCGCGACCGCTTCGTAAAGACAAAAACCGGCTGGAAGTTCGCACGGCGCGACATCCTCGTCGACCAGGATCCGCCGCCCGGGCAGTGAGCCCCTCGTCCGACCAGCCGGCGCGCTCACCCTCGTGCGCGCCGGCGTCCCTCACCGCGCAGACCGGCCCAGAGGAGGTCGGTCAGCTGCTCCGCCAGCTCGGCTCGGCTGCGATCGGCATCGCGCAGCCACCAGAGTGCCACGAAGTGCAGCATGCCGATGATCCCGTAGGCCCAGGGGAGGGCCGCCGCGCCCCCGCCCCCGCCCGCGCCCCCGCTCCCGCTCCTGCTCCTCCGGCGCAAGTCGGCGAGCAGCTCTGCCAGGCCCGCGGCGGACTGATCGGCGGAGGTGAGCACGCCGGAGCCGGCGCTCCCCGTTCCTGCCCCGGTGACGTACCGGTACAGGTTGCGGTCGGCCTCGATCTGCTCGAGCTGCGCTTCGACGAACGCGCGGATCGCCGCGTGCGGATTCTCGACGCCTTCGAGCGCTCTCCGGGACGCCTCGGCATGCCGCTCGTTGAGCCGCCGGGCGAGGCCTTGCACGACGGCGTCCTTGCCGCCGACGTGATGGTAGACGATCGGCTTGGTGACGCCCGCCTCGGCAGCGATCGCCTCGAGCGAGACGTCGGGACCCTGCCGCCGGATGAGGCGCTCCGCGCTCTCGAGCAAGGCGCGGCGGTCGACCGAGGCGTCTCCCGCAGCGGGGCGGCCCGGTCGGCGACGCGGCCGTCGGACGCGTTGACTTCGCGGCTTCACGGACTAATCTACCTCAGGTATATTTTTCGACGTCGGACGTCAATTCGGAGGATCGATCCATGACCGTCGCATCCAACTTCGTCACGAACGCACGCCGCCAACCGTTCCTTTCGGGCCACATGGCCCCGGTCCCGGACGAGCTCGACGTGCCGGGGTGCCGGGTGAGCGGCGAGCTCCCCGATCGGCTCCGTGGAACGTTCATCCAGAACGGCCCCAACCCGCGATTCGAGCCGCTCGGCCGCTATCACATGTTCGACGGCGACGGCATGCTACACGCCGTCGATTTCAAGGACGGAAGCGTCTCGTATCGGAACCGTTGGATCCGGACGCCGATGCTCGAGGCGGAGATCCGTGCCGGCCGAGCGCTCTATCCCGGCTTGGCCGACTTGATGAGCTTTCCCGATCCGGCGCTGGTCGGCGGCGCCGGGCCGATCAAGAACCCGGCCAACACGAACATCATCCAGCACGCCGGCAGGCGCTTCGCGCTCTACGAGACGGGGATGCCCGTGGAGGTCACGGCGGATCTCGAAACCCTCGGCGTGCGTGACTTCGACGGCAAGCTGCCCTGCGGCATCACCGCGCACCCGCGGATCGACCCGATCACGAAGGAGATGCTCTTCTTCGCGTATTCTCCCATTCCTCCCTACTTGCGCTACTTCGTCGCCGACGCCGAGGGAAAGCTCGTCCACGCCGTCGACCTGCCGACGCCGGCGCCGTCGATGATCCACGACTTCGTGATCACCGAGAAGCACGCGGTCTTTCTCGACTCACCGCTCCTGTTCGACATGAGCGCGCTCACCGAGGGAGGCCCGATGGTCAAGTACACCCCGGAGGCCGGAACCCGCCTCGGCGTCCTGCCGCGCTTCGGCCGCGCGGAGGACATGCGGTGGTACGAGATCGAGAACGGCCACGTTCAGCATTTCTGGAACGGATGGTGCGAGGACGGAGTGGTCGAGGTGTCCGGCACCTTCAATACCAACCCGCAGTACGGCATGGACATGGACGGCGATTTGACGGAGTCGAGCGCCTCCGCCCAGGCCGGTGTCGCGACGCGCTTCAAGATCGACCTCGCGCGCAGCACCGCCACGGCCGAGCGTTTCGACGACATGGAGGGCGACTTCTGCCGCTTCAACGAGGGTCGCAACGGCCGGCGCACGCGCCACCACTACATGTGCGGCTTCCGGGGCGAGCGGAGCACCATCGGGCTCTTCGACACGTTGGTCAAGTACGACGATCGAACGAACGCGCGCGCGACCTGGTACACCGGCGAGAAGCATCACATCGGCGAGGCCGTGTTCGCCCCGGACCCGCAGGGTACCGCCGAGGACGACGGCTGGCTGCTCTTCACCGATCACGACCACGTCGAGAGCACCACCGACGTGTGCGTCGTCGACGCGCGGCACGTCGAAGCGGGCCCGATCGCGCGCGTCCGCATGCCGAGAAGGCTGCCCTTCGGCTTTCACGTGAATTGGTTCCGGGCCGAGGACGGAGAGGGGAAGGAATGAACGTTCGCGGTCTACGCTTCGTCATCACGGGGTCCGCCAAGGGGATCGGCGCCGAGACCGCGCGCGTCGCGGCGGAACGCGGCGCCCGCGTCTTGGTCTCCGACGTGGACGACGAAGCGGGCGCGGCGACTGCGGCGGAGATCCGCACGAGCGGCGGCGACGCGCACTACGCGCACTGCGACGTGACCGACGAGGGGCAGGTCCAGGCGCTGATGGCGCGCGCCGCGGCCGATCTCGGCGGCATCGACGTCCTGCACAACAACGCCGGCACGCACGAGAGCATGATCGGCGACGAGTACACCCTCGAGACCATGTCGAAGGCCACCTTCGAGAGGATTCTCGGCATCAACCTCGTCGGGCCGTTCCTCTGTGCGAAGTACGCCGTACCCTTTCTCCGCGAGAGCCCGAACGCCTCGATCATCAACGCCGGCTCGACGGCCTCGTTTCTCGGGTTTCCACAGAACCTGGCCTACGGCGCGAGCAAGGGGGGAATCGCGACCCTGACGAAGAACCTGGCCGTCGATCTCGCTCCCGATCGCATCCGCGTCAACGCGTACTGCCCGGCGGCGGTCGAGACGATGATGGTGACGAAGTTCGTCGATGCCTCGCCCGAGCCCGAGGCCCTGAAGAGCATGATGATCCGGTCGCATCTCGTGCCGCGGCTCGGAACGCCGCGCGACGTGGCGAACCTCGTGTGCTTCCTCGCGAGCCCCGAGGCGAGCTTCGTCAACGGCATCCTTTGGCTGATCGACGGCGGCTCCCTCGCCTGGCGCGGCACGACCGACGTCCTGGGAATGTCGTCGTGAGCGCGCTCGGAACGGCCGACAAGCTCACGATCCACGAGCTGCTCGCCCGCTCGGCCTGGGCCTACGACGAGAAGCGCCTCGACGTCCTGGAGAGCTGCTTCACCGTCGATGCCCGGATGCGGCTCCGGATCGGCGGCGGCGACTTCGGCGAGCCGCATGACGGGCGGGCCGCCATCCTTCAGCTGATCCGCGACGCGCTCGAATCCCAGAGCGACCAGCGCCGGCACGTGATCTCGAACGTCTTCTTCGAGTCCGAAGAGCAGGACTCCGCCGTGGTCGTTTCCACCCTGACCCTGCTGGCGACGGCGGACGGGCGCATCGCGGTCTTGTCGGCCGGCGTCTACCGCGACACCGTCGTCCGAGCTTCCGAGGGCTGGCGCTTCCGCGAGCGCCTGCTGTCGCTCGACAAGAGCTACTGAAGGAATGAACGCCGGCACGATCCCCGCGAAGTACGCGCGTCTCGCTCCGGAGCGCGAGGCCGTCGTCGACGCGACGACCGGCCGGCGGGTGACGTTCGGCGAGCTCGAGCGCCGCGTGCGGCGGCTCGGCGACGGCCTGCGACGCCGCCTCGGGCTCGTGCCCGGGGACCGCGTCGCGATTCTCTCGAAGAACAGCGTCGAGTTCCTCGAGACCTACTTCGCCGCGGGCCGGCGCGGCCTGGTGGCACAGCCGCTCAACTGGCGGCTCGGCGCGGAAGAGCTCGCGCGGATCCTCGAGAACGGCGCACCCCGCGCCCTCGTCTACGCGCACGAGCTCGAGTCCGTGGCGAGCGAGCTTCGGCGGCGCGTCGAGATCGAGCACTGGCTCGGCTACGGCGGCGGCGAGCGCGCCTACGAGGGCCTGATCGAAAGCGCCGGCGAAGCCGACTCTCCGGTCGAAGCCGACGACGGTGACCCCTTCTTCATTCTCTACACCGGCGGAACGACCGGCGAGTCCAAGGGCGCGCTCCACACGCACGGCAGCGCCACCATGGGCATGCTGAACCAGACGGTGGCGGAGCGCATCGTCCCGCAGGACGTCTACCTGCTGACCGGGCAGATGTTCCACATTCCGGTCCTGCTCGCGATGAACTACCTCGCGCACGGCTGTCCGGTCGTCTTGATGAACTTTGCACCACGTCTCGCTCTCGAGATCATCGAGCGCGAGCGCGTCTCCGCGTTCCTCGGCATCACGACGATGCTGAACTGGATGATGGCCGAGCCGGGCTTCGATCGCTTCGATCTCTCGAGCCTGCGGAACGTCCAGTACGGCGGCGGCCCGATGCCGCCGAGCGTCGTTCGCGCGGCGCTCGAGGCCTTCCCCTGCGAGCTGATCCAGGGGTACGGCCAGACCGAGGGAGCCACGATGACCTTTCTTTCTCAGGAGGATCACCGGAGCGCGCTCGCTGGCGTCCACCCGGAGCGCCTGCGCTCCTGCGGGCGCGAAGGGTTCGTGACGGAGGTGCGCCTCGCCGCGAGCGACGGCAGTACGATCCCGCGGGACGGCACGACGACCGGCGAGATCCTCGTGCGCTCGCCCGCGAACATGCGCGAGTACTGGAGGAAGCCCGAGCTCACCGCCGAGACGATTCGCGACGGCTGGATGTGGACGGGCGACATCGCGACCTGGGACGCGGACGGATACGTCTACATCGTCGATCGGGCGAAGGACATGATCATCAGCGGCGGCGAGAACGTCTACTCCGCGCAAGTCGAGGCAGCGATCCACAAGCATCCGGCAGTTCTGGAGACCGCGGTGATCGGCGTCCCGGACGACGAGTGGGGCGAGGCGGTGAAGGCCGTCGTCGTCCTCAAACCCGGCTGCGCCGCGAGCGAGGCCGAGATCATCGAAGCCGCGAGGCAGCACCTCGCCTCCTACCAGAAGCCGCGCTCGGTCGACTTCGTGGAAGCGCTTCCCAAGGCTCCGACCGGCAAGGTCTTGAAGCGCGAGCTCCGCGCGCCGTACTGGAAGGGTCGGGATCGCGAGGTATGAGCCACCTCACGCCGGAGATGCTCGCGCACGTCGGGCGGTCGCGCCCTCCCGTGACGGAGCTCGCGACCCGACGCGAAATCCGGAAGTACTCCGTCGCGACGCGGCAGCGGCTCGCGAAGTATCTCGACGGCCTGGAAGCGCCGCCGCTCTTCTACGTGGCGCTCTTCTGGGACGTGGTCTCGCTCGATCGGATGACGCCCGACGGCGTCACGATCGACCCGCTCTTGCCGGACTTGCCGTTCCGGCGCGCGATGGCCGGCGGCATCGAGACGCAGTACTTCCGCCCGATCCGCTGCGACGACCGCCTCGTGGCACGGCGAACGCTGACCGACCTGTACGAGAAGGAGGGGAAGTCGGGTCCGCTCTGCTTCTACGAGGTGACGCTCGAGGTGGAGACCGACACAGGCGTTCTCGTCTTGCGCGAGAAGGCCACGCGCATCCTGCGCTGAAGGCGAGCCGCCATGCCGAAGGTCGATCGCATTCGCGTCGGAGACGTCCTTCCCGAGCGCGCCCACACCCCCACGATCCTCGATCTCTTCTTCTACAACGCCGCTCTCTGGAACGGGCACCGGATCCATTTCGACGAGCGGTACGCGACGGAGCAGGAAGGCTATCCCGGGCTCGTCGTGCAGGGACCGCTGCAGGGCGACTGGCTCGGCCAGTGCGTCATGGAGTGGCTCGGAGACGACGGCGTCCTCCTCGAGCTCGAGTACGGGAATCGAGCCGCGGGGTACCTGGGCGGTACGTTCTACAGCGGCGGCCGGATCACGGCGATAGACGAGGGCTCGGGCGAGGTCTCGCTCGAGCTTCACGTCCGCAACGAAGCGGGTGACGTCCTCTGTCCGGGGAGCGCGCGCGTGCGGCTCGGATGAGTCGTCACTCGAGCCTGCGCGGCAGCGTCGCGATCGTGGGGATCGGCGACACCGAGGTCGGCCTCCTCCCGGGACGGGGAACGATCGACCTCACCATCGAAGCCGCTTCCCGCGCCCTCTGCGACGCCGGCATCGACAAGAGCGCGATCGACGGCTTGATCACGTCCAACTCCATGGTCGACCCGCACATGTACCACGCCGAGCTCGTGGCGCAGACGATGGGGATCTTCCCGCGCCATTGCTTGACGCTTGCCGCGGGCGGGGCCGGAAGCTTCGCGGCCGTCCAGCACGCGGCCGCGGCCATCGCGACCGGACTGTGCGACACCGTCCTGATCAGCTCGGCCGACAACCTGCGTACCGGGCTCACGCGCGAGCAGGCGGCCGCCCAGCAATCGTCCACCGCCGACCCGCAGTTCGAGGCTCCGTACGGGGCGCCGGTGCCGGCGTTCTACGCCTTCATCGCGCGCGCGCACATGCACGAGTACGGCACGACGCCCGAGCAGCTCGCGGCGGTCGCGGTCACCACGAGACGGCACGCCGCTCTCCATCCCGGCGCACAGAAACGTGCGGAGATCACGGTGCAGGACGTGCTTTCGTCGCCGCTGATCGCCGACCCGCTGCACCTCCTCGACTGCTCGCTCGTCTCCGACGGCGGCGCCGCGGTCGTCCTGACCCGCGCCGACCGCGCGAAGGACTTCCCTCGCGGTGGCGTGTACTTGCTCGGTGCCGGTGAAGGACATTCGCACGAGCACATCTCGCAGGCGCCGAGCCTCGTCGCCTCGGCGGCGCGGGAGTCGGGCGAGCGAGCGTTCGCGATGGCGGGCCTGTCCCCGGCAGACGTCCACTTCGCCGAGCTCTACGACTGCTTCACACCGGTCGTGATCGTCGAGCTCGAAGACCTGGGCTTCTGCGCGAAGGGGGAAGGCGGCCCCTTCGTCGAAGCGGGTCACACGGCGCTCGGCGGCCGGCTCCCGACGAACACGCACGGCGGACTCCTCTCCCACTCTCATTCCGGGCATCCCGGCTCGATGTTCGCGCTGACCGAGGCGGTGGTGCAGCTGCGCGGCGACGCAGGAGCGCGGCAGGTCGCCGGAGCGGAGATCGGTCTCGTGCACGCGCAGGGCGGCGTCCTCTCGAGCCATTGCACGCTTCTCCTCGGCAGGGAGCGCGCGTGACGGACGAGATCGCGGGAAAGCCGGTGCCGCGGCCGACCGAGGAGACGCGCGACTACTGGGAGGGTTGCCGGCGCGGCGAGCTCCGGCTGCAGCGCTGCTCGGAATGCCGGCGGGTGCAATTTCCGCCGCGACGCTTCTGCTCGTCCTGCCTCTGCGCGCGGCTCGAGTCGTTCGCCGCGCTCGGCCGCGGTGTGATCCGGAGCTACAGCGTGGTGCGCCATCCGCTCTCGCCGGCGTTCGCCGGCGACGTGCCGTACCTCGTGGCGCTCATTCAGCTCGCGGAGGGCCCGACGATGATGGCCGGCTTGCGCGGCTGTACGCCGGACACGGTCGCGGTCGGCATGGCGGTCGAAGTCGAGTTCGAGGCGCGCAGCGAGACGCACGTGCCGTACTTCCACCCGGCGTGAGCGGAGCGCCGGCGCGCCGCTGCGCTGCGCCGGCGCTCCTCCGGGGACTCGTCACGCCCGGATCTGGATATGGAGAGCATCGGCTTCGGGATCGTATTCGATTTTCATCCGGAACCCAGCGGGAGGGCGGGCCACGTACGCCGCGGGCCGGCGGACGCTCAGTCGTCGACGCGCTTCAAGCGCACGATGGCGAAGGGTCCGTAGACCCAGACCAGCGCTTCGCCGTCGCGCTCGCGCGTCACCTCGACGCCGGGAACACCGACCGGCCGCAGGACGAGCACCCCGTCCTCGAAGGTCGCGACGACGTCGATCGGCCGGAAGTCGATCGCAGAGACGTCGTGCACGCCGTTCTCCACGGTTCCGTCGGCGCGCATGTCGTGGATCACGCCCGTCGAGGTGACGACGACGCGGTTGCCGCATTGCTCGATCCGCTCGACGTGCTGCCAGAGCGCGTGCTCGGGGGGAGCGGGCTCGCCGCTCACCTGCAACTCCTCCGTCGCCCAGATGCCGCGCAGATCGGGCGCTTCGTCCACCAGAGGCTCGGTGCAACGCGCGAGGATGGGCGGCGGCATCACGTCGCCGTAGCCGCCGGGCGGCGTGTGGGCGACGGCGATCTCGTCCGCCGTGACCGTGGCGATTCCGTCGTCCCCGCCGCATCCCAGAGCGGCGGAAAGAGCGGCGAGAGCCGTCGACGAAAGCAACTTCGCGAAGCGTTTGGGAATCACACGCATTTTTTGGCACACAACATGCCACAACTCAAGCAGGTTTCGTCACGCGGGGCGCGATGATAACGACGCGAGCATGGTCACCCTCCCCCTCGAAGGCGGATGTCAGTGCGGCGCGCTTCGTTATCGCGTGAGCCTCGCGCCGGTCATGGTCTACAACTGCCACTGCACGAACTGCCAGAAGATCGGCGGCGGCGGGTTCTCGACGCCGGTGACGATCCTCGAGCAGGGCTTCTCGTTCGTCGCCGGTACGCCGCAGAAGGTCGAGTGTACCTCGGACGCGGGGAATCGACGGTTCGGCTGGTTCTGCGGCGCCTGCGGCAGCCGGATCGCGCACGGCCAGACGCCGTCGATCGGCGTCCTGAGCCTGCGCGGCGGGACGCTCGACGACACGAGCTGGGTCGAGCCGGTCGGCGACATCTGGACTCGAAGCGCACAGCCCTGGGTGACGTTCCCGCCGGGGCGCCTCACGACGGAGCAGCAGCCGGCCGACTACGCGCCCTTCGTCGCGGCGTTCCAGGCGCAGGGCCGCTTCGCCTCCTGACCTTCAGCGCCCCCGGCGCGCCTCACGCTCAGCTTGCACCGCCCAGCGACGCGCAGTATGGGTGGCCCATATGAAGACGACCATCGATATTGCCGATGCTCTCCTCGAGCGTGCGAAGCGATTGGCGGCCCGTCGAGGCACGACGCTCAAGCAGGTCGTCGAGGACGCACTTCGCGAGACGTTGCGGGGCGAGTCCAAGAGGAAGCTCGAACCGCGATTGTCGACGCACACGTTTCGCGGTCGCGGCCTCCGTCCCGGCTTGTCGTGGGACGACTGGGCCCGTCTGCGGGACTTGGCGTACGAAGGCCGCGGCGCGTGATCGCGGTCGATACGAACATCCTTCTTTACGCGCATCGCGAAGAGTCGCCGTGGCACGAGGCGGCGACCGCGCGGCTGACGGAAGCGGCGCGCCAGCCCTGGGGACTCCCATGGCCTTGCGTCCACGAGTTCCTCGCCATTGCGACGCACCCCCGGATCTTCGATCCACCCTCCCCGCTCGCGGAGGCACTCGGCGCCGTCGTGAGCTGGACCGCCTTTCCGACGACCGTCTTGCTCGCCGAGGTTGACGGATACGCCGAGGTCCTTGCCGAGGTGCTGCGCGACTCGAAAGTCGTCGGCCCACGAGTCCATGACGCGCGGATCGCAGCGTTGTGCCGGCAACACGCGATCGAAGAGCTATGGACGGCCGACCGCGACTTCTCCCGCTTTCGCGGATTGACGGTTCGCAATCCGCTCCGCTGACGCCAAGGAGAGATTCACGGGTCGAGCGCTCCGCGATTCGCGAGCGCGCTGCGGGTCGCCCGAGAACGAATCCGCAAGCGCCGCCACGATTCGGTCAGAGCGCGCTCTCGATCCACCGCGAAGCGCGCTCCGCGATCATCGCGACCACGGCGTTCGGGTGTCCGCGCGGCACCGACGGCATGACGGACGCGTCGGCGATCCAGAGGCCTTCGAGGCCGCGGAAACCCCGGGTCGATCACCGGCGGCGCGAGCGGATCAGGGCTCCGCAGGCCGAGCCGCCCGCGCGAGCGAGGCGCCGCCACGGCCGGCGCGAGCGTGAATCCGTGCTCACGCGGCGGCTCGAGGAACTTGGAGGAGCCGCCGAGCATCTTGCCGCGCCGCGTGAAGACGCGCCGCCCGCCGACCGCGGCCTGCGGCTCGCTCTCGAACGCCCAGTCGCACTCGCTCTTGAAGAGCTTCGGCATCCCGGCCGGGATCGAGACGAAGCGATTGGTCGGCGGACCGCCGGCTTCGAGCAAGAGGACCCGAAGCTTGCCGGAGCTCGTGAGCCGCTCCGCCAGGACGCAGCCCGCCGTTCCGGCGCCGACGATGATCAGGTCGTGGCTCATCTTGCGTCGGCAGACGGCGTAGCCCATCGCTCGACGCAGGACCAGCCGGGGCCACGGCGAGCATCGCCTTCTGCCGCGCCATCGGCGCGAGCAACACGGGGCCTGGCGCCGTTCGCGTACCCGTGGCATCAGACGCCATGACGCACTCGTGGCGGGCCGGGCTCCTCTCGATCGTCGCAATCGCCTGGGCGGGATGCGGAGACTCGAGCTCCGGCGGATCGCCGTCGGGCACGGGCCTCGGCGGGCGAGTGACCACCGAAGGCGGAGCGGCCCTCTCGGGCGTGATGGTCACCGCCTACGACGACGCCGCGGCGAGGAGCACGAGCGTCTTCACCGACGGCGAGGGGCGCTTCCGGCTTCCCGCTCTCGACGCGGGAGCGTATCGCGTTCGCGCAAGGCTCGTCGGCTACGAGGAATCCTTCCGGGAAGACGTCCCGGCCGACCGAGGAGCCTCCGTCGACTTCACGCTGGCGCCGGCGCGGGACGTGAACGCGCAGCTCCCCGCCAACTACTTCTACTCGCTGATCGAG
Organism: Deltaproteobacteria bacterium; assembly: GCA_016874795.1. Lineage (GTDB taxonomy): Bacteria > Desulfobacterota > Binatia > UBA12015 > UBA12015 > VGTG01. Next base: position 29,762 of record VGTG01000040.1, on the reverse strand, counting down.
TGGCCGAGCGCGCGCGTCCGAGGAGACTTCAGCCGCGCTTGCGCGAACTGCCACCAGATCGGGAGCCACGAGTTCCGCGAGCCGCGCTCCGCCGACGACTGGCACGCGGTCATCGATCGCATGACCGTTTACGGAGGAGTGCCGTTCTTCGACGAGACGCGGCCGGTTCTACGCCCGACTCTCCTCGAGACCTTCGGACCCGGTGCGATCTATCCGCGCTTCGCGGCGCCGCCGGCGCCGAGCGGCGACGCCGTCCGGGCGGTCATCACCGAATGGGAGATCGATCCGGTCGAGCGTCCGGGTTGTCACGACCTCGAGCTCGCCGCCGACGGCACCGTCTTCATGGTGCCGGGGATGTACGCTCTCGATCCTGCGACGAACGAGCGTCGGGCTCATCCGCTCGCGGGCGGCGGCCACTCCGTCGAGCGCGCGGCGGACGGCTCGATGTGGATCACCGCGCCCGGTCCCGAGGAGCTGATCCGTCTCGACGTCGAGACGGGAGAGTTCACGCACTACCCGCATCCGCGTCTCGGCGAGGACCTCGGCTCGTATCCGCACACGCTGCGGTTCGACGACGCCGGCATCTTGTGGGAGACGCTGACGCGCTCGAATCACGTCGCGCGCTTCGATCCCGCGACCGGCGAGTTCCGCTACTTCAGGCTCCCACTGGCGGACCCGGCCGTCAGCGGCGTCCCGATTCCCGTCGCGTACGGCCTCGACGTCGCGCCCGACCAGTCGATCTGGTGGTCGCAGCTCTTCGGCCACCGCATCGGCAGGATCGATCCCGAGACCGGCGAGGTGCGCTCGTGGCAGCCGCCCTTCGACGGCCCGCGCCGTCTCTTCGTCGGCCCCGACGGCGTCGTCTGGGTACCGGGATACGGCGCCTCGGTGCTCGGCCGCTTCGATCCGAAGACCGAGAGCTGGACGGTGTATCCGCTGCCGACCCACCCGCGCGGCAGCGAGCTGCCGTACGCGATCACCGTCGATCGCGCGAGCGGCGACGTGTGGATCACCGGCTCGAACTCCGACTCGATGATCCGCTTCCGGCCGTCCACCGAAGAGTGGACGATCATCCCGCTTCCGACGCCGGTCGACTTCACCCGCGAGATCGAGATCGGCGACGACGGCAGCATCTGGACGTGCACGTCGGACGGCGAGATCGCTCCCGATCGAGAGGGGACCGGCCGGCTCATCCGGATCGAGCTCCTCGAGCGGGAAGGCGACTGCGGCGACGGCGCCGTGCAGCTCGGAGAAGAGTGCGACGACCGCAACGCGGCGAGCTGCGACGGCTGCTCGGCCGCGTGTCGGCTCGAGACCGGCCCCGGCGACGGTGCGGCGTGCGGCGCCGAGGCGTGTGACGACGGCAACCAGAACGACTGCGACGGCTGCAGCAGGGACGGCTCGGTCGAGTCGGGTTGGCGCTGCGGCGACGGCGTGGCCGCCTGCGGCGAGGAGTGCGATCCACCGGGCGAGGGATGCTCCGCGGCGTGCCAGCGCATCCCGACGTGCGGCGACGGCGTGGTCGATGCCGGCGAGGAGTGCGACGACGGCAACTCGACCGGCTGTGACGGCTGCTCGGCGGCGTGCCGTTCGAATGCGGCCTGTGGGGACGGCGACCTCTGCGGCGGCGAAGCGTGCGACGACGGCAACCTCGATGCCTGCGACGGTTGCTCGCCGGCGTGCGCGCTCGAAGTCGGCTCGAGCTGCGGAGACGGAGTTCCGAGCGCCGAGTGCGGCGAGGAGTGCGATCCGCCCGGAGGCGACTGCTCGCTCGCCTGCCGCGTCGGGGACGGCGCGCTCGGGACGCGCCACTTCAGCTTCGGCGGCTCGTTCTACTCGTCGGCCCTCGGGGCCGGCACGCCACTTGGCGAGCTACGGGGAGTGATCGATCTCGTCGCCGGCGCGCCGGACGAGGGCCTGGTCGCGCCCGTTTCGGTCGCGGGCCCCTCCTACTTCTCCGCGGCCATCCTCGGCGGGACCTACGGGACCTACTGCGTTCGCCTCGACGGTTGCACGGGACTCCTCGACTGCGACGGCGGCACCGCCGCCGACACGCTCACCGTGCAGGACAGCGCCGGTCCGGGCACGCAGGGGAATCCGGTCGTGATCACGACGGGACTCGGCGAGCCGGGCCCCGCCGGCGCGATGACGCTCGAGTGCGAGCAGGCTTTCGTGCAGCTCCTCGCCGGAGCGGGCGACGACTGCGTCCTCGCGACCTACCCGCCGGCGAGCCGCGTCGCGTACACGACCGGCCGCGCCGACGCCTACTTCACCGCCGCCAATCCAAAAGTCGGCAATGCGACGCTCTCACTCGAGGGCGAGCCCTTCGTCTGCGGCGCCTGGCCGCGCGAGAACGGCTCCGGCCGGCTCGTCGGCTCGTTCCTCGTCGAGGAAGACCCGCAGGCCGGCGACATCGCCAACGCCAACCGGCTCGAGGACTGAGAGTTTGTGAATCAATCCATTCCCGGACCGAGCCGGAAGATCGAGGCGCCCCGCCTGCAAGGCGCCCCGCCTGCAAGGCGCCCCGCCTGCAAGGCGCCCCGCCTGCAAGGCGCCCCGACGAGTCATAGCCGTAGGCTATGCCGAGGAGGCGCAACGCAGCAGGCGGGGATGCATCGTCCTTCCGGCGAGGTGCATCGCGCTCACGCATCTTGACATCAGCAATCGTGCGCATCATGATGCGGCGGTGCGTACGACTCTCACTCTCGACGACGACGTCGCCGACAAGCTTCGCCGGCTCGCGCACCGCCAGGGCCGGCCCTTCAAGGAAGTGGTGAACGCGGTGCTTCGCCGCGGTCTTTCGTCGACGGGCACGCAGAGCGCGACCACGCCGTTCCGGGTGCGGACGTTCGCGAGCCGCTTCCGGCCAGGTGTCGATCCAGAGCGGCTGAACCAGCTCGTCGATGATCTCGAGGCGCGCGATCGAGGCGACCGCGCGCGGTGATCCTGCCCGACGTGAACCTCCTCGTATACGCGCACAACGAGGCGGCGCCTCGTCACGCCTCCGCGCGCGCCTGGTGGGAGGAGACGCTGACGCGTGAGCAGCCGGTCGGCATCGCTTGGGCCGTCTCTCTTGGGTTCGTGCGTCTGATCACGCATGCGTCGGTGCTCGTCGATCCGGTGGACCCCGTAGAAGCGCTCGACCATGTCGCGACCTGGCTCGAACGCGAGCACGTCCAGGTTCTCGATCCGGGACCGCGGCACCTCGCCGTTCTCCGGCAACTTTTCTCGGCGACGGGTGTCGCCGGAGGAATGACCACCGACACTCATCTGGCTGCGCTCGCCATCGAACACCAGTGCGAGCTCCTCTCGAACGACGCCGATTTCGCGCGCTTTCCCGGACTCCGTTGGCGTAACCCGCTCGCGTGACGCGTTCGGCGGGCAGGCGCTCACGGCGACCGAGCAGGAGGTCGCTTCCTCGCGGACGAGAACCGTCTCCCGTCGACCGATGTCGTTCTTCGCACTTCGTCGCGAGTGTCGCACGAGGCGTTCGAGAAGAGCGCGCCGTCGCCGAAAGATCGGATTCGGCTCTCTCGCGCGACAGTCGAAGATCTCGTCGACGCGAGAAGAGCGAGCGGGAGGGGCTGGGCGCGCTGGAGGGCGCCTCGCTTGGTTCGATCATCGTCGCGGCGCGGACCGCCGTCGCATCCCGACGGCGGTCCAAAGCGCTGGCACCTGCCGAAGGGAGCAGGTGCGCCCGGAAGCGCGCCCAGCCCCTCCCGCGACCACGGGCACGAGCTCCGTACCTTCCCGACGGCACTTCGCCCCGAGCTCGAAAGCAAGGATCCTCTTCATGCGACACCGCAACCGGCTTCAGGCAGCCTCTCCCCGCAGGCGGTCGAGCAGCTCGGCGCCGCACAGCGACCCGGTCGCCGGAGCGCCGGCGACGAACTCGTCTCCGCTCGCGAGCACCTCGCCGACGACACCGGCGAGCGCGCCGCTGCCGCCGGTCACGACGAGTCGCTCCGTCACGAAGCTCGGCAGCGCCGTCGCGGGATCGAGCTCGGCCCAGCCCGCGTCGCGCGTCAAGAGCGCACCGATCTCCCGGGCGCCGCTCTCGTCGCGCACCTCGATGACGCTCGCCGCGGTCACGGAAAGGAGCGCTCGCGTCGCGCCGCTCGCATCGAGGAGCGGAGCGGGAAACGGCGCCAGGCTCGCGCCGGCGACGGGATTGCCGTTGATGCCCGAGTAGGCCGTGATGCGCACGGCGAGCGAGCGGCCCGTCGAGTCGACGAGCTCGGCCCGCACCGAGCCCGTCGTGTAACAGAGGCCCGGCGTCAGGGTGAGATCGGGCAAATGGCTCCGCGCGAGCGGGTGGCTCGCGGCCGAGCACGCCGGATCCGCGCGGAGCGCGATCCGCTCGACCACGACCCGCGCGCATTGCGGCTCGTCTTGCACCGCGGACGGCGGCGTAGCGTCGCCGCACGCCGAAGCGAGGGCTGCGGTGAGCAACGCCGCTCCGGCAGCGCAGCGGCCGGAGGTCATCGGCCTTCGGGGAAGAACATCCGCTCGATGAGAGCCGAGTCGTTGTACTCCTTCAGCTCGACAATCTTGCCGTCGCGCACGTGCCAGAGCATGCAGTACGAGTTCAGGTACGGCTCGCCGGCGGTCGTCTTCGCGCGGCCCGCCGCCTCGCAGATCACCCATTCTCCGGCGACGTGAAAGCTCTCGACCTCGAGCTGGATCATCTCCGAGAGACCGGCCACCACACGCCCGACCAGATCGACGAACTCCGCCTTGCTCGCGCAGGGGTTCGAGAAACCGTGCGTGCCGTTCATGCGAAAGCGCATGTCGTCGCTGAAGCGGCCCAGGAACGCTTCGGTGTCGCCGCTATTGAACGCCTCGAGAGCGCCTCTGACCATGCCCTCGGTATCCTGCGGTTCTGCCATGTCTATTTCACCTCGATCTTCGCCGTGTGCTCGGGCTCGCGGAGCGTGAACTTGGCATCGTCCCAGTCCGGAGGACCGAGCGTGCCGCGGGCCCCGTTCGAGAAGCCGTAGACCTCCTCCGGGCCGGTCCAGCCGATGTCGAGCTCCTCGTTCGAGTTCTCGTCGTGGAAGATCTTGATCGCGTACTCGCCGTACGGAACGCCTTCGAAGCGGTGCTCGGCCTTGCCGCCCGAGGCCTTGATCTTCGCGAGCTTGAAGCCGTCGTCGTCCGCTTCGTAGTCGGCGCGCGAATTGGCGAGCTGGATCAGCACCTCGCCCTTCTCGGACTCGAACCCGGTCGCGACCACGACGACCGTGCCCGTCTGCACCTCCGCCGCGCCGACCGCGCCGGATCCCAGGAGCACGAGCAAGGCGCTCCGCCGGAACCATCCGCTCGAAGTCTTCATGCCGCCGTCCACCCTCCGTCGACGTCCAGGACGATGCCGCTCGCGTACGCGCAGGTCGCGAGGAAATGTGCCGCTTCCGCCGTGTCGCCCGGACGCCCGGCGCGCTTCGCGGGAATGCGATCCACCGTGCTCTGCCAGAACTGCATGAGCTTCTCGCCGTCCAGGTTGTTCTCGATCTCCGTCCCTTCGATCAGCCCGGGCGAGATCACGTTCACGCGGATGCCGCGCGGCGCGAGCTCGACCGCGAGATTTCGCCCGAGCGCGTTCACGGCACCGCAGAGCGCCGAGCCGCCGCTGTACTCGGGCACGTGCGCCGCCGCGGCGATGCCGGAGCAGAGGAGGATCACGCCACCGGCAGGCATCTTCGGGACGGCGTGATGACAAGCATAGATCTGCCCGAAGAAGCGGCCCTCGAAGAGACGCTTCCACTCCTCGGGCGGAAGGCCGTCGATCGTCCCGAAGACGGCGCCCCCTGCACACGTCACCAACAGATCGACGCGCTCCAAGCGGTCGAAGACCGCCTTCACCTCGGCTTCGACGCCGACGTCGGCCGGGATGCCGGCGGCACCGCGGCCGATCTCGGCCGCCGCACGTTCCAGTCGCTCGCGCCGGCGGCCGACGAGCACGAGCCGCGCGCCCTCCTCGGCGAAGCGCCGCGCGATCGCGAAGCCGATCCCGGAGCCGCCGCCGGTGACGACCGCGACCTTTCCCTCGAGCGTACCCATGCGATTCTCCCCCTGACGCGTCTCAGCCGAGCCGCAGGAACTCGCGCGCGTTCTCGCGCAGCACGCGCCGCTTCGTCTCGTCCTTGATCGGCAGCGCCCGGAACTGCTCGACGCAGGGCTTCAAGCCGAGGCCGTTCGTGCCGAAGAGCACCTTTGCGCGGCCGCGCGAGCCGTCCATGAAGCGGACCTGCCGCTCGTCGAGGCTCTTCGGGAAGTACGCGGAGATGTCGCCGTACACGTTCGGGTGGCGCCAGAGCATCGAGCACCACTCGTCGATCCAGGGCCAGCCCGTGTGCGAGAGGTTGATGCGCAGGTTCGGGAAGTCGATCGCGACGTCGTCGACGAGCATCGGCCGCCCGACGTCCGACGGCAGCACCTCCGCCGAATGCCCCACCTGCATGCCGACCGCGATGTCGAGCTCGTTGCACTTCGCGTAGAGCGGGTAGAAGCGGCGGTCGTTCGGCGCCATGCCGAACGACAGCGGGTGGAACCAGACGTACTTGAAGCCGTACTCGCGGACCCCCTTCTCGACGTCGCGCAGGCTCTCCTCGATGCGCCACGGGTCGTAGCTCGCCGCGCCGATGATGCGCCCCTTCGCCTCCGCGACGAGCTCGCCGACGTCGTCGACGGAGTAGTCGAGGATCAGACGGTGGTGGTAGCGGTAGGACCACATCTTCGTCGCGGTGATGACGATCGACTCGTAGCCGAGCGCGTCCATGTCGCGGACGAGCTCCCCGACCGACTCGTGCCCGGCGAGGATCGAAGCGGCGCGCTCGCGCGCCGCGCCCTTCCCGCCGCCGGCCGGAGCGGCCGCCTTGAAGGTCGTGCCGAGCATGATCTTGAACTCTTCGAACTCGAAGGGATTGCCGCCGAGGCTCCGCTTCGCCTCGATCGGGTGGTTCATCACGTCGATCGCGAGAATCGGCTCCGTGTCGTCGCTCATCTCAGTACCGCCAGCGGGGAAAGGGAGGCATGATCGAGTACTCGGCGCAGCCGTAGCCGCGCTCGCCGGTCTCCTCGACCTCGAAATCGAAGAACGCCTCGTAGCAGTCCATCGTGCACTCGGCGTCGTTCTCCCCGCGCATGAGCCCGTTCACGGTCTGCGCGTACTTCCGTCCGCTGCGGACGTGCACCACCTCGCCGTCGGGCAGAGTGAACCGGTAGCGGAAGCTCATCGCCGTCCGCCCGTCGTCCTCGAGACGCACCTCGCAGGTGCAGTCGCGGATCGGGCGGCTGCCGCGCGCATCCGAGAGGAAGCCGCCGGCCTTCGGAGCGCCCGGGATCGGCGCGGCGAAGTCCGGGTTCATCCAGCCGAAGGCGTTCAGGTGCTTGTCGGCGAGCTGCACCGACGGCCAGAAGTGCCCGAGGCTCTCCTGCCGGGTCACGGCCGGCAGCTCCCAGGGCGTCTCCCGGCTGAAGCGGTAGGTCCACGAATGGTCGCGGTGCGCGAAGCTGTCGATCGTGCGCCGTCCCGGACGCGGGCCGCCGCGCACCTCGAGCTCGCCGCGGCAGTGAAGGCCCTGCTCGTAGTGGCCGCCGTAGTACATCGCGCCCGAGAGCGGGTTGCCGCCGAGGCAGTCGCGGTAGTCGAAGACGGGGAAGCGGCCGCGATAGGTCAAGTCGAATCCGTAGCGCGGCCCGTCGTAGGTCAAGCGGATCTCCTCGAGGGGCTTGACGACCGTGTAGGTCATGTGCCCCTCGCCGAGCCGGGCGAACGGACCCGTGCGGACGTCCTCCGGCAATGCGACCTTGTTCGCCCACGGCATCGGCACGCCGTCGATCACGAGCATCGTGCTGAAGCGCGCGTAGCCGCGGTTCGTGCTCGCGTGCACGTGGTTCACCCCGAACACGTCCGCTTCGCGGTCGCAGATCGAGAGCCAGAAGTTGTCGCTCCAGAGTCCCTTCTCGACGTCCGGTGCGTGGTGCAGGTACTCGTCTCGTGGATCGACCAAGCGGGCGTCCTCCTCAGCGGCGCGCCGTCGCGCGCCGGCTCTTCTCCTTCAAATCCGACATGAAGGCGCGTGCGGCTTCGTCGAAGCCGAGGACCTCGACGAACGAAGCCCCGGCCTCGGTGCACTCGTAGTACGCGAACTCGACGCGCATGCCGCCGGCGAGGACGCCGTCCGCGGCGGGGGGACCGAGCTCCGCCGTGAGCCGCGCCGTCGCCGCTGCGAAATCGGGAACGGCGAAGGCGACGTGGTGCAAGCCGCGGCCGCCCGTTTCGAGGAACTCGCCGTGCAGCGTCACGCCGCCGGCGGGCCGCACGAGCTCGAGCTGCGTGTCCCCGAGGTAGCCGAGCGAAAGGTCGAGCACCCCGTTCGAAGCGGCACCGCGGTGCCGGCAGCCGTCGCCGAGCACGACGCCTTCCAAGCGCTCGAAGTGGTTGACACCGAGCACGCGCTCGAACCACGCCTCCGCGCGAGCGAGATCCGGGACGACGTACGCCACCTGGAAGAAGTGCGGCGCGAGAATCGAGAGCGCGTCGGACATGGCTCGTCAGTGCGGTCGGGCGATGACCTTGACGCACCCGCTCCGCTTGTCGGCGGCGAGGCGAAAGGCCTCCTCCAGCTCCGCGAACGGCAGGACGTGCGTCACGAGCTCCTGCGCCGGCACCTTGCCGCTCGCCATCCAGTCGAGGCAGAGCTCGTAGTCCGCTTTGTGGCCGATCACGCCGTGGTTGAGGCAGAAGAGGACCGTCGCGTCCTTCAGGATCGCCTGCCACGAGTCGATCGGCACGAGGTCGTCCCAGAGCCCGAGCACGACGACCTTGCTCGCCGGGCGGACGATCTCGAGCGCCTGACGGAGAGTCGGGGCGTGGCTGCCGACGGTCTCGACGACGAGGTCGGCACCCCGTCCGGCGGTCTCGGCGAGCAAGCGGTCGACGAGGTCCGCGGCGTCGCTCTCGACGACGACGTCGGCGCCGAAGCGCTTCGCGAGCTTCTTCTGGGCTTCGTACTTCGCCGTGACGATGACCCGCTCCGCGCCGAGCGCCTTGGCCGCGGCCGCGGCGCAAAGTCCGAGCACGCCGGCGCCGAGCACCACCACCTTCTCGCCGCCGACTAGCCCGGCGCGGCGGACGGCACTCACCGAGCACGCGTAGGGCTGCACCAGCGCGGCAACGTGCGTCTCGATGCCGTCAGGGATCCGATACAGGCCCCGCTCGGTGAACTTGAGATAGTCGAAGAACCCTTCGAGGCCCGGCGCGGCGATGCTCTCGCACTGTGTGAAGAGACCCGTCGTGCACTGCGAGCAGGCGCCGCACGAGCGGCTCTCGAACTGGTCGATCGTCACCCGGTCGCCCGGCTTCACGCGCGTCACGCGCGCTCCGACGGCTTCGACGACGCCGGCGAACTCGTGTCCGCCAGCGCCGATCATCGGAAACGTCATCAGCCGGGTCGCCGGACCGCCGCCGGTCCACCAGTGCAGGTTGCTGCCACAGATTCCGACCCCCTCGGTTCGGATGACGACCGCGCCGTCGTCGTCGATCTCGGGCTTGGGAAACTCCTCCAGCCGGATCGAGTAGGGCTCGACCAGGACCGCTCCGCGCATCGTCGCCATCAGTCGCCTCCTCCGCTCGCCTCGCCGCCGCCTCCGCGGCGCGCCGCATCTTCCTTCGCGCTGAGCTTCGCGAAATCGCCCGCCTGCTCGGCAGTCGTCGCTTGCTCGGCGAGCGCACTCGCGAGGAAATAGCGCTGCAGTCGCTCGAGCGTCTGATTCGCGCCGGCGGCGCGCGTGCGTGCGGCGAGACCGGCCAGAGCCGCGTGCAACGCATGGGTGTCGGCGACGACATCCGCCAGGGTCGCGGACGGATCGGGCGGCGGCTTCGCGGGTTCGCCCAGCTCCGCCAGGACGGCGCGCGCCGCGTCGCCGTCCGCGCGCGCCGCCGCACGGCTCGACTCGTCGAGCGCGGCCGGAAGACCGTCGAGGAGCACGGCCAGCACTTCGGCCTGCGTACGCGCGTGCGGATCGGCGAGCGCGGGAAGGATCGACTCGCGAACGCAGCGCGCCATTCCCGCCAGCAACGCTTCCGCCGCCAGAGTCCGCACACTCATCGTCCGACTCCGATCCCGGCCGCGAGCGGCGCGATCGCCCGCTCGGCGAACTCGCCGATCTGCACGAGACGAAGATCGCTGGTGCGCGCGTCCGCGAAGGCACGTAGACCGGTCAGCCCGACGAGCGTCGCCTTCAATTGCTCCAGCACGGAGTAGTACGACACTCGCTCCTCGCCGACCTCGATCCCCGATCGCGCGGTGTAGCGAGCGGCCATTTCGCCGGCGACGCTGCACCAGCCGGCGAGGTTCTCGAGACGCGTGAACGCGACATCCGTCATCGGGTCGCCGACGAAGGCGCGCTCCCAGTCGAGAAGAGCGACGATCCGCCCGTCGCGCCAGACGAAGTTTCCCATCCGGTAGTCGTCGTGGACGAGCGACAGGCGCGGCGCCCGCGGCCGGCGCTCGTCGAGCCAGGCGAGGATCTCTTGCAGCAACGGATACGGGCGGAGCGCGACGCGGTCGAGCACCTCGCGACAGCGGTCGAGCTCGAGCGCGGCGGGGTCGGCGGGATCCGCGGGAACGCCGAGGAAATCCAGGCTGAGCCCATGCCACTCCACGGTGTGGAGCTCGGCGAGGAGGTCGGTGAACTGGCAGTGCATCTCGCGGCGCACTTCGTCCGAGATCGACTCGTCCCACGGCAGCGGGACTTCGCCCTCGACGAACTCCATGACGTAGAAGCGTCTGCCGAGGACTCGACCCGTCTCGTCGAGCCAGAGAGCGCGCGGCACCGGCACCGTCGTGCCGGCGAGGGCTTTCAGGATGCGGTACTCCTTCGTCGCGTCGTACGGCTCGAGGACGCCGCCGCGCGGCTCGCGGCGAACGACGACCCGGCTCTCGCCGGAACACCACTTCGCCCGCGCCGTCCAGGTCTCGTACGAGAACCCGCCGGGGATGCGGGCGATGTCGCTCACCTCCGCCGGCCCACCGGTCGCCTCGGCGATGAACCGCGCCAGCGCGTCTCCCATCTCGCTCACGACCCCGGTCCTCTCGCTCAGAACTCGAGCTTCCGCTCGTCGAAGGTGATCAGGTTCTCGACCGCGACCTTGCCGATCACCCGCCCCTCCGTGTCCATGTGGCCGATCCACGAAGCACGTGCCTCCGCCGGGATGGCGAGACGATCGCACAGCGCCTCGAGGAAGCGGCGGCGGAGCCGCGGCTCCTCGCCGAGCGCGATCCTCCCGACGACCGTCACCGAGCCGACCCCGGGAACCGCGAAGCACGCCGACATCCGCGGGTCGCGCAGCCATGCCCGCGTCTTCGGGCGATTCGCCGTCGTGCTGACGTAGAGATCGCCGTCGAGCACCGCGTGCGACACCCAGACGCCGATCGTGTGGCCGTCCTTTCGCGCGAAGGTCACCGTGCAGCCGGCGGCGCGCGCGACGACCTCCCAGGCGTCGGCATCGCTCATGCGAAAGGCGTTCAGGTCTTCCCAGGCTTCCTGCTCGCTCACGGCGTCCTCCCCTCGCGACGTCACACGAGCCAGCGCGGGCGCGGCGGCTGGATCGAGTACTCGGCGACGCCGTAGCCGCGCTCGCCCGTCTCCTCGACCTCGAAGTCGAAGAACGGCTCGTAGCAGTCGAGGCGATTCTCGAGGTCGTTCTCGCCGCGGTCCCAGAGCTTCACCTGGCCGTGCTTGCGGCCGGTGCGGACGTGCACGACCTGCCGGTCGGGCAGCACGATCCGGTAACGGAATGCCGCGGCGACACGCCGGTCGTCTTCCGTGAGGATCTCCGCGGAAGCGTCGAGGATCGCGCGCGAGCCCTCGGCCGTCGAGCAGAAGCCGCCGACCGGTCGCTCGCCCGGAGGCAGGCCCATGCCGCCGACCTCCATGATCCCGAAGGCATTGATGTGCTTGTCGGGGAGCTGGATCGACGGCCAGAAGTGCGCCGGATGATCTCCGTGCTCCGTCTCCCAGGACGGCTCGTCGGCGAAGCGCGTCGACCAGGAGTGGTCGCGGTGCGCGAAGCTGTGGATCCGGCGGGTCTCTCCCTTGCACGGCCCGCCGCGGATCTCGAACGAGCCCGTGCAGAGCATGCCCTGCTCGAAGTGGCCGCCGTAGGTGTGGAAGCGACCGAGCGGATTCCCGTGCACGCTGTCGTGGTAGTCGAACACGGGGAAGCGCCCGCGGAACGTCAGGTCGAAGCCGTAGCGCGGGCCGTCGAGCTGGATACGGATCTCCTCGAGCGGCTTCACGACCTCGTACGAGAGCCGGCCGTCGCTCCACGGACCCTTGTCGGGTGCGACGACGAGCGGGAACTTGTTGCCGTAGAGCTGCTGCACGCCGTCGATCACGTAGAGGGCCTCGAAGCGGCCGTAGCCCTTGTTGGTCAGGTGGAAGTGATTGACGCCAAAGACGTTGGCTTCGCGATCGACGACGCTGACCCAGAGCGTGTCGCCCCAGAGCAGGTGGCGGATCTCGTCGGGGCAAGCGTGCCGATACTCGTCGTCGGGATGAATCATGTGCTTCCTCTCACTTCAGCAGGTAGCCGCCGTCGATCACGATCGTCTCGCCCGTGACGTAAGCGCCGGCGGGGCTCACGAGATAGAGGACGGCGTCCGCCACGTCGTCGGTCGTCGCCCAGCGCCCGCCGAGAGGGACCAGGTCCTTCGGGTCGCCGAGCTGGTTGGTGTCGATGATCGTCTTCGTTCCCGGCGTCGCGACGATCCCGGGTGCGACCGCGTTCACGCCGATACCGAACGCCGCGAGCTCGAGCGCCGCCGACTTGGTCAGCATCACGACGCCGGCCTTGCTCATGTTGTACGCCGCGACGCCCGGTCCGGAGGGCCGCAGCGCCTGGATCGACGCGACGTTGACGATGCGGCCGCCGCGGCCGCCGTCGGCCATGATGCGGCCGGCCTTCTGCGTCGCGAGGAACGCGGAGCGCAGGTTCAGCGCGAGCACGCGGTCCCACTCCTCGAGCGGAATCTCCAGGAAGCTGGAGAACGGGTAGATGCCGGCGTTGTTGACGAGGATGTCCGGCCGGCCGAGCTCCCTCTGCGCCGTGTCGAGGAACCCGTCGATCGTCTCCGGCCGGGTCATGTCGCCCGCCGAAGCGGCGGCGGAGCCTCCCAGCGCCCGGATCTCGTCTGCCACCCGGCGCGCCGCAGCGCCCTCCAGATCCTGTACCGCGACCGCCGCACCCGCTTCCGCGAGGCAGAGCGCGATGCCGCGACCGATCCCCTGCCCCGCGCCGGATACCAGGGCGACCTTGCCGGTGAGCGAGAACCGCCTCTCGAGAGCCGTCGTCATCGAAATCCTCCCGTTAGTGGAACGCTGCGGGGAAGACCCAGCGCGCGCTCCGCGATGATGTTGCGCATGATCTCGGACGTGCCGCCGCCGATCGTGTAGGCGCGCGCGTCGAGGTAGAGTCCCTGCCAGCGCCCGCGCTCGAGCGCACGCGGATTGCCGCGGCCGAGCATCGCGTAGGGGCCCTGGAGCTCGAGCGCCGTGTCCATCACAGCGCGGCGGAACTCCGAAGCGGCGAGCTTGCCGATCGCGGCCTCCGGTCCAAGCGCCTCGCCGCGGAGCTGCTTCGTCAGGACGCGGTAGCCGGTGCATTTGAGCGCTTCCTTCTCGACCCAAAGACCGGCGAGACGCTGGCGCACGACCGGGTCTCCGAGGGCGCCGCGCGCCGCCGCGAGACCGCGCAAGGCCGTCAACGAGCGCTCGAGCTCGACCACTCCGGAGAGCCCGCTCCGCTCCGCGGCGAGCGTCGCGCGCGCCACGCTCCAGCCGCCGTGCAGCTCGCCGACGACGTTCGCGAGCGGAATGCGCACGTCCTCGAGGAAGATCTCGCTGAAGTGGCTCTTGCCGGTGATCTGACGGATCGGTCGAACGCGCACGCCGGCGCTCGACATCTGCATCAAGACGTAGGTGATGCCGCGCGGCCCCGTGCGCTCTTCGCCGGTGCGCACGAGGAGGAAGCACCAGTCCGCGATGGGGGCCAGGCTCGTCCACACCTTCTGTCCGTTCACGATGAGGAAGTCCCCGTCGACGACGGCGCGCGTCTGCAGCGAGGACAGGTCCGAGCCCGCACCCGGCTCCGAGAAGCCCTGGCACCAGAGGTCTTCGGCGAAGAGGATGCGCGGCAGGAAGCGGCGCTTCTGCGCTTCGTTGCCGTGCTGGATCAGCGCCGGTGCGAGGATGCCGAGAGCGATTCCGTTGATCAGCGGCGGCGCCCCCGCACGCGCGCACTCCTCGGCGAAGATCACCTGCTGCGTCGGAGGTGCCGCCCGGCCGCCGTATTCCCTCGGCCAGGCGAGGCCGACGTAGCCCGCCTCGGCGAGACGGCGCTGCCAGGCGCGGGAATGGAGGGCCGCCGCCGACGGGTCCGAGGGGAGCCCTCCCGCCTCGGCGAGGCTTCGCGCAAGCCAGGCGCGCAGCTCGGCCCGGAAGGCGGCGTCCTCGCTCGAGTCGCGGAAGTCCATCCTCCTCCCCTAGCTGAGCTAGAGCAGCCGAGCGACGCTCGCGCCGTGCTGTGTCGCGTCGGCGATCGAGCGCGGCGCGAATGCGGAGCCGATCCGGTAGAGCTCGGGGACCGTGCCCTCGAGCTCGTGGTAGAGCGCGTCGTCCGCTTCGGCACCGACGCAGACGACGACCGTGTCGACGTCGTCGATCGCGCCTTCCCTTCCGGTGTGCGCGTTGTAGGTGCGGACGCGGCGCTCCGCGAAGGCACGCACGCGCGTCGATGGATGGATCACGACTCCGCCAGAGTAGAGCCGGTGGAAGACCTCGCCCTGCGTGTAGCGATCGACCTGCGAAGCCGGCATCAGCCACTTGTGTGCGATCTCGACGCGCTTCCCCTGCGCCGCGAGGTAGTCGGCGACGCCGGGCGTGATCATGTGGTCGTCCTCGGAGAGGATGACGACGTGGTCGCCCACCTCGGCCTCGCCGCGCAGCACCCGTGCGAAGTCGACGACGTTCGCGCCCGTGAGAGGACTCCGTCGCGGAACGCCGCCGGTCGCGACGATCACCGCGTCGGGCCGGAGCGTCGCGACCTCCGCGGCAGTCAGCCGCTTCTCCTTCCGGACCTCGACGCCGAGGCGAGCGAGCGCGCCCTCCTGGAACACGGGAAAATCGAGAAACGCGCTTCGGCCCGGCGTCGCCGCAGCGAGACGCATCATCCCGCCGAGCTCCCCGGAGGCTTCGCAGAGGATCACCTCGTGCCCGCGCTCCGCGGCGACACGCGCCGCCTCCAGACCCGCGGGCCCGCCCCCGGCGACGAGGACCCGCTTGCGCGCCGCGGCCGGCTCCTCCTTCCAATCGAGCTCGTGGCCGACGACCGGGTTGACGGCGCAGAGCGGCGTCTTCACCTCGGCGTGCACGACCTTGCCGATGCAGGTGTTGCAGGCGATGCACTTCCGGATCTCGTGCGCGCGCCCTTCGCGGAGCTTCCGCGGCATCTCGGGATCGGCGAGGAGGGCGCGCGTCATGCCGACGAGATCGACACGCCCGCTCGCGACGAGTGAGGCCGCGACTTCCGGGTCGTTCACCCGCCCGGCGTACACGACGGGGACGGGAACCACCTCGCGGATCGCCGCCGCGTACGTAGCGAAGCCGGCGACCGGGACGTGCACCGGCGGAACGTAGCTCGGCCGGCCCCAGGTCGATCCGACGTCGACGCTCAGATAGTCGATGTCGGCTGCGGCACAGATCGCCGCCGCCATGCGTCGCATGGCGGCGAGGTCGTAGCCGTCCTCGCGATGCTCGTCGGCGCAGATCCGAAGCCCGATCGCGACGTCGCGCGACACGCGCGAGCGAGCGAAGCGCACCGCCTCGACCACGAAGCGGATGCGGTTCTCCTCCGAGCCCCCCCACCGATCGTTGCGATGGTTCGTCGCCGGGGAAAGGAACCACTGCGGCAGCGTCTCGTGCGCGCAGTGGATCTCGATTGCGTCGGCGCCGGCGTCGCGAAAGCGCTCGGCGGCGATCGCGTAGGTCTGGAGGATGCGCTCGATCTCCTCTTCCTCGAGCGCGTGCGGGATCGTGTCCGCGTTGAGCGCCATCGTCACCGGCGAGGGACACATCAGCGACTGCAGGTGGGTGAGCTGCATCACCGCGACGGCCCCGGCGGCGTGCACGGCGCCGGTGAACGTGCGCACGCGGGGGACGAACTCCGGATGGTCGTAGATCGCGAACCGCACCGCCCCCGTGCCGGGGAGGATCTCGTCGGCCCGACCGGGCGGCAGCGGCGTCGGGAGAAGCCACGTCTCGTTGCCGATCCAGCCCGCGCCGCCGCGGGCTCGACGCAGGTGATGCTCGATGAAGGGCGCATCCGGCAGCCCGTCGGCGCGACCCGAGTTGATCGAGTACGTCGTCTCGACGATCCGGTTCGGCACCCGCATCGGGCCGACCTGGAGAGGACGAAAGAGGTGCTCGGCCGCGCTCACGCGGTCAGGCCTCCGACTTCATCCCGATGTTCTTCCAGCTCACGATGGAGTCGATGGCGAACTTGAGGGCGACCCGGTTCGGTGTGAAGAGCGTCCCCGCGAAGAGCTCCTGCGCCTTCGGGCTCGTGTAGTAGCGCCGGCCGTGCTCGGCGCAGACGCGCTCCACGACGGCGCGGTCCTCGATCACCTCCGCGCGCGCCTTGATCGTCATGCCGCCCCCGAATGGCAGGGTGAGCCCGCTCGACGAGATGCAGAGAGCCGTCCGCGGGTCGCGCTTGAAGGCGCTCGCCTTGACGCGCCCCTTGACGCTCGTGCTCCAGAGCTCGCCCTCGATGAGGCAGTAGACGTGCACCGTCACCATCGGAAAGCCTTCCTTGGTGAGGTGCGAGATGAAGACCTCGCGGCCCGCCTCGAGGATCTGGCGCTGCTCCTCCTTCGAGAGCTGCGTCTCCGGATGCTTGTTCGGATCGCCCCACTTGTCGACGAGCGCGGGGTCGATCTGCGCGAGCTGCTGCTCCACGATCCAGTACGACGAGTCCTTCTCTTCCGCCATCGCGATGCTCCTTCTTCCTCAGCTCACGAGGTAGCCGCCGTCGACGACCAAAGTCGCGCCGGTGATGTAAGCGCCGGCCGGTCCGGCGAGGAATGCGACGACCGCGCCGATCTCCTCCGGCCGGCCGACGCGGCCGAGCGGGATCCGCTGCTCGAGCTGCTCCTTCAAGCCGTCGCCGAAGGCCTGCCGGGTCCCTTCCGTCTCGACCCCGCCCGGGCAGACGGCGTTCACCGTGATGCGGTCGGGCGCGTACTCGAGTGCCGCACACTTCGTCAGCATGTTGAGCGCGCCCTTCGACGCTCCGTAGTGGGGCAAGCCGACGAACGAGGGATGAAACGACTCGATCGACGATACGTTCACCACCGTGCCGCCCCGCCCCGCAAGTCGCATCGCGCGCGCCGCCTCGCGCGTGCAGAGCATCGCGCCGCGGACGTTCACGGCGAATACGCGGTCCCACTCGTCGACGGGCATCTCCGCGATCGGATGCGACGGGTAGATGCCGGCGTTGTTGACCAGGATGTCGATCGCGCCGAGCTCCGCGACCGTACGCTCGACCATCGCGGCGACGTCGCCTTCGACCGAGACGTCGGCTTGCAAGGCGAGCGGGCTCGCACCCGCCCCGGCGACGATCGCGGCGACCCGTTCGGCTTCACTCGAGCGCAGATCGGCGACCGCGACATCGGCGCCGAGCTCGGCGAGCCGCCGCGCACATCCCGCACCGATCCCCGATCCGCCGCCGGTGACGAGAGCCACGCGACCGCGCAGCGAGAAGAGCTCCTCCAAGACCTCGTGCTTCACGCCGCCTCCTTCACGCCGGAATCTGCCGGCGGCTGGGCAGGAGTACGACGGCTTCGCCGGTCGTCGTCGTGTCGCCGCGCTGGTTGACCGTCCAGACGTCGCAGCGAACGGCGTGCCGCTTGCCGTCGATCGCTTCGTCGAGAACGACCTTCGACTGGACCGTGCCGTGACACCATGTCGTATCGCCGAGGAGGTTGAACGTCGGATAGCGCTGCGTCAGCCGGTAGAGGTGGCCGGCATCGCCCATCCAGTTCATCAGCATGTTCACGATCCAGCTCGTGCGCTCGTAGCCCGACTCGTACGCACCGGGCAGCCCGAGGATCTTCTGGGAGCGCTCGTTCGACCAGTGGATGGCGACCGGGGCTTCGGGGATGCCCTGCTCGTTCACGAAGGGAAGGCCGGGGTGCCGGTCGAACAACTCGAAGGCGAGCTTGTGGCCGACGAACCAGCCGCCCGCGCCGAGCCAGCTCTCGAAGGCGAACTTGCTGATCTGCGTCGTCGGACCCTTCACGACGAAGGGGATCTCCTCCCCGGGCTCGACGTCTTCCCAGTACAGCGTCTCGGCCCCGCGCCGCTTCTCCTTTTTGTAGTCCGCCTTGATGCGCTCGATGTCCTCCGGCGAGTACATCGGGAGCTCGCGGTGCTTGAGTGTGCTCGCCTGCTTCGCGCTCGAGCGCTCGAAGCGGTGCCACGAGGTGTCGTAGCGCCCGATCGGATTCGCTTCGGCGTCGACGATCACCGTCTCGTAGTCCTGGACCGCGGCCCGGCCGCCGCCGAACTTGCTCGGCAGGATCTCGACGCGGCGGAGGTAGGAGCTCGAATCGAGGGTCTCGCCCGCGCGCATCGCGCGGGTCCACTCGTACGCGGCCTCGCGCCAGATCGTGTGGCATCCGGGGAAGCCGTCGGAGGCGCCGTTCGAGCGCTCGAGAAAGCCCGTGATGCTCGGCGGTGCGATGCGTGCGCCGTGGCGGCTCGCGCGGGCGTAGTCGCCGTCGACGTAGAGCGGATTGTCGTCCCCCGAGCCGAGCGCGAACCGCCGGATCGTCTCCGCGGTGAGATGGAGAGGGCCGCTCCGGTGCATGTTCGAGCCCTTCCGCTCGACGCCGATCCGACCGCGCAGCTTCGCGAGGCCCTCCTCGGTGATCTTGCCGAAGCTCACTCTCGGCCTCCGCCGAGTGACGCGGCTTCGCGCTCGAGCTTCCTCGCGATGTCCTCGAGGAGCGGGCCCTTCTGGATCTTGCCGGTCGGCGTCTGCGGGAGCTCGCGGGCGACTTCCAGTCGTTCGGGCAGCTTGTACTTCATGACGCGCTTCGACTCGAGAAAGGTGCGCGCCTCCTCGAGCGACAGTCCCGCGCCCGGCACGAGCTCGACGTAGGCGCACACGCGCTCACCGAGTCGATCGTCCGGCATCCCGACGACGGCGGCGCGTGCGACACTCGGATGGGAATGAAGCAAGTCCTCGATCTCCTTCGGGTGGATCTTCGTCCCGCCGCGATTGATCTGCTCCTTCTTGCGGCCGGCGATGTGCAGGTAGCCGCGGTCGTCGACGAAGCCCAGGTCGCCCGTGAAGAACCAGCCGTCGTCGTTGCGGGTGGCGCGCGTCAGCGAAGGGCTTCGGTAGTAGGCGAGGAAGAGCGTCGGGCCGCGGAACGCGATCTCGCCGACCGAGCCGCGGGGCAGCACGGTCGCGTGATCGTCGGCGAAGATCTCGAGCTCGGCACCCGGCACCGGCAAGCCCACCGTTTCGCGCACCACGTCGGGCGCGTCGCTCGGGAGGGTCCGCGTGTGGACGATGTTCTCGCCCATTCCGTACATGTTGCCGACGCGCACCCCGAAGTGCCTCTCGATGTCCGCCATGAGCTGCGGCGGGCACGCCGCGCCGCCCACGCCGACGCTCTTGATCGACGTCGTGTCGGTCTCCGGGAAGCTCGGGTGCTGCAGCAAGCTGATCAGGTGTGCCGGCGTCCCCGAGATCGCGGTGACCCGCTCGCGGGCGACGAGCCGCAGCGTCTCCGCGGGCGAGAAGCGCGCGGCGAGGACCATGCGCACCTTCCGGAGGAGCACCTGGTAGGTCGTCAGGTGGCCGAAGGAATGCGTCATCGGGCTGTTGGCGAGGATCACGTCGCTGGCGGAAGACGGGTCGGCTTGCGCCTGCATTTCGGCGAAGCGCTTCAGCACCGAGAGAAGGGTGTTGTGCGTGTGCAGGAACCCCTTCGGCGCCCCCTCCGTCCCGGAGGTGAAGTTCAGGTAGAAGACGTCGTCCGCGTGCGCCGGATGGGCGCGCTCGTACGCTTCGAGTCCGGCGTCGCTTGCGGCGATCTCGCTCCAGGGCACCGCCCCCGCGCACTCGCCGCGCGCGACGATCACGTGCGCGAGGTCGGGGAGCTGCCCGCGCAGAGCGCAGGCAGCCGCCGCGTGCGCGAAGCCCGCGTGCTCCTCGGGGACGATCACGGCGCGCGAGTTGCAGAACTCGAGCATCGAAGCCATCTCGCGCTCGCGGTAGACGGTGTGCATCGGCTGGATGATCGCGCCGATGCGCGACAGCGCGATCTGCACGACGCACATCTCGAGCCAGTTCGGCAGCTGCACCGTGACGACGTCGCCCTTGCGGAGGCCGAGCCGCACGAGGCCCGCTGCAGCGCGGCGCGCGAGGTCGTCCCATTCGGCGAACGTGACGCGCCGGTCGCCCTCGACGATCGCGACCTGCGACGGCGCCGCGGCGACGGCCTCGGCGAAGTAGTCGTGCAGGGTTCGATCGAGCCAGAGGCCTCGCGAGACGAAGCGCTCGCGGTACTCCGGCGAGAACTGCGGCAGCTCCGGCGCAGTCAATGGATCACCTCGCTACCGACGAGCTCGGCGAAGCGCTCGGGCTCGAGCCCCAGGAGCTTTCCGAGGACGTAGTCGTTGTGCTCCCCCAGCCGAGGCGACGAGCCGCTCGGCGGCTCCGCTTCGCCTGCGAGCTGCCACGGGGTGCGATAGACCAGCTCCTTACCACCGTCGAAGCTCGGCGTGCTTCGCACGAGACCGCGCGCGACGAATTGCGGCCACGTCTGGAGCTCGTCGATCGCGAGCACGGGCGAGGCTGCGAGGCCGCCGCGGCGAAGCCGGTCGACGAGCTCGTCGCGGTCGTGCCGCGCGGTCCATCGCGAGAGCTCCGCGTCGATGGCCTGCCTCTCCGCACACCTCCCGGGAGCCGTGGCGAGCGAAGCCCGGGTCGCCCACGCCGGCTCCCCGAGAGCGCAGGCGAGCGCGGCCCACTCGGCGTCGCTGCCGATCGCGAGGGCGATCCAGCGGTCCTCGCCGGCGGCGGGATAGATCCCGTGCGGCGCCATGCTCTCGTGCTCGTTGCCGCGGGGAACGAACGAGGCGTCGGGATCGAGCTGCCGGAGCGCGAGGGAGTGCGCGACGAGCGCCGTCGCCGCTTCGACCTGGGAGAGGTCGATACGCTGGCCCTCGCCCGTCTCTTCGCGGTGCCAGAGTGCTGCGAGGGCGGCGACCACGCCCTGGATCGCCGCGTTCGCGTCGCCGAGCCCGATGACCGGCAGCCCCGTCGGGCCGGTGTCGGGATAGCCGACCTGCGCCTCGAGGCCCGCGAACCCCGTCGCGATCGTCGCGAACCCGCGCAGGTGACGAAGCGGACCCGTCTGTCCCGCCATCGCCATCGAAAGCGCGACGATGTCCGGCTTCACCGCGCGCAGGTCCTCGTAACCGAGCCCGAGCCGCTCCATGACGCCGGCCGCGAAGTTGTCGAAGACGAGGTCGGACTTGGCCACGAGAGCGCGGACGAGCTCGCGCCCATCCTTCTTCTTGACGTCGATCGAAACGGACAGCTTGCCGCGGTTCGCGTTGTGGAAGAAGCGGCGCGCGTGCTTCCAGTGCCGCATGAAATCGAGACGCCCGGCGGTCTCGACCTTGATCACCTCCATCCCCATGTCGGCGAGGATCTGTCCGACCATCGGCCCTGCCCAATTGAAGCCGAACTCGATCGCGCGGTAGCCGGCGAGCGGCCGCCGCGATCCCTGCCCGGCGCCGTTCGTGGTCGCTTCGCGCCGGCGAGGCTCCGGCAGGTCGACGGCAGCGTGCTCGCCGAGGCGGGGCGCTTCGCCGAGGGCCGCGGGCGTCGCAGAGAGCCGATAGCCCATCCCCGGAAGGCGAACGCGCGAGCCGCCGAGGCGCGCGTGCGCCCAGAAGCCGCGCTCCTCGAGATGGCGGCTCGCCAGGACGTCGTCCGGGCCGTTGATCGGTCCGAGCACGAGGTCCGCGGCGCGCGCCATCTCCGTCAGCTCGGCACGCGTGTGATCGAGCAGCCACGGAATGAAGTGGAGATCGACTTCCTCCGCGCGCTTCCAGCCGATGGCGACGCCGTCCTGGAGGACCGGATCCTCGTGCGCCCACTCGGGATCGCCCATGAGCCGCAGGAAGCCCGCCCACTGCGCGCGCGTCTGCGTCGCGATGAAGACGAAGCCGTCGCCGCACGGGTAGAACCCCGACGGATAGATCCCGCCGTGGCGCTCGAAGCCGCGCCGCATCCAAGCGCCGCCGGACCCGAGGATGAAGAGCGACATCCCGCCGGCGTAGTAGGCGAGCACGTCCGTTTCCGCGACGTCGATGCGGCGTCCCGAACGGCTCGTCCTGCGTCCGAGAAGCGCGGTCAAGACGGCCGCCGCACCGTGCAGCCCCGCTTGCAGGCCCGGCAGATCCGGCGGAAACGAGAGCGGCGTCCTCCCGGGCTCGCCGAGGATGACGCTGATCGCGGCGACGGCGCAAACGTTGACGCCCTGGCCCGGCGATTCGGCCCAGGGCCCCGAGGCGCCGTAGGCGCTCAGCTGGAGCACCACGAGCCCCGGGTGCGCACGCTCGATCGTCGGGACGTCGAGGCCGACTCGCTCACGCGCCCCCGCCGGGAGGTTCGTCACGACGACGTCGGC
Organism: Deltaproteobacteria bacterium; assembly: GCA_016874795.1. Lineage (GTDB taxonomy): Bacteria > Desulfobacterota > Binatia > UBA12015 > UBA12015 > VGTG01. The sequence goes on along the minus strand of VGTG01000040.1, from coordinate 6,981 downwards.
CGTTTCGACCAGGCGCGCGACCGTCGCGCCATCCTCGCGCGCTTCGCCCGTGAGACGTACGCTCTTCTTTCCCGCGTTCAGATGGGCGAAGTCGGCGCTGCTCTCGGGATCACGTGCACCGCCCGGAAACGGTCCCCAGGTGCGCGACACGTCGCCGTCCGGCGGCTCCACCTTCCAGACCTCGGCGCCGAGATCGGCGAGGACGCGAGCGCAAAACGGCGCCGACACGCCTTCGCCGCATTCGACCACGCGAATGCCCTGAAGCGCGCGCTTCGGCGCGAGCGAGCCGCTCAAGGAACGACTTTCCAAGTGATCCAGAGCTGCTCGAAGCCCCGCAAGAAGAAGTGCGGGCGCCGCACGCTCGGCCGAATCGGATCGAGACGGATCTCGGGAAGGCGGCGCGTCAGCGTTTCGAGGGCGATCCTCCCTTCGAGGCGTGCGAGCGCCGCGCCGAGGCAGAAGTGCACGCCGCCCCCGAAGGCGAGGTGAGCCGCACCGTTCGGCCGGCCTGGTCGCAGCTCGTCGGACTCCGGGAAGTGGGCTTCGTCGCGGTTCGCCGCTCCGTAGAGGAGCTGGAGGTGCGCCCCTTTCGGCAGCGTCGCGCCGCCGAGCTCGACTTCTTCGGTCGTCGTCCGGAAGAGGCCCTGCACCGGCGATTCGAGGCGCAGCACCTCTTCCACGACGGCCGGCGCGAGGCTCGGATCCGCGCCGATCGCGCGCCATTCGTCGGGCCGGTACGCATAGAGAGCGACCATGTTGCCGATCAAGCTCGTCGTGGTCTCGTTTCCCGCGACGAGGATCTGCTGCAGCATGCTCAGCATCTCCGCCCGCGTGAGCGGCTCGACTCCCGCGATCCGCGCGTTCAGGAGATCGGTCAGCATGTCGTCGCGCGGATCCCTCTCGCGCTCGTCGAGCATGCCGCTGACGTAGTGCTGGAACTCGACGAGGCTCCTCGCGCATTCGACCTGCCGCTCGAGCGGAAGCGGCATCAAGCGTGCCGTGATGTCGTCGCTCCAGCGCTTGAACGTCGCGAGATCGGAGGTCGGCACGCCGAGGATCTCGGCGATCACGGTGAGCGGCAGGGGCACCGCGAAGCGCGCGACGAGATCCGCCTGCCCGTCGCCGGCGAAGCCGTCGACCAGGCGGCCGGCGATCTCACGGATGTGCTCTTCGCGCTCGGCGACGCGGCGGGGAGTGAACGCCTTGTTCACCAGCGAGCGAAACCGGGTGTGCGCGGGCGGATCGTTGGTGACGAGCGTGTCGACCTCGCCGTAGCCTTCCGAAAGCACCGCCCGCACCTCCTGGGGCACCTCGGTGCCGACGGTCGTCGAAGCGGCGGAGCTGAAGCGCTCGGGGTCCTTCAGCACGGTCCAGATGTCGTCGTAGCGCGTGACGATCCAGAGCTGGAACGCGGGACTGAAGAAGACCGGCGCCTCGCGATGCGCCCTCTGGAAGAGCGGATAGGGATCGCGCAGGTGCTCGGGAGAGAGCGGAGCGTACTCGAACGGCGGCAGCTCTCGCATCAGAATCAGAAGAAGTTGTAGCGCAACGTCGCGCCGAAGGTTCGCGGCGGTCCGTTGATGCTCGCGTATCCGCTGACGATCGGAACGTCGAACGACACGACCTGGTAGTCGGCGTCGGTGAGGTTCATCACCCAGAGGGTGAGCTCCCAGTGCTCGTCCTCGGTGCGCAGCCCCGCGCGCAGGTTGACGAGGTTCAGCGGCGGCTCGATCTGCTGCTCGTCGAGGTCCTGCTGCAGGAAGAGGACATCGCGATAGTTGTACTCGGCCCGCAGGAATCCGAGCGTCGGCCAGTCGACGAGCGGCAGCTCGCCGATCGGGTAGGTGAGCTGCGCGAAGCTCGAGATCGACCACTGCGGGGCGTTGTCGAGCGGCTGCCCGGAGAGGTCCTGCTTGCACCCGGTCGGCGCGATCAGGTTTCCGGCCGCGAGGCGCTCGAGGTACGCCTGCTGGGCGGTGCACGGCGCGTTCGGGAAGTCGTCGTACTTCGCGACGTTGTAGCCGGTCCCGAGGCCGAAGACGATCATCGGGTGCGGTACGAAGAGCGCGTCGGTCTCGACCCCGTAGCTCGTCAAGCTGCCGGCGTTGGTCACGGCGAACGAGTTGCCGTCGAACGCCTGCGCCTGGAAGTCGTCGTAGAGGGTGTAGAAGCCGGTCGCGTTGACGGTCACCATGCCGTCCCACCAGGTGCTCCGGAAGCCGATCTCGAAGTCGGTCGCCACCTCGTCGTCGAACTGCGTGTTCAGGCCCTCGACCGTCCGCAGCTGGTTGAACCCGCCCGATTTGAAGCCTCGCGCCACCCGGGCGAAGATCATCGAGTCGTCGGTCGGGAAGTACTGCAGCGAGCCCATCGGCGAGAGGTTGAAGACCGAGAACGACTCGTCCGCGAACCGATCCGGACCGAAGGGCCCTGCGTCGACCGCGGTGAAGCCGGCGATCTGGCTGCCGACGCGGTCCTTCTGCTCGTAGGTGCCGCGCAACCCGATCGTCAGAGACCACTCCTCCGAGAAGTGGTACGTCCCCTGCCCGAAGGCCGCGTAGGCAAAGGTCTGGTGCGTGTTGGTGTCGGTGTTCTGCACGACGCGTGGCGCGTCCTCGCCGAGCTCCGCTTCGAGGATCGGCCCGAGCGAAGACACGTCGAGCCAGTCGGGCCCGATTCCCGTCATCCCGACGGTGTCGTCCTTCTGCCAGTAGAAGTAGAGGCCGACGACGTACTCGAGGTCCTCACCGTAGGGCGAGGTCAGGCGAAGCTCGGATGACGCCTGCTGGAATTGCTCGTCCGTCTGCTGGAAGACCGCGTCGAAGCTGGAGAAGTCGCCGTCGAGAACGCTGAACGAATCGAAGGTGCGGTACGCGTTGAGCCAGGTGACGACGTAGTCGCCGATGTCGTAGTTCAGCTCGCCCGCGACTCCCCAGACCGTGACGTCGTTGGAGCTCGGCGCGTTCGCGTCGACCATGCGGTCGAACGGGTCGACCGGCGGCACCGGGCCCAGAGTGTCGAGGAATCCGACCGTCGCGCCAGGCGGAACGGCAAAACCTCCGGGCTTGAAAGCGACGTCGAGGTTGGGAACGCCGTCGTACGCGATGATGTCGGCGACGCAGCAGGTGCTGTTCTCGTTCCCGTAGTCTGCCCAGACGAGGAGCTCGAGATCGTCGCTGATGTCGAAGAGGGTGCGGAGGCGGGCGCCGCTTCGATTGGCGTCGTTGACGCCGGCGCCGGTGCTCCAGAGCTCGTCGAAGGGATCGCGGTTCACCCAGTAGCCGGAAACGCGTGCCGCGACGCGGTCGTCGATCAGGGGAACGTTGATCGAGCCGCGCACCTCCTCGTTCGAGTAGTTGGCGGCGATGCCTTCGATCAGCCCTTCCCACTCGTTCAGGACCGGCCGCTTGCTCACGACGTTGATCGCTCCCGCCGCCGTGTTCTTGCCGTAGAGCGTGCCCTGCGGGCCGCGCAGGACTTCGATGCGCTCGATGTCGGAGAGGTCGACGATCGAGGCAGCTCCCGTCCGGCCCTGGAAGATCCCGTCGATGAAGACGCCGACGCTCGGATCGATGCCGGCGTTGTTGCCGTCGCTGCCGATGCCGCGGATCCGGATCGCGGTCGAGCGCGAGTCGGTGACGGCGTTGATCTGCACGTTCGGCAGGTACTGCGCCATGTTCAGGACGTTGGTGAGACCCGAGTCCTCGATGAACTCGGCCGTCAGCGCGGTGATCGAGATCGGCACGTCCTGGATGTTCTCGACACGCTTCTGCGCCGTCACGGTGATCGCTTCGACGCCGCCGTCCCGAGGACGCTGGCTCGGGGGCACGATCACGTCGCCGGGCGGCGGCTGATCCCAGCCACGCGGCTCCTCGGTCAGGGACTTTGGATCCAACGCCTCGGGCTTCAGCGCCTCCGGATCGAGCGCCTTCGGGTCTTCTGCCTCGGGCTGGGCCTGGGCGAGGCGCACGGGTACCGCGAGGGCGAAGCAGAGGAGCAAGAGTTTGTGAAGAGCGGCGGGGCGATTTCTCATGTGCAAGCTTCCTCGAGCGAGACCGATCGGTGTGCCGGCGGCCGGCGACACGGCTGCGAAGTAGTACGATCGTATCCGCGCTTCGAGATCACGAGCAACGCGACTTTCGGACGGAAGGCCGCGTCATCGCGCGATCGCTTCAGCGACGCGGCGTGGTCAACGCTTCCGAGCCGTCCGGCAGCCAGTTGCCGTGGAACCCGAATGGCACTCGCCGCGGCATGTGCACACGAGCCGTCTCGGAAAGGTCGTGCCCGTCGAGGATGACGAGGTCGGTATGCGCGCCCTCGGCGTCGCTGACCATGGTGAGGATCCAGCCGTCGTTCTCGGCGGTCCCGGACGGATCCGGCGCGAAGACCGGCTCGCCGGTGATCTCGCCGTCGCGGAACGCGTGCGTGCTCTGCTTGCCCGAAGTGGAGTCGTACAGGGTGACCGAGTCGAATCGCGGCCCGCTCGGCGGGCCCTTCACGAAGGTCGCCGCGACGCTGTAGCGGTGCTTCCTGCCCTCGACTTCGGGACGGACGCGGGGGAACTCGCCGGGAAGCTCGCCGATCCGTTCTAGCTTGACGGAGCCGGCGTCGAGGTCGATCGTGAAGCGCGTCAGGAAGCCGTCCGGGTCGGGGATCTTGCCGTCACTCGTGCCGAAGTCCATCTCCCTGAAGCGGAAGCCGTCGACCATGATCTTGCGGCCTTCCTCCCACGCGTTCATGAAGTGGACGACGTAGCCGACGTCGATCTCGAACCAGCGGATGTCGCTGCCCCGGCCCGTGCGCGGCATGACGCCGATCCGGGTGCCGTAGCTCGGATCCCATTTGACCATCGGGCCGCCGGCAAAGAACGACTCGAAATCGAGGAGCGCGGGGGCGTCCATGAAGATCGCGTGGCCGGTCGTGCAGGTGAAGTCGTGCATCATCGTCGGCTTTCCGACGCCGATGTCCTCGCTCTGCAAGAGCTCGCCCGTCGGGCTCACGCGGAGGTACTTCAGGGTCGGGATGTAGCCGAAGGCGAGCATCTCGCCGGTCTCCGGGTCGAGCTTCGGATGAGCGGTGAAGGGCGTCTGCAGCCGGCCGGCGAAGTCGTGCTCGCCGACCGTGCCGAGGTCCGGCTTCACCTCCGTGGGTACGGCACCTTCCATCAGGCAGAGAATCCGCCCGGCGTGGCGGATGACGTTCGTGTTCGCCGTGTTCTTGAGCGGCCCCGACTCGCCGACGAGCGCCGGGTCGGTCAGGCTCATGGTCTTCATTCCGCCGTAGACGGCGCGTCCGGCACGCTTCTCCGCTGCGAGGCCGCGGCTCTGGATCCAGCGATTCCGGTAGCTGGCCTTGCCGCCTTCGAGGCGGATCCCGTGCAGCATCCCGTCGCCGTCGAACCAGTGGTAGCTCCCGAGCGGCTCGAACATCGGGTTCGGTCCGTTGCGCAGGTAGAGACCCGTCAGCGCAGAGGGGATCGCTCCGGTGACGGCGAGCTCGCGGACTTCGATCTCGTCGTCGATCGGGCTGAAGTTGCCCCTCAGGTACTCGTTCCCCTCCCGATTCACGACCTTGCCCATTTTGCTCTCCCTCCGCGCCGGAGCCGGCCGCGGATCGATGGTTAGTGAGGCCTCACTATTCCTTTGTCCGTTGCCGATCAAGTGCTATGAGCAGAAATCGATGCCCCGGCCCCGCTCCGCACCCCGGCCCCGCTCCGCACCTCGGCCCCGCCCTCGCGCCAAGCGGCGACCGGCGCTCGAGCGCCGCGAGGAGATCCTGCACGCCGCCCTCGAGCTCTTCGCCCGCAAGGGCTATCGCGAGACGGGAACGGCGGAGATCGCCGCCCGCTCGGGGGTGAGCGAGCCGACGGTCTACCGCTACTTCGCGAGCAAGCGCGAGCTCTACCTGACCGCGATCGATCGCTGCGCCGCAGAGATCGTGGGCCCCTGGCGCCAGATGGTGCGTGACAGCGCGACGCCGCTCGACGCCCTGCTCGGGCTCGGGCAGTGGTACTTCGACCGGCTCCAGCGCGACCCGGCTCCGCTCTTGCTGCGCGCTCGCGCTCAGCTCGACGCCGAGGACCCCGAAGTCCGCGACCGCTTGCGCGCGCAGTTCCTCGAGACGTTCGACTTCGTGCAGGGCCTCTACGAGGACGCGCGCCGGCAGGGCCTCGTGCCGCAGGACCTCGACCTGCGCGCCCACACCTGGCTCTTCTTCGCGCTGGGCGCGTTGATCGACACGACCGAGCTCCTCGGGCTGCGCGAACGGCTCGACTTCGACGACGTTGGGCGCATGATTCTCACACTCGCTCCACAGCTCCTGCAGGGAGTCGGCGCTCGCGCGCGCGCCGTATGACGTGAAGCGGTCTCATCGCCGGGTCGTTCTCGCCGCGCGCCCGCGTGGGCTGCCGGTCGAGAGCGACTTCCGCATCGAGCCGGGCGAGCACCCGCCGACGGGCGCCGGCCAGCTCCTCCTGGAGAACGAGCTCATCTCGCTCGACGCGGGATTTCGCCGCTGGATGGACGCGGGCAGCGGCGACGACGTGCTGCCGGCGATGCGCATCGGTGAACCAGTGATGAGCCTGGTCCTCGGCCGCGTGGTCGAGAGCCGGCATGCGGCGTACGAGCCGGGCGATCTGTTGATGGCGCGTCTCGCGTGGGAGGAGCGCTCGCTGACCGACGCGAGCGACTTCCTCGTGCCCGTTCCGGGCGACGGGAAGCACCCGCTCCGCTTCTATCTCGGTGCGCTCGGCGACTCGGGCCTCTCGGCATACTTCGGCCTCGTCGACCACGGGAAAATCCAGCCGGGCGAGACGGTTCTCGTGAGCGCCGCGGCCGGCTCGGTCGGCAGCATCGCGGGACAGGTCGCCCGTCTTCTCGGTGGTCGCTCGGTCGGCATCGCGAGCGGCGCCGACAAGTGCGCGCGCCTCGTGCGCGAGCTCGGCTACGAAGCCGCCGTCGACCGCTCGCGCCCCGATTTCGC
>VGTG01000039.1 GCA_016874795.1 Deltaproteobacteria bacterium | reverse complement strand
GTTCATCGGCGTCCCTCGCAAGGAACGCCGACGAAGGAATATCTGGCATATTTCGAGGAGGTGTGACGCCGCGAGGGGCGTCGAGGGGCGGTGAGGTGTTGACGCTATCTCGACGGCGGTGCACTAGGTGCTGCGATGCCGCGTCTCTCGAAGCTCAGCCGGTCCGTCGAAGGAAAGGTCGTGATCGTCACCGGGGCCGCGAGCGGGATGGGCCGCGCGACGGCGCATCTCTTCGCGGACGAGGGCGCTTCGGTCGCGGTGACGGATCTCCGCGAGGAGGACGTCGAGCGCGTCGTCGGCGAGATCCGCGAAGCGGGAGGGAAGGCGCACGGCTGGAGGCTCGACGTCGCGGACGCGGAGGCGATCGTGCGTGTCGTCGGCGAGATCGCCGAGCGTTTCGGCGGGATCGACGTCCTGGTGAACAACGCGGGGATCGTCGTCGGCACGACGGTCGATGCGCCCGATTACGAAGCGCACTGGGACCGCGCTCTGGCGGTGATGCTGACGGCGCACGTCCGGATGGTGCGCGCGTGCCTCCCGCATCTGCGCCAGGCCGAAGCGGGCCGGATCGTCAACATCGCTTCGACGGAAGGGCTCGGCGCGCAGCCGCTCACGAGCCCGTACACCGCGGCGAAGCACGGCGTCGTCGGCCTCACGCGCTCGCTCGCGGTCGAGCTCGGGAGCACGCGCATCACCGTGAACTGCGTCTGCCCGGGTCCGATCCGCACGGGGATGACCGCCCCGATCCCCGACGAGGCGAAGGCGAAGTTCGCGCGCCGCCGCGTGCCGCTCGGCCGCTACGGCGATCCCGAGGAGGTCGCGCACGCGACGCTGAGCCTCGCGCTGCCCGCGTCGTCGTACATCAACGGCGTGGCGCTTCCCGTCGACGGCGGGATGACGATCAAGACGGGCTGAGGCGGTCGCCGGCCTGCGGAGGGGGGTCCGTTCAGGCCCAGACCGGATGGATCGCCCGCTCGGAGATTACGCCGCGGCGGAGCTCATCGACAGGAACCGGTCGTACCCCTCGCGCATCCCGCGATGCGCGAGCACGCTCAGCCGGAACGCGCGCCGAATCAACGCCTGCTGCTCGAGCGTCTGCCCGCACGCGAGCAAAGCGTCGCGCGCGTTCTTCCCGTGCTCGTCCTCGGCCTCGACGTGGACCCACCAGAACTCGAGAGCCTTCGCGTCGATGTGGTAGTGCTTGTCGAGTGCGCCGGCGAACATGCCGGCGACGCCGGCCGTCTCGGGCAGCTCCAGCTCGACCGCGAGACCGAAGGCGCCGAGCCCTTCGATGAAGGAGCTCCGGCAGTAGCTTCCGACGGCGCACGCGGCGCCGATCGTTCCCGGACCGGGGAGGCTCGCGAGCAGATCGTCGCGCGAGATGTCGAGGCCGGCGCAGAAGCGGAGGTAGAGGTCGTGGTGCTCCTCCTCTTTGATGAAGCCCATCTCGCCCGCGAGGTTGCGCGCGATCAGCTTGTAGAGGTTCCGCCCCGGCAGCGTCGGTGCGTTGGCCAGCCAGGCCGCGATGCTCGGGATGGCCGGCTCGACGTACCAGTAGAAGTCCATCGCCCAGGCGCGGAGCTGCTCCGGCGTCAGCTTGCCGAGCACCAGGCTGCGCAGAAACACGCTGCGCGGGCTCTGTGCGCGCTTGAAGGCGATGCACTCGTCGAGAAACTCGTCGGCCGTGAGGACACGATCACCGATCATGCTCATGCGGCCACTCATGCCACAGCCGTGCGCGGAGCCCAACGGGGAACTGGCATGGCAGGATTTGCTGCCACATTGTCATTGCTGCCGAACGCGACCGGGCGTAGGCTCCGCGCATGCCCGACTCCTCGGGACGTCGCCCTCGGACCCGGAAGGTCGCGATGCTCGCCTACGACGAGGCGAACACGGTCGACGTGGTCGGACCCCTCGAGGTCTTCACGGCGGCGACGAGCCTCCTCGCGGAGATCCAGCCGGGGCGTCCGCCCGCGTACGCGACCGAGGTCCTCGGCCCGAAGCGAGGCCTCGTGCGCTGCTCCTCCGGCGTCCGACTCCAGTGCGACCGTCGCTTCGACGAAGCCGAAACGCCGGACACGCTGCTCGTCGCGGGCGGCAACTGCGAGCCGCTCGTCGAGGACGCGGCGCTCCTCGCGTGGCTTCGCGCGAGCCATCGCCGCGTGCGGCGGCTCGGCTCGGTCTGCACCGGCGCCTTCCTGCTCGCCGCGGCGGGTCTCCTCGACGGCGGCCGCGCGACGACGCACTGGCGCTGGGCGAACCAGCTCGCGCGCTTCCGGCCGGCCGTGCGCGTCGATCCCGACGCGCTCTGGATCCGCGAGGGCAAGGTCTACACGTCCGCGGGCGTCACCGCGGGGATGGATCTCGCACTCGCGCTCGTCGAGGAGGACCACGGCCGCGAGCACGCGCTGACGGTCGCGCGGCACCTCGTCGTCTTCCTGAAGCGGCCCGGCGGACAGTCGCAGTTCAGCGCCGAGCTCGCCGCGCAGTCGCGCTCCGAGGGGCCTCTCGGCGAGCTGCCGAGCTGGATCCTCGAGCACCTCGACGAGCACCTTCCCGTCGAGCGCCTCGCCGAGCGCGTCGCGATGAGCCCGCGCAACTTCGCGCGCGTGTTCACGCGCGAGATCGGCGTCACGCCCGCGAAGTTCGTCGAGCGGGCCCGCGTCGAGCGCGCGCGCCGCTCGCTCGAGGACTCTCGCGTCCCGATCGAGAGCATCGCCGAGCAATGCGGCTTCGGAACCGCCGAGCGCATGCGGCGCACGTTCCAGCGTCACCTGCGCGTCGTGCCGCGGTCGTACCGCGAGCGGTTCGAGGCGCGCTCGGCCTGATCCTTCCCGCCACCGAAGGCGGAGACGCACACGCAACGGACACGACCGACGAAAGGAACGACGTCATGAAGATCGCGATCCTCCTCTACGAGGGAATGACCTGCCTCGACGCCATGGGGCCGTACGAGGTTCTCGCCGCGCTCCCGGGCAACGAGATCTGCTTCGTCGCCGAGCGCCGCGGGGAGATCCGCCCCGACACGCGCGCTCTCGGGCTCGTTGCCGACCATTCGATCGACGACGTGACGTCCGCGGGCGTCCTCGTCGTCCCCGGCGGCAACGACGAGAATGCGCGCGCGAACGAGCGCATCCTCGATTGGGTGCGAAAGATCGACGCGACGACGCAGTGGACGACGTCCGTCTGCACCGGCTCGCTGATCCTCGGCGCGGCGGGGCTCCTGCGCGGGAGGCGCGCGACGACGCACTGGTTCCGTCAGGAGATGTTGCGCGAGTTCGGTGCGACGCCGACGCTCGAGCGCGTCGTCGAGGACGGGAAGTACGTCACCGGCGCCGGCGTCTCCGCGGGCATCGACATGGCGCTCCGGCTCCTCCAGAAGACGATGGGCGAGGACGCGGCGCAGGCGGTGCAGCTCGGGATCGAGTACGACCCGCAGCCGCCCTGCGACGCGGGCTCACCGTCGAAGGCGCCCGAGCCGATCCTGGCCCTCGTTCGCAGCGTCTTCGAGCAGGGCTCCCGCGGCGCCCGCGCGTGACGCTGGTGCATACGGTTGCGCGTATGAAACCGGGAAATACGCCTTGGAGTATATTTACCTGGAATACGCGCGCGGCTTTGCCGCGCCCGCGGCGAGGGGGCGGGGCGCCCCCTCGCTTCCACGCGCTCCGGACGGAGCCAGCATCTCGCGGAGGCGCTCGGCGACGATCGCCGCGAGACGCTCCGCACCCGCGCGCGTGTAGTGGCCGTCGTCGTCGCGCAGCTCCTCCCGTGGGAGCGCGCGGTGCAGGTCGAGGAGCTGTGCGCCGCCTTCCGCCGCGACCTCACGGAGCAGCTCGATGCTCTCGGGGCGATAGGCTTCGAGCTCCTCGAGCGACGCGTACGGGATCGGGCTCGCGACCACGAGGACCTGCACGCCCGCACGGCGCGCGCGCTCGAGCGTCGCGACCATCATCCGCACGGCGGGCGTCTCGCGGCGGAGCCGGACGCCCCATTCGCGGAACCGCTCGTCGGGCGTGCGGCCGCGCTCGGGGAACGCGCTCGGCGCGTAGAGGCGCCCGAGCAGCCATTCCCCGCCCGGAAGCCCGAGGAGCTGGTACGAGAGCAGCCGAGCCGGTCCGACGCCGCGTCGCTCGAACGGCAGCTGCATCGCCGCGGGGAGCTCGCTCGCAGGGAGGAACGTGCAGAGATCGAGGAAGAGCGAACCCGACTCCGCGAACATCCGCAGGTTCGCGACCAGCACGACGGCGCGCGGGCGGAGCTCCAGGACCGGACCGATCATGCAGTAGTAGTGGAAGAAGTCGAGCCCGAACGTCGCGAGGACGACCTGCGGTCCGAGCCCTTCACGCGCGATCTCTTCGCCGGCGAGCTCGGCGTACGACGGCAGCTCCGGCATCGCCGCGAGCGTCGAGTCGCCGAGCCAGACGAGCGGGGTCGCCTTCCCCTCGAGGCTCGCGAGGGTGCGCGCAAAGCCGTTCCGCACCGCGGCCTCCGGCGGACGCCCGCGCGGCGGCCGCGTGCTTTCCATCGCTCGGACGAGAAGACCGACGACGAGGACGGCGAGAATCGCGAGGACGGCGGTCGTTCGAGTTCTCACCGGTTCCCGATCAAGAAGCGGTCTTCTCGTAGAGTGTGAAGCCCCGGAACGTCGTCGTGTCGAAGCCATTCGCGCGACGCGGCGGCGCGCCGCGCGGACGCGCGTACTGCAGCACCGCGACCGCTCCGATCGGCCGCGGATCCGGACGCATCGGCGGCAGGTCGACGAGCTCCGCGATCTCCCGCTTCGTGTCGAACGGGTTCCGCACGAGAAGGTCGATCTGCACCCGCCGGCTCGGGTCTCCGACGCAGCCGTCGCGGCAGAAGCGCTTCATCGCATTTCGTGTCGCGCTGGGATCGTCCGTGCCGCGCAGCAGGACGCGATCGAGGCCGTACCACTGGAGATACTGCGAGAGCATCGGGTTGCCGAGGTGTCCCGGCTCGTTCCGCTCGACGGTCAGGAGATACAGCTGTCCCGGCGCGAGCCGGTCGACGCGTTCGCGCAGGTGCTCGGCGAGGGCCTTGAAGTCGCGAAGCGCCTTCGTGCGCGCGAACTGCTCCGCGGGGCGTGCCAGATGCCGCTCGACGGCGGGAAGCTGCGTCGCGAGGAGCACGGCCAGCACGACGACCGTCGCGACTGCTTCGCGCGCTCCCGGCGCGGCGATCCCGCGGCGCAGGAGCGGGTCGAGCGAGCGAGCGGCGACCATCAGCGCCGTCGCCGTCATCATCGCGAACGGCGGCCAGAGGAAGAGCGCGTGCCGGGGGTGGAAGTAGTATTCCTTCAGCCGCGCGAGCTCGACGATCGCCGGGATCAGAAGGACTGCAGCGGCGAGGCAGAGGCTCATCGCGAAGTGCTCGCTGCCGCGGCGCCAGCCGTACACCAGGACGAGGACGCAGCCCGCGGGCAGCGCCCAGAGAAGGAGATCGTTCCCGAGCGCGAAGAAGCGGAGCGTCAGCTCGAGGGCGCTGCCGATCTCGAGAGTCGGATGGGCGGTGCGGCCGTAGCTCGCGCCGAGAGACGTGCCCGCGAAGTAGAAGCCGACGGCGACCGCGAGCGCGAAGCCGCTCGCGGCCGGAACGGCGATCCGCTGCCGGAAGGAGCGGCCGGGCGCTCCCTCGCGGACGAGCAGAACCGAGACGATCACGTACTCGACGGCCATCATCAGGAGGCTGAAGAGCCCGCTCAGGAAGTAGAGGAGGTTCACCAGCGTGAAGCGCACCCAAGCGCCGACGCTTCGCCGGTCCGCCAGCACGGCGAAGTAGGCGTAGAGGTTCACGGAGGTGAGAAAGCCGAAGAGCGCGTAGAAGCGTGCCTCCGCCGCGTAGAGCGCGTGCGAGATCGAGAGGGCGAGGATCGTGCTCGCGACGATCGCGATGCTCCGATCGAAGAACCGCCGGCAGAGGAGGAACACGACTGCGACCGTCGCGACGCTGAAGAGGAGGGCCGGAACGCGGTAGTACACCTCGAGCGCTTCGGGACCCGGGCGCGGCGCGAGTCGGAGCCAGAGGTGGAGCAGGAGGTAGTCGAGCGGAACCGCGCCCGCGTTGCCGCCGCCCGGCGGGATTCCTATCTTGACGGTCTCGTAGACCTCCGCGATGCTCTCGCGCTCCGCAGAGTGGATGTGGACGAGCTCGTCCCACCAGAGGCTCGTGCTCCCGAGCGGCCACGCGCGCACGAGGAACGCGGCGGCAACGATCGCGAGGAGAGCGACCCCGTCGGCAAGCCAGCTCCGGCGCTTCCCCATCCCGCAGAGCCGTCGATACTCGATCCCTCCGTGTGGGTCCATCGGCCGCTCTGGCTCCGTGGCGTATGGTCGAGTAGGGTCTCAGGCGGCCATTCCACGGAACCGCGGGGACGGAGAGCACATGTCGAAGGACACGAGCGCCTTTCAGGACTTCAACCTGATCGATCCCGCACATTATGCGGCGCATGGATATCCGCATCCCGTGTGGACGAGGCTCCGGAAGGACGACCCCGTTCACTGGTACGAGCCGTCGGAGGGCCCCTCGTTCTGGGCGGTGACGAAGGCCGAGGACATCATCACCGTCGGCAAGAACCCGACGCACTTCCTGAACGGCCCGCGCCTCGTCCTCGACCTCTCGGACGGCGGCGACGCAGGGTTCCCGAAGACCCTGATCCAGATGGATCCGCCGAAGCACACGACCTACCGGAAGCTCGCCAGCAAGCGCTTCACGCCGGGCAAGCTCCGTGCGTTGCATCAGGACATCGAGAACATCGCGAAGGAGATCGTCGACTCGCTGCTCGAGCAGGGCAACGAGGGCGAGTGCGACTTCGTCGAGAAGGTCTCCGCGCCGCTTCCGATCGCCGTCATCGCCTGGATGCTCGGCGTGCCGCGCGAGGACTGGAAGCTCCTCTTCGACTGGACGAACCGCACGATCGGCGCCGGCGATCCCGACTTCGCGACCGAAGGCCAGGATCCGCGCGAGACGGCGCTCGGCGCGATGACCGAGCTCTTCGGCTACTTCGCGAACCTCGTCGCCGAGAAGCGGAAGAATCCGTCCGACGACCTCGTGACCTTCTTTGCGCAGATGGAGGCCGACGGGCAGCCGATCCCCGAGGTCGACGTGCTCACGTGGTGCCTCATCATCGTGATCGCGGGCAACGAGACGACGCGGAACGCGACGAGCGGCGGCATGCTCGCCTTCATCGAGCACCAGGCGGAGCTGCGGAAGCTCCAGCAGAACCCGGCGCTGATGCCGCATGCGGTGGAGGAGGTCGTCCGCTGGACGAGCCCGATCATCCACTTCTGCCGCACCGCGAGCGAGGACGTCGAGCTGCGTGGCCGGAAGATCAAGAAGGGGCAGCACCTCGGCCTCTTCTATCCGTCGGCGAACCGCGACGAGGACGTCTTCGAGGATCCGTTCTCGTTCCGGGTCGACCGCTACCCGAACCGCCACCTCGGCTACGGCGTCGGCGAGCACTTCTGCCTCGGCGCGCACGTGGCGAGGCTCGAGCTCGAGTTCGCCTACAAGTACCTGCTTCCGCGGATCGAGGAGATCGAGCTCGCGGCGCCGATCGCGCGGCTCCACTCGAGCCTCGTCGGCGGCGTCAAGCGGCTGCCGATCAAGTACAGGCTGACGTCGGCCTGAGCGGCGTCGGCGGCGGAGCCGCTCGAGCCGCCTCAGGCGGCGGCCGCGGTGGAGCGGCTCGAGTCGCCTCAGGCGTCGGCGGCGGAGCGGCTCGAGCCGCCTCAGGCCGCGGCCGCGGAGGTCGGCCGGTACTTCGAAGCGTCCGTCGTGAAGCGCGCGCGCCCGTAGCTCGCGATCTGCTGCTCGACGCGCTTCACCAGGATCGCGGTCGCGACGTCGCGCACGCCCGGGATCCACTCCGCGAGGTCGAAGGCCTTCATCTGCAGGGCGATCCCCGCGCCGACGAGCGAGCCGACGACGACGTCGTCCGTCCCGATCTCGATGCCGATCTTCGCCGAGAGGTCGCGGTCGCCGCCGAGGAAGTGCTGGACGAAGATCAGCTTCGCGAAGCGGCGCTCGAGCTGGTCGTAGACCTGATTCAAGAGGCTCTTGTCCTGCGGCAGGTACGCGGAGAGCGTCGCGCGGATCAGCGAGCCGCACGTCTCGTCGTCGAAGCTCTCGCGGAGCGTCGTGTTCCGCGCGGTCATCATGCGGACGATGCCCTCGGCCGTATCGGCGAGGAGATCCTCGGGCAGGCCGAGCAGGAAGCAGCGGTACCGCGCCAGCTCGACCTGCGCGCGCTCGCCCGGCGTGAACTCGCGCCGTCCCTCGCCCAGCATCCGGAAGGCGAGGAGGAAGATCGGGATCAGGCCGGCCGGCATCTGGTCGACCTGCGGGATCGGCACGCCGTAGACCGCGGGATCCCAGCGGCCGGACCCGAGCACGTTCACGCGCACCATGGAGTGCATGAGCCGGACCATCGCCGCGGCTTTGAAGCCCTCGCCGAAGCGATCGAGCGCACCGGGCAGCACGGTGCAGGCGAAGAAGTGCGCCGTCTCGCGGACACGCCGTGCGGCGGTCTCGTTGCTCAACGTGCCCGTCAGCGCCATCGGCAGCGCCGAGTACTTGTTCAGGAACGTCGCGATGAACGCGCCGCGGATCGCGTACGGCTGGACGTTGGCGGTGACGTTCAGGTCGAGCCGCGCGCCTTCGCGCACGAGGTCCATGTCGACCCACTCCGGGATGCGCTCCATGTCGCGAATGAACGCGATGAGCTCGGGTGGCGCCCCCTCGACCTTCTCGACGCCGCGGTCGCAGGCCTCGCGGAGCATGTCGATCAAGCGCCGATGCCCGTACGTCGGGATCAGCGCCGCGTACGCATCGGCGACGATGTCCCCGAGCATCGTGTAGGCGCGGACGAGCTCGAGCTCGTAGTCGGTCATCGCGACGCCCATCGGCGCGCGGTCCTTGACGATCGCCTTGGACGCGTCCTCGGTGAAGCGCTCCGGCATGCGGTCGAAGTCGATCGCACCGTAGAGCGACGGCAGCAGTGTCCTTTGCGAGGCGACCCGGGCGCGAACCTGTTCGAGAGCGGTGGACATGCTCCATTCTTAGGCGATCGGCACTCCGGCTCGCAATCGACTGTCGTCCGCGGAGCAGCTACGGGAAGAGGCCGATGACACCGAATCTCGGCAACTGGATGACGAAGTACGGCGCGTTCCTGATCGTGATGGGCGTCGTCGGCTACCTCTCGAACCCTGAGAAGGCGGCGACGGCGCTCCTGTCGGGCGGCACGTTCGGGAGCCTGTCGATCGCCTGGGGCGCCTTCTTGCGGCGTGGCCGCGAGTGGGCACGCTGGGGCGCCCTCGCGACGGTCGGCCTCCTGACCTGCGTTTTCACCTGGCGCGCGACCGTCGGATGGCTCGCCGTTTCTGCGGGCCAGTCCGAGAAGCTCGTCGCGGCGGTGCTGATCACCGCGATGGGGCTCGCTTCGATCGCGATGCTCGTGGCAATGGCGGCGTCGAGTCGATCTACACGTCCAGCGTGAAGGTCGCTCCGGTGGCAGTGCGATCACCTGGGGCCCGAAGGCCCCAGGCTAGCACGGAGTCGCTATCGCCAGCGGCTGCTGGAGCACTCGTTGCTCCACTTGAAGACCTTCGTTTTAGACCGTCTCGAAGGCGCGTCGGCGAGCGTGGTGACGATGCTGAAGTCGAAGGTCGGCGTCTTGCCGGGTTCCGGCGTGCCGCCGCCCTCGAGCTCGCCGTGCAGCGCGAGCACGAGGTGGTCGTGATCGATGTGCGGCGTCCCGTCGAGGTGCCACACGGGGTCCAGCGGATCGACGCCGAGGCCAGGGATCAGCTCGTGCGCCTCCTGGTACGAAACGAACTCGTGACGGTCGTACGTCAGCTCGAAGCTGTCCGCCGTCCCGCCGTCCGTGATCTCGTAGATCGACTCCTGCGCCGGGCCGAGGAGCTGCATCAGGAAGCCCTGGGTGTTGTAGATCGTGACGTCGCTCGCACCGAAGAGCAGCGGGTAGCCGTAGCCGACACCGCTGAAGATCATGCGCTCGGAGATGTCGCTGACGTCGAGCGGCAGGTACACCGTCCCGTCGCTGCCGACCGCGGCGCGGTAGCACGTCGCCTTGGTCTCGCCGTTCGACTCGCTGAGCTCGATCGGCTCCTGCAGCATCGTGAAGTCGTCCTCGGAGATCTCGAGGATCGTCTTGTCGCGGTGGTCCTTCACCTTGATGCTCGTCGGACCGAGCGCGAGGTCGTCCGGAGCGCGGACCACCAGGTGCGGCTTCATGGTGCCGTCGGCGATGTCACGGCGCAGCGACGTGTAGCCCATTACCGTCTCGTCGTGCTTCCCGAGGAACTTCACGCGGTAGAAGCTCCCGAGCTTCAGCACCGGAGAGAAGAGGGTCACTTCGTCCCCGGGGGAGGCGAACGCGGGCCGGATGGCAGCGGGAGGGGGGGGTGGCTTCTCGCAGCCGCAGCCCGCGTTCGCGGTCGGGGGGATGCCGAGCCAGGACAGAATCAAAGCCAGAGAAAGAACCGTCGTGCGGAACCGAGTCATCTTCTCTCCTCGCATCACCTGGAACCTTCGGCAGATCACGATGAAAGGAGGATCGATGGTTTTCGGGGTTACGTAGAGACCGAGAGTAGTACGGTTTTCCTACGCTTCGCCCCGAAACGTACGACCTTGGTCTGATCGCCCTAGGCGACCTTTGCGGAGCGGCTGGAGAGCGGGCCGTGCTCTGCGACAAGGCGTTCGATGTAGCGCGATGCGCGGCGGGAAGGGTCTCGCAGGCGTCAAGCAACGCCGCGGACGACCTCGACGATCTCCCTGCCGAACCGCTCCCGCTTGGCGGGCCCGAAGCCCCACACGAACGAGAGCTGCTCGACCGTGACGGGACGCAGCTCGGCGATCTCGCGAAGAGTGCGATCGTGCGCGACGACGTACGCCGGGATGCCTTCCCGCCTCGCCGCGGACTGGCGCCACGCGCGGAGCGCCTCGAAGACGCGCGCGCCCGCCTCGTCGAGCGAAGCCGCGACCTCGGCGGAGCGCGAAGCGCGGCTCCGCCCGCCCGCGGGACGAGCGCGCGTCGTTTGCGGGGGGAGAAGGATCCGCGCCGGCCGCTCCGCGCGCATCACCTCGCGCCCGAGCGCCGTCAAGCGCACGAGCGGACGCTCGTCGCCGTCGAACCCGACCCAGCCTGCGGTGACGAAGCGTCCGAGGAGACGCATCAGCCACTCGTCCGAGTGCTCCGCGAGGATCCCGGCCGTCTTCGTCCGATCGAGCCCGGAGCGGCTCAAGCGATCGTCCTTGACGCCGCGCAGGAGGTTCACGGCGGCGCGCATGCCGAAGCGGCCGGAGACGCGCGCGACCGCGGAGAGCGCCTTGCGGACGATCTCGGTGCGCTCCGCCTCGTCGCGCTCGTCGGGCTCGACGAGCCGCTCGCAGACGTCGCAGCGGCCGCAGCCGTGCAGCGTCTCCGCCTCGTCGCCGAAGTAGCGCAGGATCGCGTCGTGGCGGCAGCTTCCCCCTTGCGCCCACTGCAGGAGCTCGAGGTAGAGGCTCCACTTGTGCTGCAGGATCTCGGGACGGAGCTCTCCCTCGCCGCGATCCATCTCGAGGAGACGGCGCCGTCGCGGCGGATCGTCGCTCGCCACGAGAAGCAGCCCGAACGCTTCCTCTCCATCGCGGCCGGCGCGTCCGACCTCCTGGTAGTACGCCTCGATCGACCCCGGCGGAGCGAGGTGGATCACGGCGCGCACGTCGGCGCGGTCGATCCCCATGCCGAACGCGTTCGTCGCGACGACGACGTCGAGGCGCTTCTCGGAGAACTCGGTCTGGACGTGCTCGCGATCGTCGCGGTTGCGACCCGCGTGATACGCGCCGGCGCGCCAGCCGAGGCCCGAGAGCCGATCGCTCTCCGCTTCGCTGTCGCGGCGGGTCGGCGCGTACACGATCGCGGCGCCGCGCGGTGCCGTCGCGGAGCCGAGCGCCTCGGCGAGGAGGGCGTCGACCGCGGCATCGCGCTCGCGGCCGCGTCCGACCAGCTCGCAAGCGCGAAGGCGCAGGTTCGGCCGCGCGAAGCCGCGCAGGATCTGCGGCGTCTCGGGTGGAAGACCGAGGCGCGCGAGGATCTCGTCCCGGACGAGCGGCGTCGCCGTCGCCGTGCAGGCCATCACGCGGACGCCAGGGAGATTCGCGAGGAGGTCGCCGATCTGCAGGTACTCGGGACGGAAGTCGTGCCCCCACTCACTGATGCAGTGCGCCTCGTCGATGACGACGAGCGGGCAGGAGAGGCTCTGCAGCAGGCCCTGGAAGCCGGCCAACGCGAGCCTCTCCGGTGCGACGTAGACGAGCTTGAGCTCGCCGCGCGCGAGCGCCGCGAGGCGACGGGACGCCTCCGCCGGCTCGACCGTCGAGGCGAGGTACGTCGCCGCGACGCCGCGGGCCTGGAGGGCGCGCACCTGGTCGTTCATCAGCGCGATCAGCGGGGAGACGACGAGCGTCGTCCCGGGAAGGAGGCTCGCCGGAAGCTGGTAGGTCAGGCTTTTCCCACCGCCCGTCGGCGCGACCAGGAGAAGGCGCCCGTCCGCGAGGATCGTCTCGATCGCCTCGCGCTGGCCGGGACGGAAGGACTCGTAGCCGAGCGCGCGCAGGGCGGATTCGAGGTCCAGCGGGCCCGGTACCGGCGCGGTCACGCGATTCCCTATAGCCGACGCGCGCTCGGGCGGGAGCCTTTCGGGGGGGCCACTTGCCCGTCGAAGCATCCGTCGCGATCTCGGCGTCTTTTCGAGCCCACGGCGGCGCTGATACGGTGCGCGGCGATGCGGCTGCCGCTTCTGGCCCTCTGCTTCTTCGCTTCCGGGCTCGGTAGCTTGATCCTCGAGGTCGTCTGGACGCGCTCGCTGCGCCTCGTCTTCGGGTCGACGACGCTCGCGACGAGCTCGATTCTCGTCGCCTACATGCTCGGTCTCGGCATCGGTGGGCTCGTCGGAGGGCGTCTTGCCGGCCGCATCCGCCGGGGCGTTCGCGCGTACGCGTGGATCGAGATCGTGATCGGGATCTGCGCGCTCGCGGTGCCGGCGCTCCTCGCGCGGCTGCCCGAGCTGAACCGCTCCTGGCTGCACGGCATGGAGTTCTGGGAGGCGGCGCTGTGGCGCTTCGCGATCGTTCTCGTACTCCTGTGCATTCCTGCGGCGTTGATGGGGGCGACGCTTCCGATCCTCGTGTCCGCGCTGGTTCGCTCGAATGCGCGGATCGGCGAGAGCACGAGCCTCCTCTACGGCTGGAACACGCTCGGCGCGGTCGCCGGCGTGTTCGCGACGACCTTCGTGCTGTTCCCGGCGCTCGGGCTGTTTGGGAGCAACCTCTGCGGAGCGGGGATCGACATCCTCGTCGGTGTCCTGGTGCTCGCCTTCCTCGCTCGAGACGAAGTCGCGGCCGATCCCCAGCGAGCCGGCGTTGCACCATCCGCGGCGTCCGCAGCCGCTTCGCTCGTCTCGCCTTCGATCTCCGCCGCGCTGCTGCTCGTCTCGTACGGCCTCGTCGGCTTCTCGGCGCTCGCGTACGAGGTCGCCTGGACACGGACGCTCGCGATCGTCATCGGCTCCTCGATCTACGGCTTCGCAGCGATGCTCGGAACGTTCCTCACGGGCATCGCGCTCGGCAGCTTGCTCGTGCGCCGGCGGATCGAGGCGATCCGGAATCCCGTCCCGCTCTTCGCGTGGGGGATCGCCGCGCTCGGCGTCCTCGCCCTCGCGACGACGCTTCTCATGCCGCATCTCCCGAGCATCTTCGTCGCGGCGATCCAGCACTTCGGTTTGACGGCGGCGCGCGTGACGGTGTTCCAGATCGCCCTCTGCATGGCGGCGATGCTGCCTCCGACGCTCGTCCTCGGAGCCCTGTTCCCGCTCGCGTGCCGCATCGTTTCCGGCGAGCGCAGCGAGAACGAGGCGGGCAGCGCCGTCGGGTGGGTCTACTTCGCGAACACGATCGGCTCCGCGACGGGCGCGTTCGCGACGGGCTTCTGGTTGATTCCTGCGTTCGGCCTGCGTGACACGCTCGCCGGGCTCGTCGCACTCGATCTCGCGCTCGCGGGCGTCCTCCTTCTCGCCGTACGTCGCCCGGGACGGAAGCGCGTCGTCGCGCTCGCGCCTCTTGCGGCGGCGGCCCTGCTCGTCGCGTTGCGGATCCCGTTCGATCACCTCGCGCTGACGCGTGGCTACTTCAAAGCGCCGCACATCGGCATGGACTTCGATCTCGAGTTCCTCCCGATCGAAGGCGTGCCGCGCGTCGAGCTCGAGTACTATCGCGATGGGATCAACAGCACGGTCTCGATCGATCGCGAGGTCGGCGCGCTGCTCAGCCTGCGCGTCAACGGCAAGCCCGACGCTTCGAACCACGGCGACATGCCGACGCAGATCCTTCTCGGGGAGCTGCCGCTCGTCTTCGGTCCGCCGGCGAAGAAGGTGCTCGTGATCGGCTATGCTTCGGGCGTGACCGTCGGCTCGGTCGCGCGGCATCCCGGCGTCGAGCGGATCGACGCGGTCGAGATCGAGCCGGCGATGGTCGAGGCTTCGCGCTTCTTCGATCGCGAGAGCGGCGCTCCGCTCGAGGATCCACGCGTGCGCGTCCTCCTCGACGACGGCCGCAACTACCTCGCGGGAACCGACGAGCGATACGACCTGATCGTTTCCGAGCCCTCGAATCCGTGGATGAGCGGCGTCGCGAACCTCTTCACGCAGGAGTTCTTCCAAGCGGCGCACGGCGCGCTCGCGTCCGATGGGCGGCTGATGCAGTGGGTCCACCTCTACGCGCTCGAGCCGGAGGCGTTTCGCTCGATTCTGCTCGCGATGCAGCGGGTTTTCCCGCACGTCTACGGCTTTGCGTACGCGGAGGGCGACGCCGATCTCTTCCTGCTCGCGGCGAAGGAGCCGCTAAGACGTGACGACCTGCCGCGCTGGGAGGAGCTGCCTGCTTCCGTGCAGTCGGACCTCGCGCGGATCGGCGCGTACTCGAGCGCGGATCTCTGGAGCACGCTCCGGCTTCTCCCCGAGGACGTCGCGGCGCTCGCCGCCGAGGCGCCGGGGCCGAACACGGACGACAACCTCCGCATCGAGCTCGGAAGCCCGTGGGCACTCTACGAGGAGACTGCCGATCCGAACTGGCAGTCCTTCGCACGAAACGAACGTGGGATCGCGCCCCTTCTCGAAGCGCTCGGCGAGCCGATCGGGCCGGAGGTGCTCGGCGGCCTCGCGTACTCATACGCGACGCGCCGTCAGGCGCCCAAGTTGGCGGCGCTTCTCGCCATGGAGGCGACGCGGAAGGGCGGTTCGGGTCAGGCGACGGCCGCCGCGGTCTTCCTGACACGGCAGGCGAGTGACGCCGCCGCGTACCCGATCGAGATGCAGATCGCGACGCTCGGGGAGGCAATCCGCGTCGCCTCGGACGGCTCGGACGCCGCGGGCGCAGAAGCGGTCGAGCCGCTCCTCTTTCGGGCGGAGCTCCTCCTCGAAGCGGGTCGCGCGGAAGCCGCGCTCGCGGACGCCGAGGCGGCGCTGGTGGTCGCTCCCGCGGACGGCCGCGCGGCACATCTTCGCGCGCAGGCGCTCGCCCGGCTCGGCCGGCTCGAGGCGGCGCTCGACGTGATCGCACCGCTTCTTGCGAGCGAGTATGCGCAGTACGACCCGAGCGTGTGGGAGCTCGCGGTTCGACTCAACGTCCGCGCCGGCCGTTCCGAGCCGGCACGCGAGATCCTGGAGACCTACCTCTACCGCGAGAACTCGGGCTGGGATCTCCTCGCGCGACTCGAAGTCGGGCGCGGCAACCCGGAGGCGGCAGCGGTCTTCGCTCGGAACGCCGAGAACACGCGCCGGA
Organism: Deltaproteobacteria bacterium; assembly: GCA_016874795.1. Taxonomy (GTDB): domain Bacteria; phylum Desulfobacterota; class Binatia; order UBA12015; family UBA12015; genus VGTG01. Next base: position 25,506 of record VGTG01000039.1, on the reverse strand, counting down.
ACTACGCGATCCTCGCGCATCGAAACGCGAGGCTCGCGCTCTGGTCGGGCGATCGGGAGTCGGCGGCGCAGCTCCTGGAAGCCGTGCTCGCCGAGGAACCCGACAACGAGGGCGCCCGGCGCGACCTCGAGTCGATTCGCGGCTCCCGCCAGGCGCGTCGAAGCTGATCGCGCCCTCCTTCTCTGATAGGAGCGACCCATGGCGCCGCGGGTATCGCTCGTGGTGGCCGTCTACGATCAGCCCAGGTTCCTCGAGCTGGTGTTGACGAGCCTCGCGGGGCAGACCTTGGAGGACTTCGAGGTCGTCATCGCCGACGACGGCTCGGGGCCCGCGGTGCGAGACGTGATCGAAGCCCATCGGTCGCGGCTCGCGCAGCCGATCGGCCACGTCTGGCATCCGGACGAGGGCTTCCGGAAGACGGTGATCGTCAACCGTGCGGTCGCGAGCTCCGCAGGCGAGATCCTGGTGTTCATCGACGGAGACTGCATCCTGCACCGTCGCTTCCTCGAGCGTCACTGGCGGCGGAGCCGTCGCGGGCAGCTTCTCTCCGGACGACGCGTGATGCTCGACGCCGAGATCACGCGCACGCTCACGCCAGCGGACGTCGCTTCGCGCCGCCTCGAGTCTCCCGTCTTCTGGTGGGCGAAGAGCCTCCCGAGCTCGCGTCGGCGCGGCCTCTACATGCCGTGGATGTTCGGGTTGAACCGCGCGATCCGCGCGGGCTACTCGGTTCTCGGGTCGAACTTCTCGCTGCCGCGCGAGGACTTCCTCGCGGTGAACGGCTACGACGAGCGCATCCTCGGGCGCGGTCTCGAGGACTCGAACCTCGACGCGCGGCTGCAGAAGGCGGGCATCCGCGCGGCCGCGATCTCGTCGGAGGCGATCCAGTACCACCTCTTCCATCGCTCCGGCCCGATGCCGCACGACGCCGCCGCCTGGCGCACGTTCTCGCACCCCGACGCCGCCTGGACGCCCTTCGGAATGACAAGGGGTCCGGTTCGATAGGGCGCATCTGCACCCAGGCTCCTTCGCCGAGCCTGGGTGCAGATGCGCCCTATCGAACCGGACCCCCTAGTGGTCGCGGAAGTCGGTGATCGGGGAGTGGTCGAACAGGCTCATCTCGAAGCGCGGCTGCATCCGCCCGTCGTCCTCGGTGAAGTCGCGGGTGATGTAGCTGAACTCGATCATCAGGCCGTTTGGGTCCTTGAAGTAGATCGACTTCGCCCACTCGTGATCAACGACCGGCGTCACCTTGACGCCCTTCGCGATCAGATCGGCGCGGCGCGCGTTCAGCTCGGCCTCGTCTCCCGCCTCGAACGCGAAGTGATAGACGCCGTCGGGCATGCCGAGCGGGCGGTTCAGGCTCCCATCGAACTCCGTCGGGCCGCCGGTGATGCGCGGCTCCATGAAGGCGAGGAGCTGGCCCGCGCCCGTGTCGAAGAAGACGTGACGGATCTCGCCGCCTTCCTTGACCTTGATCTGGTCGCAGCGCACCGCCTTGAAGCCGAGGATGCCCTCGTAGAACGCGCGCGTCGCGTTCATGTCGAGCGTCGCCAAGCTGATGTGGGACCAACCCTTGCCGCGCGTCATCGCAAATCTCCTTGGCTGCCTCTACGGGCAAATACACGCAGCCGGATCTTTGGGAAAGAGACGGACTACGTCGCCTGGCGAAGCGCGGGGAGGGGCTCGCCGTCCGGGACGAACTGGAGGGCGACGCCGTTGTTGCAGTAACGCAGGCCCGTCGGCTCCGGCCCGTCGTCGAAGACGTGGCCCTGATGACCCGTGCAGCGGGCGCAGTGGTACTCGGTGCGCGGGAGGAGGAGCTTGAAGTCCGTCTTCTCCCCGAGGCGTCCCGGCAGGTGATCCCAAAAGCTCGGCCACCCGGTGCCGCTGTCGAACTTCGTCTTCGAGCTGAACAGCGGCAGGTAGCAGGCTGCACAGATGAAGGTGCCGGCGCGCTTCTCGTCGTTCAGCGGGCTCGAGAAAGGCTTCTCGGTCGCCTCCTCGAAGAGGACGTCGTAGGACGCCGCGGGAAGGAGCTGCTTCCAGGCAGAGTCCGGCAGCTCGAGCGGCGTGAAATCCTTGCCGGCTCCTCCGGGAGACGGTTCGGGAGCCTCGGCGGCGCGCAGGACGCTCGTCGCGCGGCCAAGGTAGGCTGCCGCGGCGGCAACGATCGCCGCGAGAGTGCCCAGCAGGCGGCGCCGGGGCCAGCCGCTCGAGCCGCTCGATCCACTCGATCGGTTCGACACGTTCGATTCGCTCGATTCGCTCGATTCGCTCATGGGATCGCCTCGTGCGCCTTCGAAGCCGGAGGCCGTCGATGGGTTACCGGCTTCGAGGATATTCCCCGCCGGCCATCCTTGCTAGGCTCGCCGGAGGCTCGTCTGCGAGCCGAGCGCGGGAGGCGCCGATGGCGATCATCGATTCCGATCAACACCTCTTCGAATCGCGGACGCTCTGGCTGGACCACGTCGACCCGACGCTCCGCGACGAGGCTCTGCGCATCGAGGACGACGCCGTCGGAGCGCCGCGCATCCGCTGGCGCGGCGAGTCGCTCGGCATCGCGGAGGTGCAGAACCCCGGCGAGACGGAGGAGATCGGCTTGCGCCATCGCCGTCATCTGCAAGGCCTGCCGCCGCTCGAGCGCTACGACGACGTCCTGCCGCGCGACTACTGGGATCCCGCAGCGCGTCTCGCGAAGCTGTCCGACCTCGGCGTCGACGAGGCCGTCCTGTTCCCGAACTACGGTCTTCTCTGGGAGCGGAGGCTCGGCTCGTCGTTGACGGCGCTCCGCGCGAACATGAGGGCGTGGAACCGATGGTGCACGAGCGTCGCACAGGAGGGCCGTGGGCGTCTGCATCCGGTCGGCCACTTGACGCTGCGCGATCCGGACTGGCTCGAGGCGGAGCTGCGCTCGCTCTCCCGCGGCGGCGTGCGGCTCGCGATGATCGCGCCGGCGATCGTCGACGGTCGGCCCTTGTCGCATCGGGACCACGACCGGATCTGGGCGGCGTTCTGCTCGCACGGCATCACGCCCGTGTTCCACGTCGCCGATCAGCCGCGCGTTTTCGACGACGCCTGGTACACCGACGAGAAGGAGGCGTTCGTTCCGGTCGTCGAGACGGTCTTTCTGCACGTCGCCGCGGCGCTCGCGTGCACCGACCTGATCCTGAACGGCACGCTCGAGCGCTTCCCGGAGCTCCGCATCGGCATCGTCGAGCTCTCGGCGGTGTGGGTGCCGATGTACCTGATGATGCTCGACGGCGGCTACGCGTTCACGAGCAAGCTGAACGGCCAGGATCCGGGCCGGTTGCCTCTTCGCCCGAGCGACTACTTCCGCCGTCAGGTGCGCGTTTCTTCGTTCGCGTACGAAGGACCGGTGCGTCTCGCGAAGCAGATCGGCGGAGCGGACATCCTGATGTGCTGCAGCGACTATCCACACTCCGAGGGAACGCGAACGCCGGTTGCGGATTACGCGGCGCAGGGGCTGCAGCCGGATTCCGCAGCGGCGGCGAGGCTCTTCGGCGAAAACGTCGACTTCCTGCTGCGCCGCTCCTGAGCGTCTCGCGCGCGAAGCGCCGCGGCGAGCATCAGCCGCATCGGCAGAAGACCGCCTGATTCAACCGCCGCTCGTTCCGCTCCCGAAGGGGAAGGGGTCCGTCGGAGTCAATGGAACGAATGGCGGATCCCACGCGGTCCGGGCCGTCCGCGGCGGCTGGTGAACGAGGCCGTCGCCGCGCTCAGCGCGGAATCCGCGCCTCGACCGGCGGCAACGGCGGCAGCGCCTCGTTCACGCCGCGCTGGTACCAGTACGCCGTGCTCGAGTAGTCGTTCGCGAGCGCGTTGTCGTGTCCCGTCTCGATCGTGACCCGAATCGAGCGCCGGAAGCGGATCGGGTCCTCGACGTGGAAGCGATACATCGAGTTCTTCCCGCCCCACGGCCAGTCCTCGGTGCCCGAGTACACCGTCAAGCCATGATACGGCGCGCTGAACTCTTCCTTCGGGCAGAAGGCGGTGTTGAAGTAGTCCTCCGTGCCGGTGCCGTGCAGGCGCGGCGGCCACGGATCGTCGTCGACGAAGATCATGTCGTCGCCTTCGCCGTACCAGTCGTTCACCTGGCGCTCGAAGACGTCGACGTTCAGATTGCAGCCGACGTAGTGCCCGTCGCCGCGCACGTCGAGGATCGGGTAGTTGCGCTCGCCGGAGAGGTTCGGACGCTTCCAGGGCCCCGCCAGCGCGAGGCCGGGGCCGGACGGGCGCTCCTCGGTGTAGCCGTAGTCGGCGCGTCCGTAGCCGTGCTCCGCCGCGGTCCCGGCCGTCCGCGGGACGCGGTTCCACCACGCGTGGAAGCGGCCGAGGTCCGGATCGATCGCGCGGTGCTCCTCCCAGTCGACGTAGAAGTAGAAGATGCGGGTCTCGCTCCCCTGGTTCTCCACCTCGAAGCGAGCGCCGGACGCGAACGGCATCGGGAACCAGCAGTTGAAGCCGCGTCCCTCCTGTGGGCTCATCTGCAGGGGCAAGGAGGTGAAGCTCCGACGGAGGCCGAATCCGATGCCGAAGAAGTCGCCGAGCGGCACCTCGACGCTCGGTCTCGCGTGGCCGTCCCAGAACATGCGGAGGACGGTCTGGCGCAGCTCGTGCGGCTCGGCCGGCCAGGACATCACCGTCATCCAGATGTGCTTGACGATGCCCGCGCCGGCGATCTCGCCGAGGATCGCCGTTTCGCCGGGCCGGATCGCCGTGAAGTCGCGGTTTCCGCCCTTCCGGTCCCAGGAGGACAGGCGGCGGCTCTCGTAGTCGCGAAGCCGTGCGAGGTTCGCGAGGCTGCCGGGACCGAGATCCATGTGCGTCTCCTCGGGAGCGCGCTCAGCGCCACGCCCACACCGGTTGCTCGAAGTGCGCGACGCGCGTCGATCGGCCGTGCAGCGCGACCTCGCGAAGCTGGTAGATCATTGCCGCCGTCGGCGCGTGGATGTGATCGTCGACGAGGGGGATCGAGATCACGGGACGGTCGCTTTCGGGGATCGTGCGCAAGTGAGGCAGGTCCTCGCGCTCGAGGTGCTCGAGCGGAACGCGATGCACCTCGGCGACCTCCGTCGGATCCGGGACGAGCACGGCTCCGGCGCCGCCCCACACGACGACCGGCGTGATCACGAAGCCCGAGCGCGTCGGGTAGTCGTCGAGTCGTCCGAGCACCGCGTTCGGAGCGAGCGAGAGTCCGACTTCCTCGTGCAGCTCGCGCAAGGCCGCTTCGTCGGGCGTCTCGTTCGCATCGAGTCGTCCGCCGGGCAAAGCCCACTGCCCGGCGTGATCGCGCAGCCGCGACGCGCGCCGGGTCAGGACGAAGCACCCGGTGTGGTCCGCACCCGCGACGAGCGTCAGCGCGACGGCCGCGGCGCGCCGGCCGTCGAGAGGACATTCCTCGCGCCGGAACCCTTCGAGGTTGCGGCGGACGCGCGCGCGGAGCGACTCGGAGAAGACGAGGTCGGCGGCGGTGAGGAGGCTCACGGAAGAGCCGCGCTCGAGTAGCGCACGCCGAGCGCGTCGAGGCGCTGCACGTGCTCGGGGAATCGCGCGCGGAAGGAGTTCCAGTCGCGGCGCGAAGCGTCGCTCCACACCACCTCCGCGAAAGCCGAGAGACGCGGGAAGGCTCGCGCGTCGAGCTCGTCGCGGTCGAGGATCGACTCGGACCAGTGCTGTGCCTGCGCGCCGAGAATGCGTCGCGATTCGGCACGCGAGAGCTCGGGCGGTACGGGCTCGAACGCGTACACCTGCTCGATCGGCGTCACGAACGGCGCGGTGAGGAACGGCGTGCCGGTGAGCTCGTCGAGCGCCGCCTGCGCCTCGGGCGAGATCGTCGCGGGATGATCGAAGTAGGTGAAGTCGAGCGGCGCCATGACGACGTCGCGTCCCTCGCGCGCCGCCTGCACGCCCGGCTGCTGTCCCGTCCACGACATGATCGCGACGTCCGGATCGAGCTCGTCGTCCAGTACCTCGTTCCAGCCGATCGGACGGCGTCCGAGCTGCTTGACGGTCCGCGCGAGGCGGCTGATGAACCAGCCGTGCAGGTCGTCCGCCGATTCGAGACCGAGCTCCAACAGGCGCGCCTGCGCGGCCGGGCTCTCCTCCCACTGCTTCGTCGGGACCTCGTCGCCGCCGAGGTGGAGGAAGCGACCCGGAAAGAGGCGCGCGAGCTCTGCGAGGACGTTCTCGTAGAAAGCGATCGTCGACTCCTCGACGTTCAGGATGTTCTCGTGGATGCCGTACGTCGTCGCGACCGGGATCGGCACGCCGGTGTTGCCGAGCTCCGGGTACGAAGCGATCGCGGCGCTGCTGTGGCCGGGGACGTCGATCTCGGGGACGATCTCGATGTGCAGCGCACGCGCGTGCGCGACGACGTCGCGGATCTCGGCTTGCGTGTAGAAGCCGCCGTGCGGCGTCCCGTCGAACGTCGGCGGCACGATGAAGTCGACGAGCGCGTTCAGGAGACCGATCTCGCGCAGGAACGGGACGGGGCTCTCCGCGCGCCAAGCGCCGATGTCCGTCAAGCGCGGATACTTCCGGATCTCGACGCGCCAGCCCTGGTCGTCGGAGAGGTGCCAGTGGAAGCGGTTCAGCTTGTGCAGCGCGAGGAGATCGAGGAAGCGCTTGACGTCCTCGGCCGGACGGAAGTGACGCGCGACGTCGAGCATCGCACCGCGCCACGCGAAGCGCGGACGGTCGAGGATGTCGACGGCGGGGACATCGAGGGAAGTGGACGGTGCTGCGGTCCCCGCGAACGTCGCCGGAGGGAGGAGCTGGCGCAGCGTCTGGATGCCGTAGAACAAGCCGGCAGTCTTCGCGGCGCGGATCTCGATGCCGTCCGCGTCGACGTGCAGGCGGTAGCCTTCGCCGCCGAGACCGCCGAGACCGCCGAGGCCGCCGAGCCCGCCGAGGCCGCCGAGCCCGCCGAGACCGCCGAGACCGCCGAGGCCGCCGAGGTCGTGATCGAGGCGGAGATGGATCGCGCTCGAGCGCGAGGCGGATGCCGACGATGACGAAGCCGACGACGCCGCGGTCGCTTGCGTGCTCGTTCCGAGGAGCGCGCCGCGGGAGGCGAGACGAGGTGGCGCGTTCGCGATCACGCGGAGCTCGCTTCCCAACGCGCGCGCGAGGAGTGCCGCGAGCTTCCGCGCTTCTCCGATCGCTCCCGGGCTCGCGACGATCGGCGTCTCGCCGGTGAGCGTGAAGGTCCCCGTCCCCTCGTGGACCTCGAGCGGCCGCGGGATCACCGCGACCTCGGGACGCGCAGGGGAAGGAGTGATCGCAAGCGCGATCGCGAGGGTCGCTCCGACGAGGGCAATCCGCTTGGTGCACGTCATGGCGAGCGGACTTGTTTATCACGCGCCTCGGAGCCGGAAAGCCAGGATTTGCCGGGCCCCCTGTCTTGACGCCTCTGCCATGGCCTGATGCGCAGGTGCTCGGCATGCTCTAGCCTGCATTTCTCACCAGATCCCTACTGCGGCGGCCGATAGCACCGAATCTTCGCGAGCTTCTCCCTCCGGGCTCCTCGACGTACTGTTCAAGTACGCCTGCGTCGCCCTCCGGTCCGAGGCTCGCGAATCTTCGGCACTCTCGACCGCCTCGCGACGTGATCTGGTGAGAAATGCAGGCTAGGATCGACCCCGGTGGCCGGTCGCGGAGCTCGAATGGGAATCACGTTTCTAAAGCTGCGCGTCGTCAATCCGGCGCGTCTGCGGACCGGCGAGGAGCTGGAATTCCTCGTCGACACGGGTGCCATCTACTCGGTCGTGCCGGGCCGAGTCCTTCGGCGACTCGGCATCAAGCCCGATCGGACGGAGGAGTTCACGCTCGCGGACGGTAGTCACACGAAGCGAAGGATCGGTGGCGCCGTCTTCGAGATCGACGGTCGGCGGGGACCGTCGCCGGTGATCTTCGGCGAGAGCGACGACGCGATTCTTCTCGGCTCCGTCACGCTCGAGGCGCTCGGTCTGATGGTGGACCCGTTGAAGCGGCAGCTCCGGCCGCTTCCGATGCTGCTCGTTTGACGCTTCTTCAGCGCCGCTCGAGCCCCTTGCCGGTGATCAGCGGCAGATCGAGCGCCGAGAGAAGCCCTGCCGGCGCCTCGCACACCGCCGGAATCGCATTGACGATCCGCGTCGCCGTCAAGATCACGCCGCCGACCGCGTGGTCGCCGTGCTCGTCCGCCATGTCGAGACGGCACTCGATCTGCGGCACGCCCGAGATCTTGATGCGGTAGCCGCCTTCGCCCTGCGGCCAATCGGGCGCGAGATCGTCGTCGAGGCGCGTGACGTGCTCGACGACGATCGCGGGACGTCCGTGCACGAAGCCCTGCACCTCGAAGCGGAGGGCACCCATCGTCCCAGGCTCGACCGTGTGCGCGCCGATCTGGATCGGCTTCTCGGCAGCGCGCTTCTCGTGCACCTCCTCGATCTTCTCGAGCGTGACGCCGAGCCCCTCCGCGAGGACGCGCAGCGTCCCGCCCCACGCGAACGAGAGCGAGCCGGGAAGCAGCAGCAGCGGGACACTGTCCATCGGCTTCCCGAAGCCCATCGTCTCGAAGAGCACCTGGGGCTGGTCGTACGTCGCGTAGTTGACGATCTCCTGGATGCGGATCTCGTCCCAGCGCTCGCAGAGGCCGGAGAGGAGAAGCGGCAGCGCGTCGTTCGCGAAGCCGGGGTCGATGCCGCTCGTCAGGAACGAGCTGTTGCCGCGCTTGCACGCCTCCTCGAGCTTACCCGTCATCTCCGGAACCGCGCGCGGATGCACGAGACCGACGATCGAGCTCGAAACGACGTTCTTGCCGGCTTCGAGGATGCGGCAGATGTCGGCGAGCGCCTCGAACGGCCGCAGGTCCGCGGTCGCGGTGTAGGAGACGCAGTCCGCGTTCGAGGCGAGGAGTGTGTCCGCGTCGTTCGTCGCCTTGACGCCGCAGGGCGCGACGCCTGCGAGCTCGCCGGCGTCGCGGCCGACCTTGCTCTCACCGCTCACCCACACGCCCGCGAGCTCGAGCTCGGGGTGGCCGAGGATCGCGCGGAGCGCGTAGCGCCCGACGTTTCCTGTGCTCCACTGGATGACTCGATACGGCATCCCTTCTCCTTCGGTTCCCCTTCGGTCTCGCCTTCCGCTCTTCTTCAGCTCGCCTTCGCGCGGTGGCGCCGCAGCGCCGCGACGCCGCGCTCGATCGCTTCCTTGATCAGCCGGTCGTTGTCCTTGGAGATCGCGTGATGCACGCGACGCTCGAGGAAGAACCGCAGGATCGGGTTGAACACGTGATACGTCTCGCGGAAGTGCACGCGCGTCCGCCCGTCTCCGAGCGGCTCGAGGCGCGTCCATCCCGAAGCCTCCGACCAGAGCGGCTTCCCGATCGCATCGTAGCGCCAGCTCTCGTGCAGCTTCACCTCGGTCAGCCACTCCCACGAGCGCGCCCGCCCGCGCGAGAGGAGGTAGCGCGGCACCTTGAACCACGTGCGGCGCACGAGGCCGTTCCCGACCTCGTCGCCGCGGTGCAGGATCTCGATGCGTACGTCTTTGTGCTCGACGTTCCGGCGCGTCCAGAAGATGGACCAGATCTCTTCCGGAGTCGCCTCGACCTCGAACGAGTAGCGATGGTCCTGCATCGATCCCTCCCGACCGAGAGAGGATCAAATGCGAGCGGGCGCGTCGAGAGGGTGCGCGAGGCGGGTAGCGAGCGGCTCAGCGCGGCGGCGGAACGGGCATCGCATCCGCGACGAGTGGCTGGTCGAGCCCGCCGGGAAACAGGAAGCGCACCGTACACTGTACGTCGATCGCGATCCCCGCGAAGAATCGGATCCAGCCCGGGACGCCCGCGAGCGTCATCAGACGCGCGAGGAACGTCCGGCTGACGATGCGGTGCGCGCGTGCCTCGGCGCGCCGGCCGCGGCGGAGCGCGGTCACGACCTCCTCGCGATCCGCGGGACCCTTCGCGGCGATGCGGTTCAGCTCCTCGGTCGCATACGAGACGTGGCGGATCTCGTCGCCGTAGATCTCCTCGAGCACCGCGATCGTCTCCGCGTCGATGCCGACCGCCTTGAAGTCCTGGATCAGGCCGTGCATCTCGGCGCAAGCGCGCTCCTCGCCTGCCTTGCAGCCGACGAGGAAGCGGATCAGGTCGGCCTGGTCGAAGGGACGCGGATCGTCGTAGCGCTCCTGCGGCGTCCCCATCTCGAAGCGTCGCACGAGACCTTCGTAGTCGAGCTCGGGCGGCAGAGGCTTCGCCTCGACGCCGAGCGCTTCGAGCCGGCGTCCGAAGAGGCGCGCGTGCTTCTTCTCCTCGGCGTAGTGCCGGTAGATCTTGCGCGAGAGGACGGGATCCTCGACGTGCTCGGAGGCTCGGTCGAGGCCGATCGCGCTGTCCGCTTCGCCGACGGCGAGGGAGTTCATCAGGAGCTCGCGCGCCTCCGGGTTCCTCAGAATCTTCTCGAAGAAGCTCCTACGGCTCAGCATTCCCCCACCCGGATCCCTTCCGCCCGCTCCTTCGGTATATCGCCATGGAGCCCAGCAACCGCAAGCGATCCGCGACCGGCGCGTGGTAAGAGCCGTGTCGTGGGAGATGCGGATCGACCCGATCTGGAGCGCCGGATCGAAGTTCTGGAGGCGCGCCTCGATGCCGCCCTGAGCGTGCAGGCGATCGAGCGCTTGAAGGCGCACTACGGCGAGCTCGTCGACCAGCGCTACGATCGGAAGGGCGTCGTCGAGGCGACGAAGCTGGCAGAGCTGGCGGACCGGATCGCGGCGCTCTTCACGACGGACGCGGTGTGGGACGGCGGCCCCGCGCTCGGACTCTGCCGCGGCCGAGAAGCGATCCGCGAGCGCTTCCTCGCGCCGACGCTCCTCTTCTCGTGGCACTTCTTCGTCAAGCCACAGATCCGGGTGGACGGCTCCAGGGCGCACGGGACGTGGGACATCTTCGCGCCCTGCACGGTCCCGGACGGACGCGCGTTCTGGATGACCGGGGTCGAGACCGACGAGTACGAGCGGGTCGACGGTGTCTGGCTACACAGCGCGATGCGTCTTCGCGTCGTGTTCCACGCGCCGTACGAGAAGGGTTGGGCATGAAGGTCGGCGTCACGATCCACTCGACCGACCTGTCGATGAATCCGATCGAGCTCGCGCGCGAGGCCGAAGCGCGCGGCTTCCACTCGGTCTATCTGCCCGAGCACACGCACATCCCGACGAGCCGGCGCACGCCGGCGCCGACCGGCGACGCGGAGCTCGGCGAGGAGTACAAGCGGAGCCTCGACCCGTACATCGCGCTCGCCGGTGCGGCCGCGGTGACTCGTTCGATTCGCCTGGGAACGGGCGTCGCTCTCGTCGCGCAGCACGACGCGATCACGTTCGCGAAGGAGCTCGCGACGCTCGACCATCTCTCGAACGGCCGCCTCGTCCTCGGCATCGGCTTCGGCTGGAACCGGGAGGAGATGGAGAACCACGGCATCGACTTCCGCCGCCGGCGCGAGCTCGTGCGCGAGAAGATGCTCGCGATGCAGGCACTCTGGAAGGACGAGGTCGCGAGCTTCGAGGGCGAGCTCCTCGGCTTCGAGCCGAGCTGGCAGTGGCCGAAGCCGATCCAGCGCCCGCGGCCGATCGTGCTGATCGGCGGTGCCGCGGGACCGAAGATGTTCGCGCACGTCGCGGAGTACGCGGACGGGTGGCTGCCGATCGGGGGCTCCGGGATTCGCGCGAGTCTCCCCGAGCTGCACCGCGCGGTCGAGGAGCGCGGGCGCGATCCGCGCTCGCTGCACATCGTGCCGATGGGCGTGTTCCCGGACGACGGCAAGATGGCGTACTACCGCGAGGTCGGCTGCACCGAGGTCGTCTTGCGACTGCCTTCGGCGCCGCGCGACCTCGTGATGCCGGTGCTCGACGAGTACGCTCGTCATGTCTGAGCACGCGCGTGCGTGCTCGAGCTCGGACCGCTCGAGGGTGGTCACTCCTACATGCTCGAGCGCGCCGGAGCTCGCGAGGTGATCTCGATCGAGGCGAATCCGCGGAGACTCTACCTCTTCGCCACCTTGGTCCCGTGCGCCGACATCTCCTGCCGGAGCCACGCTTCCTTGTTGACGATCGGCTCGACGATGCACCCCGGCGCATCGTGGTCCGCGCAGCACCGCTCGAGGTCCGCGACGTCCTGCTCGTAGATCACGTTCCATTCCTCGAGCGTCAGCTCGTTGCCGACCGGCATCCAGAAGTCGTGCGGGAACGTGTTCGCCCACGCGCTCGTGGTTTTCGGGCCCTCGGTGACCGAAGCGCCCGGCGGGTTTCCGAGGATGCCGTGCGGCGCGCGGCCGATCGACTGCAGCATCTTCGCCGGCTGCTGCCCGAAGGTGCCGACGACCTGCGAGCCGCAGGTGTTCAGCGACCCGATGCGGTGACAGCCCGTGCAGCTGTTGCCGCGCGTCTTGATGCTCATCGGCTTCGGCCACGACTGGAAGGGTCCGCCCGCGTCGACCGAATGGTACCCGAACGGGTCGGCGGGGAGCTGCTCGGTCTGCGCGATCCACGGCGTTCGCATCCACGGATCGCTGTCGTGGCACATGATGCACTTGTGCTCGGCGATCTCATCGGGCGTGCCCCAGAGGTCGCGCGCCGCGATGTTGCCTTCCGGCGGCGTCTCCTCGGTCGGCGGCGGCACGCGTCGTCCGTCGTCGCCTTCCGGCTTGTCGCCGAAGTTCTTCGAGATGAAGAAGCAGGTGCTGCCGGTGACGACGTTGTGCATGATGATCTCCATCGAATCGAAGCGCGGGTCGTCGATGGGGCGGATGTACATCCGCCGGCAGAAGAGCAGCATCTGGATGTCGTCGTCGCGCACGGTACGGACGCGCGAGTAGGGCGTGCACTGGCCATCCGTCTTCTCCGGATAGGGCAGGTACGCCGGCCGGTCGCACGTCATGTGGCGGGTGTATTCGGTCGGCGTCTTTCCATCGACGGTGATCGGAACGATGTCGCCGTCGAGGCAGTTGTACGGGGGGGCCTCCGCGATCAGCTCCGCGCATTCCTTGCCGTACGCGATGATGTCGTACTCGCCCTTGCTCTTCTCCGCTGCGAAGGCCGGAGCCGCAGCCGTCACGAGCAGCAGCCCTGCCGCGAGCACCCAACGCCTGGTCGACTCGTGCATCGTCGATCCCCTCAGGCCGTGACGAGGCCGGGCGTCGAAAGAATGACTTGACGAATCGCGCGGTGGTAGCGCACGTACCCGGTGCACCGGCAGACGTGCTGCCCGACGGCGTCCTGGATCGCGTCGTCGACGTCCGCCGTGGGAATCGGGCTCCGCTTCAAACGATCGAGCAGGCAGTACGACGCCATCAGGAACCCCGGCGCCGAGTAGCCGCACTGGAACGAGAAGTTCTCGAGGAAGGCCGTCTGCAGCGGATGCAGCTCCCCGTCCTTCGCGAGGCCCTCGACGGTCGTGACGATCTTGCCGTTCAGGTCGGAGACCGGCGTCGTGCAGGCGCGCATCGCCTCCTGATGTCCGCCCGGGACACGCTGCACGGCGACCGTGCAGACGCGACAGACGGCGATGCCGCAGCAGAACTTCGTCCCCGTGAGACCGACTTCCTGGCGCAGGAAATCGACGAGCTTCAGATCGCCGTCGATGTCGCCGCGGCGATACTTCTCGTCGTTGATGGTCAGATCCAGATCGATGGTCGCCACGCGAATCTCCTGACTCAGGCCCAGACCGCCCGGATCTTCTCCGGGGTGATGGGAATCGAACGGAAGCGATGGCCCGTAGCGTGCGCGACGGCGTTCGCGATCGCCGGTGCCACCGGGCAGAACGCGACCTCGGCGACGCCGCGCGCAGGTGCGTCCGGCGACTCCGGCGGCAGGATGACCTTCTCGACGCTGTGGATCGCGCAGTCGGCCGAGAGAGGCACGTGGTACCGGTTCAGGTTCCACTTGCCGTCGATCGCGCCCTTCTCGTACGGAGGCAGCTCCTCGAGCAGCGCGTAGCCCACGCCCTGCGAGAAGCAGCCCTCCATCTGTCCCTCGACGAGCTCGCGCACGAGGATCCGTCCGGGCGCGAGGAAGTGGACGCCTTCGACGACCTTCGCTTCTCCCGAGTGCCGGTCGATCTCGACGCCGACGATACAGGCGGCGGCGCCGAAGGTCTGGCCGTTGCCCTCCCACATCGATTCGACCGTGAAGAGCTTCGCGTTCTTGCGATCGACGATCTCGTAGTTGGCGGCGCCACCCCGACGCACGGCGAGCGCGTCGATCGGCCAGCGCTTCGTCAAGCCGTCGACGGTGTAGTCCGCCGTCGCCCACTCGGCGCTGAAGAACGCGTGCGTCATCGCCGAGACGACGTGGCCGTCGGCGTGCGCCTTGGCCGCGATCTCCGCGAGCGAGAGCGGCTTGAAGCCGCGCGCTTGGAGCTTCCCGTCCTTCCAGTGGACGTCTTTCGGCGCGAGCTTGCTCGCCCTGGACCCCCAGAGCGAACGTGCCGCGGGCAGCAGGCCGACCTCGAACAGGACTTGGCTCGTCGCGTCGACGCCGTGCACCCAGCGGCCCGACGTCGTCGCGGCCTTGTGCGACATGAAGGCGATCGGCGTCCAGCGCGGATTCTCCTTCAGGTCGTCGAACGACTCGATCATCTCGAGGTTCTCGAAGATCGCAATCTCGCCGGTCTTGACCTCGTGGGCGTTGGCACCGAGCGAGCGCGCGGGAGTGATCGCGAGCGTCGTGGCGGTGCCGGTGCCCATGTCCACGCCGTGCGTGGTCACCGTGAGCCTGCCCTTCTCGTCGACCTCCACCGCCTGGAAGACGCCGTCGGCGCCGGTGCCGTAGTTCTTCATGGAGAGCGCGAACCCGACGCCGTATGCAATCCGGTCCTTCGCGTGCGCGGCGTGCTTCTTCGCGCGGTCGCGCCACATCGGGTGCGCGTGCGCCTTGCGGCAGATCTCGTGCAGGGCGGGCGGCGCCTTCGGTGCGCCCGTGACGATCGACCAGCCCGGCTGCAGGAGGTTCTTCCGGCGGAGCTCGATCGCGTCGGTCTTCCGGGCCTCGGCGATCTCGTCGATCATCGACTCGATCGCGAACGACGAGTTCTCGGAACCAAAGGCGCGCACGGAGCCGGACACCATCGCGCGCGTGTGCTCGGCGCGCGACCAGATGTCGGCGAGCGGGAAGTCGTAGCAGCCGGCGCCCATGATGCCGGCGACCTGCGCGACGTACGCGCTCACGTTGATGCGGCCGCCGCCGTTCAGGATCGTGTGATTGCGCACCGCCTGGAAACGCCCGGCCTTGTCGATCCCCATCGTCAGCTCGATGTGCGACGAGTGACGTTTGATGCCGGTCATGAACTGCTGGTACCGGTCGTACGCGATGCGGATGGTCGAGTTGGAGTACGCCGCCGCGAGCGCCAGGTAGACGCCGAAGATCGACGTGTCCCGGCCGCCGAAGCCGCCGCCCGGATAGCAGGCGGTGAAGCTCACCTTCTCCACGTCGATCTTGCAGTCCTTCGGCGCGTAGATCTCGCTCGCCGCGCGCGCGTCGTACTCCGGCGACTGGCTGCCGATCAGCAGATGCAGCGTCTTGTCGTCGCGATCGAGCCACGCGAGCCCAGACTCGGGCTCCATGAACATCGGATCGGTGATCTGCGTCTCGTACGTCTGCTCGTGGACCTCCCAGCCGGAGCTCTCGAGCTTGTCGCCGATCATGTCGACGTACTTCATCGCGTCGGCGTTGCGCTTCCCCGGCTCGGTCGGACGCACGGGCCCGCCGATCGTCTGCGCGAACTTCTCGCGCTCCGCGAACGGCGCGTTCCCGTCCTTGACGACGTGGATGATGCTCGTCTCGGGCTCGAAGGGAATCGGCACGAGGAGAGGGGCGGCCTCGCCCGTCTCGACCGCTTGCGGCGCGTACAGAAGACGCGGTCGAGCCCGCTGCAACGTGTAGTAGTCGTCGTAGAAGAGGAGGGCGACGGGCTGCCCGAGATAGTCGGGGCGCATTCCGGTCGGGAGGAGATAGCGGCCTTCGGGGAAGTCGGTGTTCGCGATGCCGACGCCGTCGCGCTGCAGATCGGCCGCGGTGACGACGCGCTTCGGACGGAGGTCCGGCGGCAGGAAGTCGAGATCGATGCCGGTGAAGATGCGGTCCGCGAACGTCGAGCAGAGGACGAAGACGTGCTCCTCGGGAACCGGCCAGCCGTTCAGATCGCGCGCCTGGAAGTCGCGAGCGTAGATCTTCTGGCCGGTGACCTTGGCGAGCCCGTCGATGCGGTAGCGTGCGTGACCGGGCGAGCCCATCCAGCCGCCCGGAGGATCCATCGTCGCGGCCTGCGCCTGCGGCGAGTCGAGGAAGCTGATGCGCGACACGACGATCGCGACGCCGCTCGCGGCCGCCGTCTTGAGGAAGTCCCGTCGACTCTGTGCCACAAGCCCTCCGCCACCGCGTTCTGTCCCACGCCCGGAACGGATGTCCCGGCCAATCCGCAGCATCCTCCGTCGTTTCCGCCTCCGGGGTATCGACGCCTTGCGCTGGAACGATAAGCCGGGTCCGACCAGCCGCGGCTCCCCTCGCGGAACCTCTTCGAGATCGGCTCTTCACCGGCACGCTCGCGACGTGGACGGGGCCGTGGCTCAGGTGAGCCTGAGCTCGAGCTGGAATCCCAAAAGCATGGGATGGCCCGTCCAGCGACCGCGTTGATAGCGAAATCCGCTGGAGGGTCATCTCCGTGCAGCAACTCCGGTCTTCCTTCCCGCTCGTGTTCGTCACGGCTTGCGCGGTCTTGGCGCTGGCCAGCGCGACGGCCGCGACGCGCGCCGACGCCGCCCCGGGCGATTGCACCACCGAGTGCTTCGTCGACGCCGTCAATGGCGACGACGCGGTGAACCACGGCACCTCCGCCGCCGACGCGTTCAAGACGCTGCAGAAGGCCGCCGACACGGTCACGACCGGGGGCACCGTCCGCGTCGCGCCGGGGCTCTACAACCCGAACTTCACCGAGGTGAAGAAGAGCATGACGCTCCTCGGCGCGCAGGCCGGCATGGATCCGCTCCTGCGCGATCCGACGGATTCGACGACCGAGTCGATCGTGCAGTCGAACACGGGGTTCTTCATCACGGGGATCGAGTCGGAGGTCGTCGTCGACGGCTTCACCTTCATCGAGAAGACCGTCGGCATGTCGATCGCGGTCTCGACCGGCGTGATCGTCAACGGATCGACCGTGACGGGCATCGCCGCGGACGTCACGGTCGAGAACAACATCTTCTCCGCCATGAACATCGCGGTCGCGTCGAGCACCGGCGCGAACGCTTCGAGCTTCGCCGTCGTCGGCAACTTCTTCAAAGGTGGGAAGACCGGCGTGCAGATGCAGGGCGATCGCGGGTCCGCAACCTTCACTCTCGACTCGAACACGTACCGGAACACGACGGGGGCCGGCTTGTCGATCCTCGTCTGGACCGGTGCGATGATCACGGACAACTCCTGGGACGGCCACACCGGATCCTCCGACCCGATCCTGGTCGGCGGCTGCGACGGGTGCCTGATCAGCGGAAACTGCATCAAGGGGGCCGCTTCCTTCGACGCGATCTCGCTGATCGGGAGCTTCGGTCCCTCCGTCGGTTCGACGATCGAGGACAACACGATCGAGAACCCGACCCGCGCCGCGAACTACGGCATCTACGTCGGGCTGGCGACGGGGGCGATCATCCGGCGGAACACGATCATCGGCGCCCGCGAGGCGGGCATCGCGAGCGATCCCGGATCGCAGATCACCGACAACGTCGTGACGAGCGTCGGCGGCGCGAACACGACCGGCATCTATCTCCGCCGCGCGAGCACCGGCTCGACCGTGACCGGCAACACGGTCAGCGGCGCGAACGTCGGCATCGACATCGCTCCGCAGGCGGGATCGGCGAGCACGCAGATCCGGCGGAACTCGATCGCCGGCAACACGACGGGATTGACGAACCGCGCCGCGACGCTCGCCGATGCGACGTGCAACTGGTGGGGCAGCGCGAGCGGCCCCTCGGGGCAGGGACCGGGGAGCGGTGATTCCGTCGGAACGAACGTGACGTTCAGCCCGTGGCTCCTCGGGTCGGATCTCGTGAACGCGACCTGCGGCGTGCCGGCCACACCGACGCCCACGCCGACCGCGACACCGACGCCGACCGCGACACCGACGCCGACTCCCACACCCACTCCCACTCCGACACCGACTCCCACTCCGACACCGACTCCCACTCCGACACCGACTCCCACTCCGACACCGACTCCCACTCCGACACCGACTCCCACTCCTACTCCTACAGCCACACCCACGGCGACCCCGACCCCGACTCCGACGCCGGGCCCCGGGGAGGTTTGCGGCAACTGCATCGACGACGACGGCGACACCCCCGTCGACCGCGACGACCCGGACTGCCCGGCACGCGCGGACGGCGCGGGCGCGGGCCTCGCGGACCCAAATCGTGGGAAGGCGCTCGTCACCTGCCAGCAGAAGCTCGGCAAGGCTGCTGCGTCCTTCGCCGGGAAGAAGCAGAAGCTCCTCCTCGGCTGCATCGCCGGCGTGCAGAAGTGCCTGCAGCTCTCGCCCGGGAAGGCGTCGTGCCTCGAGGGTGCGAGCACGAAGTGCGCGAAGGCCGCCGGCGCGATCGCCGGTCTCGAAGCGAAGGTGACGAGCGACGTCGCGAAGTCCTGCGCCGTCTTCGACTCCACGCCTGAAGACTTGACGGCCGTCGCCGGTCTCGGCTTCGTCGCGGAGGCGTCGGCCTGCGCCGCCGTCGGCGTCGAGGAGCTCGACTCGATCGCGGACGTGACGACGTGTCTCCTCCGCCGTCAAGCCTGTGAAGCGGACCTCCTCCTCGGAGTGCCGGCGACGCGTGGGCGAGAGCTTCTCGAGCTCGCGGGCGTCGACCCTTCGGCGTACGCGTGTGCGATCGCGGGTGCGGACGGTGGCGGCCAAGGCCTCGGCGACCCCGCGGACGGCAAGACGCTCGGCAAGTGCGAGAAGGCGATCGACAAGGCCGCCGCGAGCCTCGTGCAGCAGGACCTCGTCGCGCTGAACGGCTGCATCGCCGCGGTCACGAAGTGCGTCCAGCAGAAGCCGGCGGACCCGAAGTGCCTCCCGAAGGCCGAAGCGAAGTGCGCGAAGCTCGAGGAGAAGCTCGAGGGGCCGAAGGGTCCCGCCGCGAAGGGGATCGCCGCGATCGCCGCGGCGTGCACGGGCGATCCCGCCGACCTGCTCGACGAGAACGGTCTCGGGCACGGCGCCGTCGCGACCTACTGCGAGGCTCTCGGCGTGCCCGCTCTCGCCTCGTCGAGCGACGTCGCGGAGTGCCTCGTGCGCGATCATCGCTGCCGCGTCGGGAACCTGCTCGACGCATCGGTGCCGCGCGCCTTCGAGCTCCTCGGCCTCGGCGGCATCGAGCGCTGATCGAGGCGCGGAGGCGAAGCGACGCGCTTCTTCTTGTCGAGCACGGGACGCACCTGATACCGGCTGCCCGGTTGGCAGCGGGAACGAACGACGGCGCCACGGAGGCGCGCTCGGGGCTCGACCCGTGGACGCGCGCGGAGCTGCCGGTACCGCCCGCGCCGCGCGGGCTCGGCTGGGTCTCCGTCGTCGGCCCGGGCGTGATCGTGCTCGGAGCCTCGATCGGCAGCGGCGAGTTCCTCCTCGGCCCCGCCGTGTTCGTGCGCCACGGCCTCTCGCTCCTCTGGGTGACGACGGTCGCAGTCTTCCTGCAGACGCTCTTCAACACCGAGGTGATGCGCTACACGCTCGCGACGGGCGAGCCCGTGTTCACGGGCTTCATGCGCACGCGTCCCTCTTCGCGGCTCTGGGCCTTGGTCTACGCGGGACTCTACTTCCTGCAGATCGGCTGGCCGGCGTGGGCGGGGACCGCGGCGGCGGCGATCTTCTTCCTGTTCGCGCGACGCGTCGCCGGTCCCGCGGACGCGGAGACGCTCTACGCGATCGGCGTCGCGACGTTCCTCGCCTGCGTCCTGGTGCTCTCGTTCGGGCGCCGCATCGAGCGGACGCTCGAGGTGCTCAACTGGATCCTGGTCGTGTGCATCCTCGGCGGATTCGTCGTCCTCGCCGTGGCCTTCGTTCCCGCGGGAACGTGGCTCGCGGCCATCGCCGGGCTCGGAGGCTGGGACGCCGAGGCGAGAGAGCTCGCTCTTCTGCCCGACGGGATGGACTTCTTCCTGCTCGGCGCGCTCGTCGCCTACTCGGGCGCAGGCGGCGTCGTCAATCTCACGCTCTCGAACTGGGCACGCGACCGCGGCTACGGGATGGGCGAGCGCGCAGGATTCATCCCCGCCGCGATCGGCGGCCGCAAGGTCCACCTCGCGGACACCGGCTTCGTCTTCGCGCCGGACGCGGAGGCGATGCGCCGCTGGCGCGGCTGGTGGCGCGTCGTGCGCGCCGATCAATGGGGCGTCTTCTTCGCGGGCGCGCTCCTCGGGATGCTCCTCCCGGCGCTGCTCTACGTGACGCTCTTTCCGCGCGGCACCGACATCCAGGGCCTCGGGATCGGATCCGCGCTCGCACAGGGATTCGCCGCGAAGGCGGGACCGCTCCTCGGGGGCGTGATCGCGTTCCTCGGCGTCTGGATCCTCTTCAAGACGCAGCTCGACCTGCTCGAGGGGATGGTGCGGTCGATCACGGACATCCTGTGGACGGGGAGCCGCCGCGTGCGCTCCTGGCGCGGCGGCGACGTGCGCGCGGTGTACTACGCGGTGCTCGGCGCGGTCGTCCTGTGGGGCATCGTCGCGCTACGGCTCGCGCCGCCGATTTTCCTCTTGAAGCTGAGCGCGAACCTCGGCGCCGTGGTGCTGATCGTCGCGTCCCTGCACCTGCTGCACGTGAACACCCGGCTCCTGCCGGAGCACGTGCGTCCGCCGCTCTGGCGGCGCGCGATGCTCGTCGCGACGGCCGTGTTCTACGGCTTCTTCGTCGCGCTCTCGCTGCGAAGCCTCGGCGGCGCGTGAATCTTCCGCTTGCTTCTCACTGCGAGCTCTTCGCATGGGCCGACCGACAAGGCGCCTCGCCGTCGTACTTTTCCCCGTGCACGGGACGGACCGCTTGCTCCTCGGAGTGGGGAATCCGGCTCGTCTGCGGGCGGTACCGTCGACTTCTTCTTCGCGCTCGCGGTGCTCGAGCACCTGCGCTAGCCTGCATTTCTCACCAGATCCCTACTGCGGCGGCCGATAGCACCGAATCTTCGCGAGCTTCTCCCTCCGGGCTCCTCGACGTACTGTTCAAGTACGCCTGCGTCGCCCTCCGGTCCGAGGCTCGCGAATCTTCGGCACTCTCGACCGCCTCGCGACGTGATCTGGTGAGAAATGCAGGCTAGTCGTTCGAGGTGGCAGCGCAGATCCACGAGGTGCTGAAGCCCGGTGGATACGTGTACGGCGAGGCGAACTTCGTCTTCGCGTATCATACGTTCGGTCGTGCGACGTGACGGCGGAGTCACGAGGCAGCGAGGGGAAGAACATGATCAACAGGGGTGTTCTGATCGTCCGGCCAAAAGGGCCTTTCCTCGAGTGGGCCGCAGGGCTCGATGATTCAGGCATTCTTCCGAGCGTCGAGGGTGAGCAGACCGTCTACCTCATCCCGCAGTTCGAGTCCGACGACGAAGCGCAGGGGATCCTCGCACAGCTCCACGCCGAGGTCTTCGAGAGAGAGCTCTGGGGTTGGCACACGGATGAATCGGCGTGGCCGCCACGGCGCGATCTCGCGACGTTTCGAAAGTGGTTCTCGATCGAGCTTCATTCCGTCGTCGAGGACCTCTGCGACCATGCGATCATCGATGATGAGGATGGTTGAGCGAGCGCAGCCTGGACGTTCCGCGTGAGGACGCCGCCAAGGCTATCGGACGTCCCGACTTCGCGAGGGCCGGGTGGACGGCCGTCGTCCGGCTGCAGAGCGTCGAGCCCGGCAAGCCGTGGAGCCTCTCGACGAAGGTGCAGTTCTACTGCTGCTCCCGCTCTTGCCCGTGCTCCTCCGGAGCACGGCGAGAGCCGCGCGCGCGCTCGTCGCGATGGCCGCCCATGCGGCGCTGGCGCTCGGCTGGATCGCGTTCCCGAGCCCGGCGGCGAGGAGCACGAGCGAGACGAGCGATCCGGCGACGAGCCAGATCGTGTATCGAAAGTCGGTCGACGGCGCGATCACGGGGAGAGGGGCGACGTAGAGAAGGGCACTCAGCGCGACCGCTCTCGCTTCGGAAGCGGTCGCGGTCCGCACGCGGTACGAAGCGGCGAGCACTCCTGTCGCGAGCACGACGTAGATCCACGGCGTGAAGAAGCCGTGCATCGAGGCCCAGAGGAGCGCCTTTCGCACCTGTCGGTACGGCGGGCGCGGCTCGAACGCGATGTCGAGCGTGAAGCCGTCGATCGACTCCATCGCGTGCCAGACCTTCATCATCGGATCCGTGAAGAGGAGGCTCGTCACGTGGCCGCGGTGTTCGAGATACGCGCCCGGGTGCGCGGCGATCGCGCTCGCCCAGTCGCGCATCAGGCGGTCCGCGTCGGCCTCCGAGAGCGTGCGGAAGCTCACGTCCGTCGTCGGCTTCTTGCCGTCGGCGGGATCGTAGACGTCGCAGCGGAAGTCTCGGGAGATCTCCCGCAGGCGAGGCAGGTCGAGCGAGGGATCGTGGATCGCGTACGGCGGCAGGAGGAGCTCGTTTCGCGCGATCGAAATGCGCGCGAGGTCCCAGAGCGGAACTGCGGCGCGATAGGGGAGACGCTTCACGCCGACGTTGTCGAGGAGGAAGATTCCGCCGGCGAAGACCACGGCGATCACTGCGACCGCCGCGAGCCGCTTCGAGGCGGGACGCGAGAGCGCGGGAAGAGCGCCGCACAGAAGCCAGAGGAGGGGGAGGGCGCTCGGCAGGTTCGGCGAGCGAAGCGCGCTCGCGTAGAACGTCGCGGCGAGGCCGCACACGACGAGGGTCGCGCGGCTGCGTGGCGCCGCGCTCATCCGCGCCTGGAGAGCGAGCCCGGTCGCGAGGAGCAGGAAGGCGAGGCAGCCGGTGTCCTTCCAGATCATCGCGATCGTCGCGAAGAGCGGCGGAAAGAAGCCGAGAAGGAGCACCAGCGCCGCCGCGATCGCAGCCGAGCGACCGAGCGCGGCCGCGATGAGCGCGAGGCCGGTCCAGTACGCGGCCGCCTGAAGGATCAGCATCCCGCCCGGCCCATAGACGACCGCATTCGCGAGCATCCAGACGTAGACCATCAACGGCGGATGGGAATTCTCGACTTGACCCGAGACGACCTGCGCGAACTGGAACGTCGAGTCCCAGGTCATGAAGCCCGGGTAGTAGAGGTAGAGTGTCGCCGCGAAGCCGGCGACGGCCGCGAGGGTCGCGGCGGTCGCGCCGCTCGCGCTGCGCGCGCGCAGGGTGTGAACCGTCGTCGAGGTCACGAGCGGCGCCGCCGCCAGAACTCCTGCCAGGTCGGCTCGCTCTCTGGAAGCGTGCCGCGTCCCGTCTGGCTCTCCGGCCAGTTCGCGGGCGGGAGAGCGAGCGGGTTCTGGCCGACCTCGCTGCCGTACCAGAGGAGGTGCCGGCGCCGGACGAAAAGCCAGCGTCCCGCGCGGCGCTCGTACGTGTCGCGGTACTGGATCGCCTGGTGGATCCAGCGGTCGCCGTTCTGCGCCTCGCACTTGCAGTACACGACGCCGCGCGCGTGCTCGTCGTCGTCGAAGTCGATCAGGTGGTTCGCGACGAAGAGGATCGTGATGCCGGTCGCACGAAGCTGCGCCTCGAAGCTCTCGCGGAGCGCCGCGTGCCCGGCGGCGGCGCCGACCCGAACGTCGTCGACGAAGAGGCCGACGAGCGTGTCGATGTTCCGCGTGTCGATCGCCAGGGCGTAGCGGTAGGCGAGCTGGCGGATCTCGTCGCGCGCGACGAGGCGGCTCACGTCGTCCATCTCGACCTCCCGGTACGCTCTGCGTTCACTCTTTTCCCAGTCCTCTTCATGGCCTTCCCGACCCCCGGGAATCCCCTGGGTAATCCCCGGATTCCGCCAGGACTCCGCAAGGACTCCGCGCCGCTCCCTCAGTACCTCTGCCGCCACCATGCAGGAAGCCAAAGGAGGGACGGCGATGCAGACGAAGAACAGGAGATCGTGGCGCCCATGGGCGCTGCTTCGCTCCGCCGCGCGGGCGGCGGCCGGCGTCATCCGGACGATGGCTCACGCGAAGGTCGCGACGCGCACGCTGGCTCTTCTGCTCGCGCTCGCGTTCGCGCAGCCGGGCTTCGCCGGGCCCGAGCCCGCGGGGGACATCCCGGACGAGATCCTGGTCCGGTTCCGCGAAGGAGCCGAGCGTGGTCTTCGACGGCGACGGCTACGGCACGATCGCCGCCGCGCTCACGTGCCTCGACGACGTCGCGATGATGAAGGGCCGCGGCGTCGACATCTTCGCGACGAACAAGAACGCCGCCGGGCTGCACGTACAACGGAGGGCACACCACGCTGACGTGCCGGTGAGCGGTCGATCTTGTTAACGCTGCCTTGGAGGTCTGCGGAGGTCCGCCCATGAGCGGGAGTGCCGAGCCGGTGATCGAGAGTCGCGACGTGCCGACGAAGGTCGGAAACCTTCGGGTGGAGGTGCGCGGTACGGGGCCGGCGGTCCTGTGCTGGCCGAGCCTCTACTGCGACGCGCGCGCTCTCGATCCGCTGGTGGAGGCGCTCGCCGTGGATCATCGCGTCGTCGTCGTGAACGGCCCCGGGCACGGAGGCAGCGGATCGAGCCCGGGCCTCTTCTCGCTGGACGACTGCGCCTTCGCCGCGCTCTCGGTTCTCGACGTCCTCGGGATTCGCGACGCCGTCTGGATCGGCGCCGCGTGGGGTGGTCAGATCGGCGTCGCGGCGGCTCGACGACACCCGGAGCGCCTGACGGGACTCGTGATCCTCAATGCGCCGATGGCGCCCTGGAGCGGCTCGCGGCTCGTGCTGACGCGGCTGACGTACGCTCTTCTCACCGTCTTCGGGCCGTGCTCGTTCCTGGCTCCGGTGATCGCGGGCGCGATGATCGCGCAGAACGCGAGCGACCGCCCGCAGCTCGTCGCGACGGTGGCGGACCGGCTCCGGCGCTGCGAGAAGCGCGCCTTCCTCCTCGCGGCGCGCTCCGCGATGTTCGAGCGCGGCGACGTGACGCCGCTCCTATCGGAGGTGCGAGTCCCGACGCTGTACTTCGCGGGCGCCGAGGACTCGCTCCTCCCGGTCGCGCAGGCGCGTGCGGAGGCTTCGCGAATCCCGCGCTGTCGCTTCGTCGTCGTCGAGCGGTCCTCGCACCAGAGCGTGCTCGAGGCGCCGGAGCAGGTGATCCCGGCCGTGCGCGAAGCGCTCGCGGACTGGCGGCGCTGAGCTGAGCCGAGGACGCGCCGCGGTCTAGCCTGCATTTCTCACCAGATCACGTCGCGAGGCGGTCGAGAGTGCCGAAGATTCGCGAGCCTCGGACCGGAGGGCGACGCAGGCGTACTTGAACAGTACGTCGAGGAGCCCGGAGGGAGAAGC
>VGTG01000038.1 GCA_016874795.1 Deltaproteobacteria bacterium | reverse complement strand
GCGCGACGCAGGAACGCCGCGTCCGCGGCGACGTCCACGGCGTCTCTCGCTCCGCGCGGGCGCGGCACGCTCAGACCGGGCGCGCGCCGCTCCGACCGCGCGCGCCCCGCTTCTTTGCGCGCGCGCCGGCGGCCGGCTTCGAAGGCTGCTTCTCCAACTTGACGCTGCCGCGCCGCTCCTTCAGCAGGTCCTCGAGCTCCTCCATGAACTCGTCGATGTCCTGGAAGGAGCGGTACACCGAGGCGAATCGCACGTACGCGACCGTGTCGAGGTCGTGCAGCATCTTCATGATCGCCTCGCCGACGACGGAGCTCGGGACCTCCTTCTCGCCGCGCTCGAGGAGCCCGCGCTCGATGTCGTCGGCGCTCTTCGCGATCACCTCGGTGGCGACCGGGCGCTTCTCGCACGCCTTCGTCAAGCCGGCGAGCACCTTCTGGCGGTCGAACGGCTCGCGGCGGCCGTCCTTCTTGACGATCGAGGGGAGGTACTCCTCGACGCGCTCGTACGTCGTGAACCGTCGCCCGCAATGCTCGCACTCGCGACGGCGGCGAATGACGTCGCCGTCCTTGCCCAGGCGCGAGTCGATGACGTGGTTGTTGACGTCCCGGCAGGCAGGGCACTTCAAGGGCGACCCGGATCAGCTCCCCTGGTAGAGCGGGAACTCGCGGCAAAGGGCGGTCACGTCCGCGGCGACGCGCGCGAGAGCCGCGTCGTCTCCGACGTGCGAGAGAGCCCGGGAGATCAGCTCGCCGATCCGCTCCATCTCCGGCTCGCGCATGCCGCGCGTCGTGACGACCGGCGTGCCCATGCGGACGCCGCTCGTGACGAACGGTGAGCGTGTCTCGAACGGGACTGTGTTCTTGTTCGCCGTGATCCGCGCCTGGTCGAGCGTCTCCTGCGCGACCTTGCCCGTGAGCTCCGTCTCGCGCAGATCGAGAAGCAGGAGGTGGTTGTCGGTCCCTCCCGAGACGAGCCGGAAGCCGCGCCGCGTGAGCGACTCGGCGAGAGCGCGTGCGTTCGCGACGATCTGCCGCTGGTAGGCGGCGAACCCGGGCTCGGCGGCTTCCTTGAGCGCGACCGCCTTCGCCGCGATCACGTGCATCAGCGGGCCGCCCTGGTTGCCGGGGAAGACCGAGCTGTTGATCGCCTTCGCTTCACTCTCGCGGCAGAGAATCATGCCGCCGCGCGGCCCGCGGAGCGTCTTGTGCGTCGTCGTCGTGACGAACTCCGCGAAGGGCACCGGTGAGGGATGAACACCCGCGGCGACGAGACCCGCGAAATGCGCCATGTCGACGAGGAGCTTCGCTCCGACCTCGTCGGCGGCCTCTCGGAACGGTGCGAAGTCGATCTGCCGCGGATACGCGCTGTGGCCCGCGACGATCATCTTCGGCCGGTGCTCGCGCGCGAGCTGGCGGACGGCGTCGTAGTCGAGCCACTCGTCCTCGGCGCGCACGCCGTACGGCACGACGTGAAACCACTTGCCCGAGAAGTTGACCGGGCTTCCATGCGTCAGGTGCCCGCCGTGCGACAGGTTCATGCTGAGGATCGTGTCGCCCGGCTCGAGCTGCGAGAAGTACACCTCCATGTTGGCCTGCGAGCCGGAATGGGGCTGTACGTTCGCGTGCTCCGCGCCGAAGAGAGAACGCGCGCGATCGATCGCGAGCTGCTCGACGACGTCGACGTGCTCGCAGCCGCCGTAGTACCGCTTGCCCGGGTACCCTTCGGCGTACTTGTTCGTCAGGAGCGAGCCCTGCGCCTCGAGGACCGCCGGGCTGACCGCGTTCTCCGACGGGATCAGCTCGAGGTTGTCCTCCTGCCGGCGCCGCTCGTGCTCGATGGCTTCCGCGACCGCCGGGTCGAGCTCGGCCAGCGGCGCCCGAGAGAAGCTCACTTGTGGCTTTCGATGTACGCCACAACGTCTCCGACGGTGCGGATCTTCTCCGCCTCCTCGTCGGAGATCTCGAGATCGTACTCCTCCTCGAGGGCCATCACGAGCTCGACGATGTCGAGCGAGTCGGCGCCGAGGTCCTCGATGAAAGACGCATTCGGGGCGACCTCGTCCTCGGAGACCCCGAGCTGCTCGCAGACGATCTCTTTCACCTTCGCTTCGACGTCTGAAGCCATGCCTTCACTCCCTCTTTCCCCGACCTCCGATTCCACGCCGACGGTCTTCGATCGTCCCTGAAGCGCGCGGGTGGCGTGGGGCTGGCTTAGTTTAGCCGGTTGCGTGCGGTTCCGCCACACCTGCGGCGGTCGGCGCGAGCCGGATCAGGTGTACATTCCTCCGTTGATCGCGAGGACGTGACCGGTGACGTACGCGGCCTCGGGGCTCGCGAGATAGGCGACCGCGGCGGCGACCTCCTCGACGGTTCCGAGGCGACCGAGCGGGATCAGTGCGAGGTACATCGAGCGCGCTGCTTCAGGGAGAGCCGCGGTCATCTCCGTGTCGATGAAGCCGGGTGCGACCGCGTTGACCGTCACGCCGCGCGGCGCGAGCTCGCGGGCGAGCGCACGCGTCAGACCTTCGATGCCCGCCTTGCTCGCCGCGTACGCGGCCTGGCCCGCGTTGCCCATCGAAGCGACGACCGAGGTGAGGTTGACGATCCGTCCTTCGCGGGCGCGGGCCATGAAGCGCGCCGCCGCGCGGCTGCAGTGGAAGACGCCGCCGAGATTCGTGTCGAGCGTCCGCCGCCAATCGTCCTCGCGGTAGCGCAGGAGAAGGCCGTCGATCGTGATGCCGGCGTTGTTGACGAGGATGTCGAGCCTCGCGCGCGCCTTCGCGAGTGCCGCGATCGCCGCCGTCGTCGCCTCCGCGTCGCCGACGTCGAACCGGCAGAGCTCGGCGGTGCCGCCCGCCTCCTCGATCGCGGCGACGCACGAGCGCGCCGCGTCCTCGCTGGAGGAGTAGTTGACCGCCACGTGCGCGCCGCGCGCCGCGAGATCGATCGCGACGGCTCGACCGATGCCGCGCGAAGCGCCGGTGACGAGCGCGACGCGCCCCTCGAGAGCCTTGCCGCTCATGCCGCGTGCTCCGCGAGGACCGCTCGCACGCCGGCGACGTCGCTCGTCGCCGCGCAGGCGAACGAGCGCTCGATCCGTCGCAGTAGACCCGAGAGGACCCGTCCGGGCCCGACCTCGAGCGCCGCATCCGCCTCCGCGATGACGGCGCGCGCGCACTCCTCCCAGCGAACCGGGCCGGTGATCTGCTCGAGCAAGAGCGGCCCGATCCGCGCGGGATCGCGCTCGGCCTTCGCCTCGACGTTCGTGACGACCGGAGCGCGCGGCGCGCTCGTGCCGAGCTCCGCGAGGACCGGCTCGAGCCGCTTCGCCGCGGGCGCCATCAGCGGACTGTGGAAGGGAGCGCTCACCTGGAGCCGGCTCGCGCGAATCTTCCGCGCCGGCGCGACCGCTTCGAGACGCTCGAGCGCCGCGAGGTGGCCGGCGACGACGATCTGCCCTCCGCCGTTCAGGTTCGCGGGCACGACGACCTCGCTCTCGGTGCTCGCCTCGCGGCAGAGCTCCTCCGCCGTCGCGAGATCCGCCCCGAGGAGCGCGGTCATCGCGCCGACGCCCGCCGGGACCGCCTCCTGCATGAAGCGGCCGCGCTGACGGACGGCCCGAAGCGCCTCCGGGAACGAGAGCGCGCCCACGATCACCCACGCGGACCACTCGCCGAGGCTGTGTCCCGCGGCGATCTGCGGCACGAGGCCGCCTTCGCTCTCGAGGATCCGCGCGATCGCGACGGACGTCGCAAGGAGCGCGGGCTGCGCGTTCTCGGTGAGGGTCAGCTTCTCCTGCGGTCCTTCGGCGCAGAGCGCGCGCAAGCCGAAGCCGAGCGCCTCGTCCGCTTCCGCGAAGGCGTCGCCCGCGACGGGGAACTCACGGCAGAGGTCCTCGCCCATCCCCACCTGCTGCGCACCCTGGCCGGGACAGAGGTAAGCGACCCGCTTCACGCCTTTCCTCCTTCGCCGTCGGGACGGTGCGGCGCGTCCTTCGCGACGCTCGCTTCGCTCGCCTCCGGCTTCGGCGTCGTCGGCTCCGGCGCTGCGGCGCTTTCCACCGGCATCGGTGGGGGGCTCGCTTCGACTTCTGCCTCCGTCGGTCCGCGGCCGTCGACGCTCGGCTCCGCGCGCCCCTCGCGCCGGAGCTTCCCGCGGATCGTCGACCAGAGACGCCGCGCGCGGCCGGGCTCGGTCTCGACCTGCACGGCGAGATCGAGGGTCGCGGCGACGCCGCGGGCGACCTCGCGGCTCACGTCGGCGCGCGACAGGTCCGCCGCGAGCGCGACCGCGTTTCGGATCGCGCGCGCGTCCGAGGAGCCGTGCGCCTTGACGACGGTCCCGTTCAACCCGAGGAGCAACGCGCCGCCGGTCTCGCGCGGATCGAGCTCGCGCGCGAGGCTCCCGAGCGCGCTTCGCACGAGGAGCCCCGCGATCCGCGTACGAAAGCTCTGCCGGAAGAGACTGCGAAGCCGGTCGCCGATCAAGCCCGCGAAGCCTTCGAGCCCCTTCAGGACGACGTTCCCGACGAAGCCGTCGCAGACCACGACGTCGACGTTGCCGCTGCTGACGTCGCGTCCCTCGATGTAGCCGATGAAGTTGATCGGGAGACGGCGTAGGAGCGGCGCCGCGGCGCGCACCGCGGCGCTGCCCTTCCCGTCCTCGACGCCGTTCGAAAGAAGACCGATGCGCGGCGAGGCGACGCGACGGATCGCCCGCGCGTACGCGTCGCCCATCATCGCGAACTGCACGAGATGCAGCGGGCGACAGTCGACGTTCGCGCCGGCGTCGAGCAGGATCGTCTGGCCGGCGACGGTCGGCACCTGCACCGCGATCGCCGGCCGGTCGACGCCCGCGCTCCGCCCGAGGACGTGCGCGCCGAGAACCATCCCTGCGCCGGTGTTCCCCGCATAGACGAAGGCGGCGGCGGACCCCTCCTGGACCGCGCGCAGCCCGACCGTCATCGACGAGTCGGGCTTGCGGAGCGCCGCCGTCGCGGGCTCCGCCATGCCGATCGACTCGCTCGCGTGACGGGTCTCGAGGTCGAGACCCTGGAGACGATGCCGGCGCAGCTCGCCGTCGATCCGTCCGCGGTCCCCGATCAGCAGGACCGCGAGGCCGAGCTCGCGCGCCGCCGCCACTGCGCCCTCGACGACCGCGGCGGGCGCGTGGTCTCCGCCCATCGCATCGATGGCGATGCGCATGCGCGCCGCCCTCTATTCGCCGCGCGCTTCGGTCACCTTCCGGCCGCGATACACGCCGCAGCTCGGGCACGCCCGATGCCGCAGCCGCGGCTCGCCGCACTGCGGGCAGCGGATCAGCGCCGGGGACGTGAGCGCGTCGTGCGCGCGCCGCTTGTTCTTCTTGGTGACCGAGGTTCTTCGCTTGGGTACGGCCATGTCTCTCTCTCCTGACTCGAAGCGTATCGCGCACCGGGTCGCCGTCGGACCCGGCTTCGGGCGGCGTCGTGCCCGTCGTCTACTCGCCTCGTCGGCCCACGCTCAAGAGGCGCGGGGTTTCCACTCGCGCAGAGCGGCCCAGCGGGGGTCCGACTCGACGACGTGACAATCGCAGTTTTCAGTGTTGCGGTCCACGCCGCAGACCGGGCACAGCCCGCGGCAATCCTCACGGCAGAGCGCCCGCGTCGGCAGAGCGAGGATCGCCTGCTCGCTGCAGAGGGGCTCGAGGTCGATCTCGGGTCCGCTGTAGAAGCTCAGCGCCAGATCGTCGGCGGAGAGCTCCTCCCGGTCCTCGAGGGTGCGGCTCGGCGCCAGGACGAACTCGAACGGCGCCCGCAGGGGCCGGCCGTACGTCCCGAGACACCGGGCGCAGGTCGCCTCGACCATCGTGTCGAGCGTCCCCTGGAAGTAGAGGTCGTCTCCCGCGCGGTAGTACGTGACGTCGACGCCGAGGTCGCTCGCCAGGCGAAACTCGACCGCTTCGCGGCCTTCCGCCAGCCGGGCGTTCACCGCGCCCGCGGCGCCCGCGAAGCTCTTCCGGGTCGGCTCTTCGGTGATGTCTTCGAGCCGGATCTTCATCGTCGTCCCCTCGCGATCTTAGGGGACGGGGGTCGGAAATCAATCGCGGGAAAACCGACGGAAGCCCTCGGAAAGCGGTATCAATCCGGCAGGACCGCCTTCTCCAGCCGGCGCACGCGCCGGAGGAGCTCCGGGAGCTTGTGGATCGCGGCCGAGGCGCGTCGCCAGAGCCGCGCGTCCATCGCCGGGTAGCCGCCGATCTCCGCCCCCGCCGGGACATCGTTCGGCACGCCGCTCTGCGCCGCGATGCGGGCGCCCTCCCCGACCGAGAGATGTCCCGCCGTCCCGACCTGGCCGCCGAGCTGCGCGCGCGCGCCGATCACGGTGCTGCCGGCGAGCCCGGTCTGTGCCGCGATCAACGCCTCCGGTCCGACGCGGCAGCCGTGCGCGATCATCACGAGGTTGTCGATCTTCGCGCCGCGCTCGATCCGCGTCGCACCGATCGCGGCACGGTCGATCGTCGTGTTCGCCCCGACCTCGACCTCGTCCTCGAGGACGACCGTTCCGATCTGACGCAGATTCGAGACGCCTCCGCCCGGCAGGGGGACGTAGCCGAAGCCCTCGTTGCCGATCGCGACGCCGCAGCCGAGCCTGACGCGATGGCCGATCCGTACGCGCTCGCGGATGACGACGTTCGCGTGCGCGACGAAGTCGTCGCCGATCGTCACCTCCGGGTAGATGACGACGCCGGGATGTAGCGTTGCGCGCGCGCCGATGCGCACGCCTTCGCTCACGACGACGCCGGGCGCGACGCGTGCGCCGGGCCCGATCTCCGCCCCCTCCGCGACGTGCGCACTCCGGTGGATGCCTTCGGCGAGCAGGACCGGCCGGTCGAACACCTCGAGCGCCGCCGCGAACGCGAGATACGGCTCCGGCACGCGCAGCACGGCGCAGCCGGGGCTCTCGATGCCGGGACCGAGGATCACGGCGCCGGCGCGCGTGGCCGCGAGGTGCGGTGCGTAGCGCGGGTTCGCGAGGAACGAGAGCGAGCGCGGGCCTGCGGAGTCGAGGGGAGCGAGCTCGTCGAGCTCGAGGTCCCCGTCGCCCTCGAGAGAGGCGCCGAGCGCCCGCGCGATCTCGGCGAGCTTCACGCGGTCTCTGTTATCAGCCCTCCCCGTTCTTCTCCACGCCCGTGCCGACGTTTCGCGTTCCCGAGGTTTGCGTTTCCCCCGGAGCGCGGCTAGGTCACAGGCCGTGGATCGCGCACGACGTCGCTCGGCCGGCGGGCTCGCCGCGGCGGCGCTCTCGGCTTCGCTGGCGGTCGGCTGTGCCGCTCAGCGCACGATCCCGCCCGGCCCCGCGCTCCCCGAAGTGCGATTCGTCCCGCCGTGCGATCCCGACGCTTCGATCGCGCTCACCGCGGAGGACGAGAAGGCCCTCGTGGATCGCGATCGCTTGCTCCGGACGCGCATCGAGCAGCTCGAGTCGATGCTGCTCGAACCTTGACCGGCCACGGCGCCGACTCGGCCACACCATGGAAGGTCCCGATTTCAGCAAAGGCCTCGTGCCTGCCGTCGCCCAGGATTACGACACGGGCGAGGTCTTGATGCTCGCCTACATGAACGAGGAGAGCTGGCAGGAAACTCTCCGCACGGGGCGCGCGTGCTACTGGAGCCGCTCTCGCAATCGCCTCTGGCGGAAGGGTGAGGAGTCCGGGCACGTGCAGGACGTCCTCGACATCCGGATCGATTGCGATCGCGACACGGTCGTCCTCCGCGTCCGTCAAGTCGGCGGCGCGGCGTGCCACATGGGCTACCGGAGCTGCTTCTTCCGCGCGCGCGACGGCGACGACTGGCGCATCGAGGGCGAGCCCGTGTTCGATCCGGCTTCCGTCTACACGAGCACGAAGAAGAAATGAGTACGGAAGCGCCTCTCAAGCTCGGCATCCCGAAGGGAAGCCTCGAGCGCTCGACGATCGAGCTCTTCGCCAAGGCCGGCTGGCGTATCCAGACGAGCGGGCGGAGCTACTTCCCGAGCATCGACGACCCGGGCATTCGCTGCTCGCTCATGCGGCCGCAGGAGATGTCCCGCTACATCGAGGCCGGCGCGCTCGACGGCGGCGTCACCGGGCAGGACTGGATCGTCGAGAACGACTCCAAGCTGCACGTCCTCAGCGACCTCGTCTACTCGAAGGTGAGCCTGCGGGGGACGCGCTGGGTGCTCGTCGTCCGCGGCGACTCGCCGGTGCAGAAGCCCGAGGATCTCCGCGGCAAGCGCATCGCGACCGAGCTCGTCAACGTGACGCGGCGGTTCTTCGCCGAGCGGAACATCCCGGTCGACGTGGAGTTCTCGTGGGGCGCGACGGAGGCGAAGGTCGCCGAAGGTCTCGTCGACGCGATCGTGGACGTGACGGAGACCGGCTCGACGCTCATCGCGAACAAGCTCCGCATCGTCTCGGAGCTGATCCCGTCGAACCCGCAGCTCGTCGCGAACCTCGACGCGTGGAACGACCCGCGGCGTCGCGAGAAGCTCGAGCAGATCGGGCTTCTCCTGCGCGGCGCGCTCGAGGCGCAGACACAGGTCGGGATCAAGCTCAACGTCCGGAAGGACCACCTCGGAGCGGTGATCGGCCTCCTGCCGAGCCTGACGGCTCCGACGGTCTCGAACCTCTATCCTACCGAGCATCTCCACGGTGAGGAATGGTTCTCGGTGGAGAGCGTCATCGCCGAAGCGACGGTGCGCGACCTGATCCCGAAGCTGATGCGCGCCGGGGCACTCGGAATCATCGAGTACCCCCTCAACAAGGTGATTTGATCAAAGAGAGGGGCGCCGCCCCTCTCCGCCACGCGGCGAAGCCTAAGCTGCGCCTCCTCACCCCGCTCGCTGACGCTCGGCCGCGCGCTTCGCGCGCGGAAGCCTAGCCTGCATTTCTCACCAGATCACGTCGCGAGGCGGTCGAGAGTGCCGAAGATTCGCGAGCCGCGGAGCGGAGGGCGACGCAGGCGTACTTGAACAGTACGTCGAGGAGCCCGGAGGGAGAAGCTCGCGAAGATTCGGTGCTATCGGCCGCCGCAGTAGGGATCTGGTGAGAAATGCAGGCTAGCCCTCTGCTTCGGCTTCGTAGCCGAGGGAGGCGCGGAAGGCGGAGGCTTCACCGTGCGGCATGATGTAGATGCCGTCCCAGCCGCAGACTTCCTCGCAGAGCTTGCAGCCGACGCAGGTCTTGTCGTTCACCTCGACCATGCCGAGGTACGTCGCCTGGTTGTCGCCCGACGGCGTGATCGAGTCGAACGGGCACACGTCGATGCAGACGCCGCATCCGTTGCAGTTGTCCGGATGCACGACCGCGAGCGGACGCTCCGCCTTCTTCAAGACGGTCGTCATGTTGCCCCACGTGTCGAGGATCGCGTCGTCGGGGCAGATCACGCCGCAGGCCCCGCAGTCGATGCACATCGCCGACTCGATGAAGTATGCCTTCTTCGGGTCGCCGCTGATCGCGCGCGTCGGGCAGCGCTGCTCACACGCGCTACAGCCCGTGCAGTTCTCGGCGATGATCGTGAAGGGCATGACTCGAGTCTTTCAAGCCGGGGCGGGCGGAAGCGGGCTTCGCCTATGCCGTCCGACTACTCCTGCATGTGGCGAAGGATCTCGTCCTCGCGTCCCTGGCGCGCGAGCTCGTCGTTCTTGCGGGCTTCGCGCAGCCCCACGTAGGTGAACCAGAACACCAGGATCAACATCCCGACGATGGGGATGTTGTCCGGCAAGAACATCATCTGGAAGAAGGCTTCCAGAGCAGTCGCGTCGGCCGCGCCGTGCATGATTTCCGAGTACCAACCGGGACATGCGGAGTCAATCGCGCGCCGGCTGGTCCACCTCGTCGAACGCCCGGACGAGCGTCTGGTGCATGCGCGACAGCTCGCCGATCTGCCCGCGGATCAGGTGAAGCTGGTCGAGGAGCGTGCCGATCCGGATGAGCGCGGCGTCGAGCTCTTCGCGGGTGAGCGAGGCCATCGTGCGCTGGAGCTGCTGGTACCTCTCGACCAGCTCCGCGACGTCGCGGATCCCCTGGCGCCCGAGGCGTCGGACGAGCTCGCCGTGAATGCGCACCACCTCTTCCGTCTCTCGCCGCAGATCGTCCGCTTCCATCGCCGCACTTGCATAGCCGCTCGGCAAACCGTGCGGAAGCCAGGATCCGGCGCGAATCTACTCGGTCGGTGGTGTCGAAGGGCCGGATGCATCGAGAGATCGGCCCGCGAGGTCCGACGGCACCGGAGCCCCGAGCCAGCCGAGAACCGTCGGCGCGACGTCCAGGAGAGAGGCGGCGCCGTCCCTCAGGGGGACGCTGGAGAACAGCACGCCCGGAGTGACCGAGGCGGGCTGCGCGCCGTGATCGCCCGACCAGCGCGAGTCGTTGTCGACGAAGCCTTGCGCGTCGGGCGGACCGAGGCTCGTCGCGAACGTCGTCCGGTACCCGGGGCGAAAGGAGACGAGCAGATCCGGCGCGCGCTCCGCGAAAGGCCCGGCGAAGAGCGTGGCACCGCGCCGCACCTCCGCGACGGGCGCCTCGCCCGACCGCGGATCGCGCAGGGAGCGCAGCCGCTCCTCGAGAAGCGTCAGGAGGCGCGAAGCCTCCTCTCCCGGGGAGACGATCCCCTGCGCTTCTCGTCCTGCCAGGTTCAGATCGATCGCTCCATCGCCCACCGCGTAGGCACGCGTCTTCGACCAGTCGGTGGTCTCGCCGTCACGCGCGAGCAAGCCCTCGCTCGCGAGCCAGGCGTCGACGTCGAGCGCGCGCCGGAACGCGTGGAAGCCGTGGTCCGAGACGACGAGCAGCCGCGTCGCCGGCGGCAGGTGGCGCCGCACGTCGCCGACGATGCGGTCCATCGCTCGGTAGGAGTGCTCGACGAGGTCCGCTTCGCGTTTTCGACGCTCGCCGGATTCCTCCAGCTCGCGAAGGAACATGTGCGACACGCGGTCGGTCTCCGTGAAGAACGAGACCACGAGCTCGGCGTCGCGCTGATCGATCTGATGCAGGGTCGCGCGCCGTGCCCAGCCGAGCGAGTCGGTCAGGTCGTCGACGAAACCCTTCTCGTCGAGAGCGCCCGCGACGTAGGCCTCGCTCGGTCCGACGACGACCCGCGTCCCGAAGAGGCCGACGCGCGAGGCGAGCTCGCCCGGAAACGACGGCGGCCAGCCGATCGTGACGAGCGGCTCGTGCGGATCCAGGTTCGGAGGAGAGACGTAGAGCACGAGCTCCGGCGAGAGCGCATCGAGGTAGAACCGGAGCGTCGCGCGGACCGAGAAGAACGCGCTCACGGAGAACGTGACGGGCATCCACTCGCTCCACTCTCGCGGCTTCAAGAGGACCCACCCGTCCTCGAGCTCGACGCGAAGCCGCTCGCCCGCGCGCGTCAGCGTGAGCGGCAGATCGGCTCCGCGGCGATCTTCGACGACGAGACCGGGCAGGCTCGCACGGACGACCTGTCCATCCCACACGACGCGATCCACCTCGCCGGCGGAGAGACGAGCGGGCGGGGCACCCGTCGTCAGGAGACGGAAGCCGCGCGCGGAGAGACGCGCGTCGGGCACGCCCGCGCCTGCGAGGACACGTCCGTGCTCGAGCTCGCCCGGCGGCAAGGAGAAGGGAGCGCGCAAGACCACGCTTCGGACTGCGTGCCCGTCGGCGACCTCCCAGAACGTCTGCCCTCGCCGCAGCGACGTGGCTCGCGCGTCGCGGAGTGGGACGCCGAGGACGAGCTCGGGCTCCGCGAGCTCGACCGTCGCGTCCTCGAGCGCGTACGTCGCAGGATCGCGCCGGACGGGTGCGAAGATCCCGTGCTCCGCCGGTGGGAGACCCGTCGCGAGCGAGCTCCACGCGACCGCGCACTCGGGCGGCTCCGTGGTTCCGAGGATCCGCGAGGCGCCGCTACGCGCGAGCTCGTCGAGATTCCGTAGGCTCCCCTGCGCTCGGAAGCGCTCGACGAGACGCGGATCGATCCCGTCGAACGCGAGGACGACGACCTTCGGGTTCCCGACGATTCCGCTCGGCGGTCGCTCGCAGCCGCCGAGCATGGCGAGCGCCGTGCCCAGCACGATCACCGCGCGCCGGCGGCGGGGTCTCACCGACCCAGAGCCTCAGGTTCGAGCCGAAGCGAAGCGAGAGCTCCGCGATCTCAGTGGACGCTCCGGAACCACTCCACCGTGCGCACCATCCCGTCGGTGAAGTTCACCAGGGGTTCGTACCCCAGGAGCTTCTTCGCCTTCGAGATGTCCGCGAGGGTGTGCTTCACGTCTCCCGCGCGTGCTTCCTCATGATGGCGCTTGACCGGATGGCCGAGACCCTTCTCGACCGCGTCGAGCACGTCGAGCAGCGAGTAGCGCTCGCCGCAAGCGATGTTGAACGGCTCGCCGGCGATGCCGGGCGCCTGCGCCGCGAGAAGGTTCGCCGAGACGACGTTGTCGATGTACGTGAAGTCGCGCGACTGGAGCCCGTCTCCGTGCACTTCGGCCGCCTCGCCGTTCAGCGCCGCCACGATGAACCGGGGGATCACCGCCGCGTACTTCGACTCGGGATCCTGCCGCGGGCCGAAGACGTTGAAGTAGCGCATGCTCACCGTCTCGAGCCCGTACAGGTTCGAGTAGATGCGGCAGTAGTACTCGCCCATGATCTTCGAGGCCGCGTAAGGCGAGATCGGGCGCGGCGTCTGCGTCTCGACCTTCGGAAGCGTCGGATCGTCGCCGTACACGGACGAGGACGACGCGTAGACGACCCGGCGAACGCCCGCCTGCTTGGACGCGATGAGCAGGTTCAGGATGCCCGTGACGTTGACGTCGTTGTTCGCCCGCGGGTCGTCGATCGACCGCGGTACCGAGCGAAGCGCCGCCTGCTGGTAGACGACTTCGCAGCCCTTGACCGCGCGCGCGAGAGCGTCGGGGTCGCGAAGATCGCCCTCGATCACCTCGACGTCGTTCTTGAAGGCTTCGAGGTTGCTCCACTTGCCCGTCGAGAAGTCGTCGAGGATGCGAACACCCTCGCCCTTGGCCAGCAGTCGTGCCGCGATGTGCGACCCGATGAAGCCGGCGCCGCCGGTCACGAGATTCATCAGAGACTTGCTCCTACGATTGGATCGGGAATGGAATCAGGGGTGGGTTAGAAAAGCGTATAGACGAAGGGGGAAGACGCCGTGGATCGGCCGAAGTAGAGCAGCAGCCCCGTGATCACGAGGACGCTCACCGCCGGCATGATCCACCATATCTTGTGACGCCAGAGGAACTGGAGCAAACCCTCGTCGTCGGTCTCGTGCGCCATTCATCGACTCCTGCGGCTGCGACTCTGCGACTTCCTTAGAACGTGCGCCCGATCACGTCGAGGTCGACGGCTGGCTCACGTTGAAGATCGGCTGATCCGCTCGCGAGCCGCGCGTCCGGAACTCCTCGCGCTTCAGCCCGTACGACTTCATCTTGCGATGCAGCGTCGCCGCGTCGACGAGCGCGTGCTTCGCGCTGCTGCTGATGCCGCCGCGATACTTTCGCAGCACGTGGCCGAGATACTCCCGCTCGGCGCGCCGCAGGAACTCCTTCAGCGGGACCTCGTAGTCGAAGGCGCGCCGCGAGGTGTTCTCGGTGGCGCGCCGCTCCGGGCCACCACCCGGGAGGTCGACGTCGCGGATCACCGGCCCGTTCGTCTTCAGGATCGAGCGCTCGAGCACATTGCCGAGCTCGCGCACATTGCCCGGCCAGCCGTAACTCATCAATCCCGAGAGGGCCTTGTTCGAGACGCGGTTGATCCCCTTCTCCTTCGCGAGCGTCGAGTTGCGGAGGAACTCGCCGACGAGGAGCGGCACGTCCTCGATCCTGTCGCGGAGGGGCGGGATGCGGATCGGGACCACGTTCACCCGGTAGTAGAAGTCCTCGCGCATCGCCCCGCTCGCGACGAGGGCCTCGAGGTCGACGTTGGTCGCGGCGATCACGCGCATGTTGACCTTGACGCGGCGGTTCGCGCCGAGCCGTTCGATCTCGCGCTCCTCGAGGACGCGCAGCAGCTTCAGCTGCATGTTGAGGGAAATCGACTCGATTTCGTCGAGGAACAACGTTCCACCGTTGGACAGCTCGACCTTGCCGATGCGGTCGTGGATCGCGCCCGTGAAGGCACCCCGCTCGTAGCCGAAGAGCTCGCTCTCGAGCAGCGTGTCCGGGAACGCCGCGCAGTTGATCGGGACGAACTTCCCCGCCTTGCGCTTCCCCTGGAAGTGGATCGCGCGGGCGCAGAGCTCCTTGCCGGTTCCCGACTCGCCGGTGAGAAGCGTCGTCGCGTCGCTCTGCGCGAGCATCTCGATCTGCGAGAAGATCTCGTGCATCCGCGGGTTGCGCGACACCATGTTTGCAAACGAGTAGCGGTCCGCGAGCTGGCCGCGCAGGTAGTGGATCTCGTCGAGAAGGCGGCGCTTTTCCAGCACCTTCTCCGTCGCGAGGAGGATCTCCTCGTTCTGGAACGGCTTGGTGATGTAGTCGGAAGCGCCCTGCTTGATCGCCTCGACCGCGCCTTTGATGCTCGCGTAGCCGGTGATCATGATCACGTCGAGGTCGGGCCACCGATTGCGCACCTCGCGCGTGAGGCTCAACCCGTCGGTGCCCGGGATGCGCAGGTCGACCAGCGCGAGCGAGAAGTCCTGCTGGCAGAGCAGGTCGAACGCGTCCGCCGCGGTGGTGGCGCTCTCCACCACGTACTGCTGCGCGCGGAAGAGCCGCTCGAGCTGCTCGCAGATCAGCGGATCGTCGTCGATGATGAGAATTCGCGTTTCCATTCCTCTCCGATCCTAGGACACCCGCGGCAGCTTCAGAACGCATCCGTTCGGCGCGCGCGCGCTCCCGGAAAGCTGCAGCGTGCCACCCTGCATGGCCATCGCCTTCTTTGCGATCGCCCATTCCATGACCGGCGCTTCCGCGGGCGTGGCCTCGCCGACGATGTCGCAGCTCAGGAGGAGCGCGTCGTCTCCGACCGCGACGCGAACGCGGCACGTCCCTTTCTCCCCGGCACTCGCGCGCAGAAGCTCGACGACGAGACGAACCGCGGCGGAGAAGCGCTGCGGATCGAGGCGCACCGTCGCCGCATCGACCTCGCTCGAGGATTGGACCTCGAGCGCGACGTCCGACATCTCACCCGAAAGCATCGCGCGGAGCGACTGCGCGACCTTGCCTCCGCCGGCGTCGACGAGCGACGCACGGTCCGGCTCGAAGTAGCGCAGCGCCAGATCCATGCAGTGCTGCAGCCGCTGGATCGCGCGCTCGAGCTGCTTCGCCTGTTCCCCGCGCGCGTCCGAGTCGGGCTCGGACCCCATGCGGTCGGCCCAATAGTAGAGCTTGTGGAAGTGGTTGCCGATCGAGTGGCGTAGGTCCCGGACGACATCCTCTTCGACCCGGATCACGTCGCCGGCCGCATCCCCTTCCGGCGCCGTGGCCGGGTCCTCCACGCGTCCGGCCTCGTTGGGGCCGGGCCCTCGTGACTTCGACCCCCGCATCGGCTTCCTCGTGCCTCATCGCCGCACGATTTCACGCGGCTGAATGTTGTGTCGGCGCTCGGCCGCCTCGCCATTAGCTCCGAAACTGCGGCACTCGCAGCTTCGCACGAGACTCGTGCCGAATATCCACGCGCGCTCGGCCTCGCAGAGCTTCCTCGTGCGACGTCCCCCAGCGCCGAAGTGCGCGAATTCCCGTTCATTGTTCGTTCAGACAGGGGACTTGGTGCCCCGGCCGCGCGCATCCCCCCGTCGCGCGAACCGGTCCGGACACGCCTTCGACCATCGCAGCGCTGCCCGTCGCGAGACGTCCGGTTGCTCGACCGCTATTGAATCAGGCCGACCACCCAGAAGAGAAGGTGCACGACCACGATCACCGAGGCGATCCCGATCAGCACCAACGCGGATGGTCGCTCCTTTCTCGCCGCCCCGCGCCGCCTCGGCGGAGGGTGGAACTCGATCCGGACGGCCATATTCTAGTGGATACGGAGAAACCGGCGGAGCTGTCAACAGACTTCTCCCCCGGTTTCGTGCCCTGGTGCAGTCGCCATGGCTCCCGCCACCGGGATCGCGATCGTGCGC
The DNA here is from genome assembly GCA_016874795.1 of Deltaproteobacteria bacterium. Classification (GTDB taxonomy): domain Bacteria; phylum Desulfobacterota; class Binatia; order UBA12015; family UBA12015; genus VGTG01. The sequence goes on along the minus strand of VGTG01000038.1, from coordinate 25,868 downwards.
CGGCGCATCCGTTTTCCACGCCCGGAAAGCGCCTGCCCGGAGGGCTTTACACCCGAGAGGCCCGGTCCGTAGACTCCGCGGGCGAGGGGGAGGAACTCCATGGCGGGACGCGAACAAGCCCGGAACGTGCACAGCCGGATCGTGACCGAGGGAGACGCCCGGGCCCCCAACCGGGCCATGCTCCGGGCGGTCGGGTTCGAGGACGCCGACTTCGCCAAGCCGATCCTCGGGATCTCCAACAGCCACAGCACGATCACCCCGTGCAACGCCGGCATCCAGGTCCTCGCGGATCGGGCCGCCCGAGGCATCCGCGAGGCCGGCGGCATGCCGCAGGTCTTCGGGACGATCACGATCAGCGACGGGATCTCGATGGGCACGGAGGGTATGAAGTGCTCCCTCGTGAGCCGCGAGGTGATCGCCGACTCGATCGAGACCGTCTGTCGCGGCCAGAGCATGGACGGCGTCCTCGCGATCGGCGGCTGCGACAAGAACATGCCCGGCGCGATGATCGCGCTCGCGCGCCTGAACATCCCCTCCGTCTTCGTCTACGGCGGGACGATCCGTCCCGGGAGCTATCGGGGAGAGGACCTGACGATCGTCAGCGTCTTCGAAGCGGTCGGCGCGGTGAACGCGGGCAAGATGTCTCGCGACGACTTCCTGGGCGTCGAGCGCAACGCCTGCCCGAGCGTCGGCTCGTGCGGCGGGATGTACACCGCGAACACGATGTCCTCCGCGATCGAGGCGATGGGGATGAGCCTGCCGAGCAGCTCGACGATGGCGGCGCCCGATCCCGAGAAGGCCGACAGCACCGAGGCGTCGGCGCGGCGTCTCGTCGAGCTCGTCGCCGAGCAGCTCCTGCCGCGCGACATCATGACGCGCGCGGCGTTCGAGAACGCGATCGCCGTGACGATGGCGCTTGGCGGATCGACGAACGCGGTGCTGCACTTGCTCGCGATCGCGCACGCCGCGGAGGTGAAGCTCGATCTCGACGACTTCGAGCGGATCCGTCGCAAGGTGCCCGTGATCTGCGACCTGAAACCGAGCGGCCGCTACGTCGCGACGGATCTCCACCGTGTCGGCGGCGTCCCGCTCGTGATGAAGATGCTGCTGCGCGCGGGAATGCTCGACGGCTCCTGCAAGACGATCACGGGCCGCACGATCGAGCAGAACCTCGCAGGCATTCCCGACGAGCCGCCCGCGGGGCAGGACGTCGTGCGGCCGATGAAGGCGCCTCTCTATGCGCAGGGGCACCTCGCGATCCTGCGCGGCAACCTCGCTCCGGAAGGCTCGGTCGCGAAGATCTCCGGCCTCGAGGTGCCGCGGATCCAGGGACCGGCGCGGGTCTTCGAATCCGAGGAGCTGTGCCTCGAGGCGATTCTCGCGGACAGGATCCGCCCCGGCGACGTGCTCGTCATCCGGTACGAGGGACCGCGCGGCGGACCCGGCATGCGCGAGATGCTCGCGCCGACCTCCGCCATCATCGGCAAGGGCCTCGGCGACAAGGTCGGGATGGTGACGGACGGCCGCTTCTCCGGCGGAACGTACGGCATGGTCGTGGGGCACGTCGCGCCCGAGGCGCAGATGGGCGGACCGATCGCGCTCGTGCACGAGGGCGACTCGATCACGATCGACGCGGATCGAAACCTGATCCAGATCGACGTCGACGCGGCCGAGCTCGAGCGCCGTCGCGCGGCGTGGAAGCCGCCCGCGCCACGCTACGAGCGCGGTGTCCTCGCGAAGTACGCCCGCCTCGTCTCGAGCAGCTCGCTCGGAGCGGTCACCGACAGGGTGGAGTAGCGCGGTCAGCGCTTCTCGGGCGAGCCCGGGAACAGCGGGACGACGTTGCCGCGGCGCGACTCACGGGGCTCCCGCGAATCGGGGCCTTCGCGGGGCTTCGGCTCCGCGGGCGGCGACGCTTCCTTCGCGGGCTCGGCGGGAGCGCGCCGCGCGTGCAGGCCGCCGAGCTCCGGCAGCACCTCGATCTGCACGGGCCGCCCGCCCATGGTGAACGCGCTGCCGTCGATCTGCTCGCGCTCGAGGATCCACGTGACCGCTTGCAGCGGCTGCGCGAGGAGCAGCAGGTCGCACTCGAACCAGCCCGGCCGTGGATGCGAGCGGATCTCCTCGAGGCGCGCGTAGGCAGCGGGCTTCCCGTCGATGTGAACGAGGACGACGTCGCCGGGCTGGTTGTGACGCTTCGCCGCCACGCTCAGCCCTTCGCCCTCGCAGCCGGCGGCCGGCGCTCGACGCCGAGGACCTCGAGCACCGTCGCCTCGAGCTGCCGCGTCGTCGCGATACCGGAGCCGGCGTACGGCGTTCCATCCCCGTTCCAGCCGACGAACGTCGCGCCCGCGCCGTTCAGGATCGGCAGCACCGCGGCGATGTCCCACGGATTGAGAAGCGGATCGATCATGATCTCGGCGCGTCCGGAAGCGACGAGCGCGTAGCCGTAGCAGTCGCCCCAGCCGCGCTGGCGGCCGACGCGCGAGACGAGACGCTCGAGGCCGGCCGCGTGCGCACCGTACAGCTCGGGCTTCGTGTCGGTCGTGCAGAGCGTCGCCGCGGCGAGCGTCGTCACGTCCGAGACCCGGATGACGGAGCCGTTCCGGTACGCCGGACCCCCATGGCCGGCCCAGTACGTCTCGCTCAGCGGAGGAAACGCCATCGCGCCGACGACGCACCGGTCGCCTTCCTCGAGCCCGAGGAGGACTCCGTAGAGCGGAACGCCGCGAATGAACGACTGCGTTCCGTCGATCGGATCGATGATCCAGCGGCGACCGCTGCGCGAGGGCTTCTCGGGGAACTCCTCGCCGAGCTGGCCGTCGTCGGGGAACGCCTCGTCGAGGTGCTTCCGGATCAGCTTCTCCGCGCCGCGATCGGCGACCGTGACCGGGCTCGAATCCGCTTTCGTCTCGACCTCGAGAGCGGTGCCGAAATGCTCGAGCGTGAGCCGCCCGGCGCTTTCGACCGCCTGGATCGCCACCTCCACCTCGCGCTCGTACGCCGACATGGCGCTCACTCCCCCACGGCGATCAAGCCGCGTCAAGTGTAAGCGAGGGGGCGCCCCCTCGCCGGAGGAGCGGCGAAGCCACGCCTGCTCCACTCCCGCTCGCTTTGCTCGGCCGCGCGCTTCGCGCGCGGAGTTTCAGCGGGGCGACTAGTCGTAGTAGCCGTCGACGAACCAGCGCTCGGGCTCGGTGCGGGTGCGCTCGCGGCTCTTCGGGGGAGCGAGCTCGCAGTAGAGGCGATAGATCCCGCCGTCGGAGAGCTGCACGTCGTAGTAGTCCCGGCAGCAGGGACGATCGCTCCACCACTCCGTCTCGACGCGCCAGGGTCCTCCCGAGATCACCGCGCGGCCGCCGAAGCCCGGCGCGCGCACGTAGGCGATCACGCCGCCCTCGCGAAAGACCTGGGCGCGCCGCGGCGGCCGCAGCGCGCGCAGCGCCGCGCGCGCGCTGTGGAGTGGCTCCTGCGGCTCGCCGCGCGCGTCCTCGCTCTCCTCGCACTCCGGCGCACGCGCAGTGGAGGAGCTGGAGGGCGGATCGAAACGCGCCACGCCAAAGGCTTCGGGGCGATACCCCTCGGGGGCGATCGGCCGTCCGACCTTCTCCGCTCCGCAAAGTCCGGCGAGTCGCACGAGCGTCGTCGCGAGGCGCTCGGGCGAAGGACCCGAAGGACGGAACAGATCGAGCTGCGTCGGACGCGCGCGATCGGGCGTGGCGACGACGCGCACGCCGACGATCGCTTCGCGCGGGGGATCGGATTCGAGGACGCTCCGCGTGAGCCGTGCGAGCGCCTTCACGTCCGCCGTCGGCGCGAGAACGCCGACGACGCGCTCGGCGCGTCCGCGATCGGCGAGGTCGAGGATCAAGCGGAGGCCGCCGCACGAGAGCCCGTGGATCGCGAGGCGATGGATCAGACGATCGAGGAGGCCGCGCAGCAGGAAGAGAAGGCCTTCGAGCGAATCGAGCGAATACTCGAGGCTCACGCCCTCGGTGAACTCGAGAGCGGGTGAGCTCGGCACGAGCGGCGTCCCGTCCTCGCCCGCGGCGATGCGCCAGAGTCTCGCGCCGTCCGCACCGAAGCGGCTTCCGACTTCGCGCAGGGGAAGACGCGCGAGGTCGCCGATGCGGCGGATGCCGAGCCGTTGGAAGCTCTCGTACGAAGCGGACCAGCTCGCTCCCGTGCCGCGTCCGCCAGACGCGGCGGCGACGGGAGCGAGCTCCGCGAGCGGCAGAGGCGCGAGCCAGTCCGCGTCTCCTCCCGGTGGAACGAGGATCGCTTCGCGGCGACGCGCGGCGAGACCCGCGGCGACGCGCGCCGTCGCCTTGCCGTCGGCCACGGCCACGCCGACGTCGAGCCCGAGGCGCTCGGCGCGCGCGCTGATCGCCGCCGCGACGGCGCCGCCTCCCACGAACAAGCCGCCGAGTCCTTCGACGTCGAGGCACACGGCGCTTCCGGAAGCATGCGCTTCGTCCGGCGCGGCCTCCTCGAAGCCCTTCCCGCCCTCGACTTCCGTGCGCTCCGGCTCGACGCGCGGCGAGATCGAGCACGCGACGTCGAGCACGGCTTCGCGCGCGGCACGAGCGGCGTGCTCGTCGACGGGACGCACGACGAGATCGGCGTGACGGACGAGCGCCTGCGCGACCGTCATTCCGACGCGCACGCCGAGCCGCTCGGCTTCGCGCGAGATGCCGGCGAGGATCGAGCGCGGTCCGGGGATCGTCCGTCGCTGCGCACCTGCCCGCCCGGCGCCGTCGGGCCGGCAGAGGACGAGGGGACAGCCGCGCAGCTCGGGCTCCGCGCGCAGGAGCGCCGCGACGAGAAAGCGCGGCACGACGATGCAGGCAAAACGCGGCACGGGTCACACCAGCCGGATACTCGCCCGTCGCTCTCCTCCTCCCCTGTCCCCACGATGGCGCGCGACCTCGATCCGCGTGACGAGCCCCTCGAGAAGCGGCGGCGCTCCCGGTGCTCCTTCCCAGACGGCCCGCACCGGCGAGAGATCGAGACGCATTCCCGCGGCGGCACCGGCGAGCCCCGCGGCACCCGCGGTCGCTCCCGGCAGGACCACGAGAGCGGTCTGCGAGCGCGTCGCCGCGCGCGCGAGACGGAGCCAGGTGTGCGTCCCGGAGAGCATCCGGCGCCCCTTCCCGGCACCCGGATCCTGGCGGCCCGTGCGGGCGGCATCGAGGAGCACGAGGGCGAAGCCGCCGGTGCCGAGCAGCATCTCGGTCGCAGCCAGCGCGGCCGCGAGATCCGGCGGACGCACCCACAGAACGCGCCGGAGCTCGACCCCGAGCGCCACGGCGCTCGCGGGATCGAAGGCATCAGCCACGTCGACCCACGCCGCGAGATGCTCTTCCCGAGTGACGCCGGCGAGAAGACGCTGCGCCAGGCTGGTCGCTCCGGCGGAGCCATGGCTCACGACCTCGCAGAGGCGTCCGCGCGGAAAGCCACCCCCGAGAAGGTCGTCGATCTCGGGATGACCGGTCGCGAGGAGCCCCGCGCCGCCCTGGGCCGGAGCGGGGAGGGAGTGTCCCCACCGGATCGTTCCGGGAAGCTGGGACAGATCGAGAGGGAGACGAGAGGGGGCCGTCACGGCCCCACATTCGCCTTTTCTTCGCCCCCGGGCAAGGGGGTCCAAGGGGGTCCGGGGAGGAAGTTGACCCTCCCCGTCAGCCGCTGACTAGTCCTTCTTGACGACTCCGCAGGCCATCACGAGCGGCTTCTTCGGGTCCGCTCCCGTCAGCATGACGATCGGCTTGCCGAGGAAGTCGCTCAGCGAGAAGCCGGTCACCGTGAGCGTCTCCGTCGCGCTTCCGTCCGAGCGCACGCCGACCTCGGGAAGCGCTTTCGCCGTCGCGTCGACCTTGATGCTCGAGCAGTCGCCGCTCGGAAGGAGTCGCAGAGCGTGCAGATACTCGGTGTGGCCGCTCGTGTCGGTCTTCTTCGCTTCCTCGCTCTCCACCTGAGGCAGGTTCAGGATCTGCACCAGGATGTCGACCGTCTTGTCCTTGCTTCCCGGCGTCAAGCGCAAGTAGCCCACGGAGCGGTCGGAGACTCGTCCGGTCGGTGCGTCGACGGCCTTGAGATCCGCTTCGAGCGTCTCGGCGGCGCAAGTCGTCGGCTGCGCGAAGAAGGTCACTGCTCCCGCCAGCAGCGCCATCGGGATGATCGAGAATCCACCAGTCTTGGTCGTGCGTCGCATCGTACGGCCCTCCTCTGCTCCGCCCCTCCTACAACAATTCCTCACCTCACCCAACGAAAACGGCCACGGATTACGGGCCCTTCTCCGAATTGCGAGGGCGAAATGGATATAGTACCCCCAGGCCCGATCCCCGGTAGCTCAGTTGGTAGAGCGTTCGGCTGTTAACCGAATGGTCGCTGGTTCGAGTCCGGCCCGGGGAGCTTCCAGGCGCCCGCCGCCGCCAGATCGCATCGAGGAGGATGCATGAGCCTGAACGCCCGGACGCTTGCCGTCGCTTCGGTCCTCGCCGCCGCCTTCGCGGCCGCGTCCGCGGACGCCGCTTGCACCTACAGCGTCGACCCGCGCGGCATCAAGGTCGAGTGGACGGCCTTCAAATTCACGCAGAAGCAGGCGGTGACGGGCTCCTTCAATACCACCAAGGTGAGCGGCCCGACCCAGGCGACGACCCTCGTCGAGCTCGTGAAGGGCCTCTCGATGGAGATCGACGGCGCCTCCATCGAGTCCGGCAACCCTGCCCGGAACGCCACGATCAGCGAGTTCTTCTTCCAGAAGTTCGCGCCCCCCTCGCGCATCACCGGCAAGACGGTCGACGTCGAGGGCGACGACGCCAAGGGCACCCTCGAGATCGAGATCACCTTGAACGGGGCATCGCGCGTCGTGCCGTTCTCCTACACGATCTCGAAGGATCACCAGGTCCAGGCGACCGCGACCATCGACATGATGGATTTCGCGCTGCAGAAGGCCTACGACACGCTGCACATGGCGTGCGAGGAGCAGCACACGGGCGACGACAAGGTCTCGAAGACCTGGACCGAGGTCGGTCTCAAGCTGACCGGCACCTTCGCGGCGAGCTGCGCCTGAACCCTCCGCGCGCAGAGCGCGCGGCCGAGCGCGAGCGCGCTACCGAGCGCGAACGCGCGATCGAGCGCGAGCGCGCGGGGTGAGGAGGCTCCGCGCGGCTTTGCTGCGTGGAGGAGAGGGGCGGCGCCCTCTCTATTGATCCGTCCCGGGAGCCCAGCCGGTCTCGAGAGCACCGCCGACGATCCACGCCCGGATGATCTCGCGCAGGTAGGTCGAGAGCTTCGGGCGCCCGAACGGCATCCGCGCGCCGAGCCCCGGACCGAGGTCGCCCGAGAGCTTGTGGTCGATGAAGCTCGTCGTCGGGTCCCTTGGGTTCACGCGCAGCCAGCCGAGCTGCTGCGCCGCGAAGTTCGACGGCGTCTCGTTCACGAGCGAGTCGTACGAAGCCCCCGACTCCAGCAGGAGCCCGCCCGCGAAGCTCTCCGAGTCGTGGCACGCGCTCACGGCGCAGCTCTGGTCGAAGATCTGCCGCTGTATGCGGTCGTAGGTGCCGTCGAAGAGCTCCGCCGGATCGCACTCGCCCGGAGGCGGACGGCAGATCAGCTTCATCGAGTCCTTGTCCTCGATGATCCGGTTGATCATCGGATCGAACTCCGACTCCGTCGACATGCGCACGCGCTTCCTGCCGGAGAGGCACCGCTTCCCGGGCAGCGGACCACGCAGCGGAACCGTCAAGAGCGTGTTTCCCGTACACTCCTCGTCGGACCCGGGAAGATCGATCTCGTTCTCGATCCGGTCCTGAAGCGCCTGGAAGTCCGGATCGAAGTCCGGGTCGCCGTTGTCCGCCGAGTGCTCGACGAAGATCGAGTCGACGCCCGTCAGCGTGCACTTCGGATCGAAGGAGCTGTTTGCGCAGACCGAGAGCGCGAAGGTGCACTGCCCGTCGACCGTCGCGTCGGCGTCGCAGGCGGGATCGCCGTCGGTACAAACGTTCTTTCGCTGCCCTTCGGGCAGCGCGACGGGCGTCTGGAGCACGGCCAGGCAGTCCGTTTTCTGGTTGCCTCCGCCGCCGATCGTCGTCGCGTGGGCGGGTCCGACGAGGGCGAGCGCCAGAGCTGCCCCGCCGATCCACCCGTTCCCTTGGATGCGCATTCCGTCAACCTCCCCACGGGCCGACCGTGGTTTTTCTCACCGGATCCCCGGCCGGTGAACGCTGCGTGCAGAGTGAGGCGGTCGCAGGCCCCCCCCGCCGGCCGCACGCACGCCGCTCAGAGCGTGAGCAGCCCTCCCAGGATCGTACCAACCACGGCTATGAAGATCACGATGTCGCTCACGCGGAGCTGCTTCTTGGTTCGAGAGTGATTCATCGGCGGTATTTCCTTCTTGTGGAGGAGAGACGTACATGCGCGCCGCCTGTCCTCCCGATCGAGATCGAGATGGACTGCTGGGACCGAATCCTCATCGTGTGCCGCGCGCGAGGCTGCATGCAGCGTCGGTCGTTCGTCGATCGTCGACGGGTCGACACCGCGCAACCGCCCGCGCGGCGCCAGTCTCCCCCGGTGTCGACGGCTGGCGCAAGGGACAAGTTTCGAGCGCAGGGGACGCCACGCATGGCGGATGCCGGGGCGAGCCCGGTCCGGAGTTCGGGGGCGCCTTGTCGCGAGGCCGACCGCAACGCTATGGGTCGGAAGGGGAACGGGAGGAAGCAGGCATGGCCGACGACACGTTTCTGGACGAGCGGCGCGAAGCTCTCGAGGAGCAGTTCTTCCAAAAGCAGAATCGCGCTCTTCTCGACAAGCTCCGCGAGGAGAGCCGCGCCGGCAGCGAGCGCTCCGCTCTCGCGGCAGCGTCCGGAATCAGCGACGAGCAAACGCTCGACCGCCTCCGCGCGCACGGCCTGCACGCCGAGACGGTCGCCGCCCTGACCCTGTTCCCGCTCGTCGCGATTGCCTGGGCGGACGGGCGCCTCGAGGAGAAGGAGCGCGCGGCCATCGCGGCCGCCGCCGAGAAGCAGGGCATCGGGCGGGGCTCGTCCGCGCACGCCCTCCTCTCCGCTTGGGTCACGGACGCGCCGTCGCGCGAGCTCGAGGATGCGTGGGTCGCCTACGTGCGCGCACGCGCCGGTGCGCTCGATCCTTCGGCACGCGCGGTCTTCGCGAAGGACGTGCTCGGGCACGCCCGCGCGATCGCCGAGGCGGCGGGTGGAATCCTCGGCGTGGGCTCCGTCTCGAAATCCGAGCGCGAGGCACTCGCCCGGCTCGAGCGCGCCTTCGCGTAACCGGGTTCCCGCGTCGCTCGGCTTCGTCCGGTCCGGCGAGCCGCGCTCCTCAGGTCGAGGTGTCGCCTTCCGGCTCGCGGCGGGGCGCGGCGTGCACCGTCCGGTAGCGCGACAACAGCACCTTTCCCGGCGCGAAGCCGCGCGGCTTGCTCACGTCGCTTCGCCGCGCGAGATGTACTGCGACTCGCCCGCCTTCTCTCGCACGCGAATGACCGGCGGCGAGGGACGCGGCGAGCTGCAGAGCCTCGCGCGACGGGCGATCGCGTCCGTCCGGGTTCCGGATCACGACGTGCGAGCCCGACTCGGCGGCGACGTGGAGCCAGAAATCGCGCGGCGAGGCGAGCTGGAACGTCAGCACGTCGTTGTCGGCGGCGTTCTTTCCGACGAGCACCGTCGTCCCGTCGGACGCGGTGAACCGCCGCGCGACGGCGCGGCCGCGGTACACGCCCGCTTCGGGGTCGCTCGGCTTCACCGCTCGCTCTTCGCGCGGAGACATCGCACTCCACCATTGCCGGAATCCCGCCGCTTGCTCTAGCGTCGCCCGTGATGACGGAGCGCTCGCTCGGCCGCACGGGTCTCCGCGTGTCGCGGCTCGGTCTCGGGCTCGCCGCCGTGGGACGTCCCGGGTACATCAACCTCGGCCGCGAGCGCGACCTTCCCGGGGAGCGCACGCCTGAGGCGCTCTGGACGCGCTCCGCGGAGCTTCTCGACCGCGCGTGGGCCGCGGGCGTCCGCTACTTCGACGTCGCGCGAAGCTACGGGCGCGCCGAGGAGTTCCTCGCACGCTGGCTCGACGAGCGCGGTCGGCCGGCGGGCTCGTGCACCATCGGCTCGAAGTGGGGCTATCGCTACACCGCGAGCTGGCGCGTCGAAGCGCGACGGCACGAGCAGAAGGAGCTCACGCTCGAGCGCTTTCGCGAGCAGCTCGTGGAGAGCCGGTCGCTTCTCGGCGATCACCTCGGCCTCTATCAGATCCACAGCGCGACGGTGGAAGCGGGCTGCCTGAACGATGAGCCGCTCCTGCAAGCGCTCGTCGAGGCTCGGCGCGAAGGACACGTCCGCGCGATCGGCCTCACCACGACCGGCACCGAGGCGGCTCCCGTCCTCGCCGGCGCGATCCGAGCTGAGGTCCGTGGCGAGCACGTCTTCGACGTGGTGCAGGCGACCTACAACGTCCTCGAGCCGTCGCTCGCGGCACCGCTCGCCGAGGCGCACGCGGCCGGCCTCGGCGTGATCGTCAAGGAGGTGCACGCGAACGGTCGCCTCACGGCGACGAACCCGCGCCCGGAGGACGAGTCGCTGCGCGACGAGCTCTCTCGTCGCGCAGCAGGCCTCGGTCTGTCGGTCGATCAGCTCGCGCTCGCGTTCGTCCTGGCACGCCCGTGGGTCGACGTCGCGAGCTCGGGAGCGGCGACCGCCGCGCAGCTCGAGTCGCATCTCGGGGCGGCCGAGCGCCAGGACCTCGCCGGCCCCGAAACGCTCGCGTCGCTCGCCGGCCTCGACGCGCTCGCCGAGAGCCCCGCGAGGTACTGGTCGACGCGCGCGGCCCTGCCCTGGAGCTAGCGCTAGCCGTCCCCGCGGGGAAGGGCACCGACCGTCCCCGTTTGACGCCCGCCCGAGCCTTGCTCGATACTCGTCCCGTCCGCCGGGAAGGAGCCGCTCGATGCGAAACGCCCGCCTCCTGCACTACTCTCACTGTGTGTCGGACATCGAACGCTCGCGAGCGTTCTACACCGACGTCCTCGGCTTCGAGACCGTCGGCGAGTTCGACTTCGACGACGAGGCGACGGCTCGCGTGATGGGCGTCCCGGGCGCGCGCTTCAAGGGCATCTTCATGAAGTGCGACGGGATGCGCATCGAGCTGATCGGTTTCTCGAACCCGCCGCCGACCGAGAGGCCGCGGCGGCGCGCGTCGAACGAGGTCGGACACTCGCACCTGAGCTTCTACGTGACCGACCTCGACGCGACGCTCACCGAGCTCGCGTCGAAGGGCGTCCCCGTCGACCGCGACACGCGTGCGAGCCTGATGGGCGGGATCGAGTGCTGCGTCGTCCGCGATCCGGACGGCTTCCCGATCGAGATCGTGCAGATGCCGACGCTCGATCTCCTCCCCTACGAGATGCCGACGGCGGGCCGTCATGGCTGAGGGAAGACTCGCCGGAAAGATCGCGCTGGTGACCGGAGCGGCGAAGGGACAGGGCGCCGCGGTGTCGCGCCGCTTCGCCGCCGAGGGCGCGCGCCTCGCACTCCTCGACGTGCTCGACGACACGGGCCGCGAGCTCGCCTCCGCGATCGAGGAGGACGGCGGGACGGCGCGCTACTGGCACTGCGATGTTGGGCGCGCCGGCGACGTCGAGGCGACGATCGGTGAGGTCGTCGCCTGCTTCGGCGGGCTCGACGTCCTCTACAACAACGCCGCCGTGATCGCGTACGGCCGGCGGATCGGCGAGCTCTCGACCGAGGACTGGGAGCGAACACTCGCGATCAACCTGAACGGTCCGTTCTTCTGCACGAAGTTCGCCCTTCCCCACCTGCTCGCACGCGGCGGCGGCTCGGTGATCAACGTCTCGTCGCACGGCGCCTTCCAGGCGGCGCCTGTCGGCATCGCCGACTACGGGACGAGCAAGGGCGGGCTCGTCACGTTCACGCACTACCTTGCTTCGGAGTACGGACGCGAAGGCGTGCGCGCGAACTGCATCGCGCCGGGTCCCATCCCGACCGACCTGAACGCGCTCTTCCTGGGCACGTCCGAGGGCCGCAAGGCCGCTGCGACGATGATCCCGCTCGGCCGTGTCGGCGACCTCGAGGACATCGCGAACGCCGCCGTCTTCCTCGCTTCGGACGAGTCCCGCTGGATCACGGGCACCGTCCTCCACGTCGACGGCGGAATCGTCATCCAGTGAGATCGCTCGCGTAGTGCGCGGCGCCGAGGAGCGCGGTGCGCGGGTTCATGGACACGCGCACCTCGATTCCGTGCAGCATCTCCGCGAAGCGCCCCTTGTCGAGGAAGCCGCGCAGGAAGCTGCCGTTCTGCAGGAACGCGAGGTTCTTCGGGGCGATGCCACCGCCGAGGTACACGCCTCCGAAGGTGAGCGCGCGCAGAGCCATGTTGCCCGCTTCGGCGCCGTAGAGCTCGCAGAAGAGGTCCATCGTCGCGACGCAGGTCGGCTCGCCCCGCGACGACGCCGCGATCGAGATGACGGCGCTCGGGTCGCCGTCGGCGAGCTCCTCCGAAAGCCAGTCCGGCTCCTCCCCGCGGCCGCGCTCGCGGAGGAACGAGTAGATCTCGTAGACACCCGGCCCCGAGAGCACGCGCTCGTAGCTGACGCGTCCGCCGAGCTTCTGCCGCAGGTGACGCAGGAGATCGACCTCCTGGTCCGTCCGCGGTGCGAAGTCGGAATGCCCGCCCTCGCTCGCAATCGGGTGATGACGGCTACCGTCCCAGTAGAGATACGCCTCGCCGAGCCCCGTCCCCGCAGCGATCACCGCGACGTTTCCCTTGCGGCCGGCCTCCGCGGGTGCGTTCAGCGTGACGAGGTCGGCCGCCGGCAGATGCAGCATGCCGAACGCGGTCCCCTCGAGGTCGTTGAGCAGCTCGACGCGCGGCGCATGAATGCGCTTTGCGAGCTCGATCTCGTCGAGCGTCCACGGCAAGTTCGTGGTGTGGACGCATCCCTCGACGACCGGGCCCGCGACCGCGAAGCAGCCGGCTTCGATCGCCGCCGAGCCGCGCACTCCCGCCGCTCGTGCATCCGCGAGGAAGGCTTCGAGGATCTCCCCGAAGGTGCCGTGCTGGCGGCTCGGCACGCTCTCTTCGTGCACGAGCCGCAGGCCACCGTTCGCCTTCTCGAAGAGGGCGAGGTCGGTCTTGGTGCCGCCGATGTCGCCCGCGAGGATCAGCGTTCGCCCCCGCGCAGCGCCGCCGCTTCCGCGGCCGCGCTCAGACCTCGCGCCATCGCCTTCCCTCGCCCGCGATCAGACGGTCGGCCTCGATCGGCCCCCAGGTGCCCGCGGAATACTCGGGAAGCCAGCGCGCGCCCGACGTGTGCCAACCGTCGAGGATGCCGGTCACCCACTTCCAGGACGCTTCGACCGCGTCGCGCCGCATGAAGAGGGTCGCATCGCCCTCGGCGACGTCGAGGAGGAGACGCTCGTAGGCCTCTGGCGACTGGTCCGCGAAGGCGCTCCCGTACTTGAAATCCATCACGACGGGCTCGATCCGCTCTTGCGGCCCGGGGCGCTTGGTCGCGATGCGGAGCGAGAGCCCTTCGTCCGGCTGGATCCGGAGCGTCAGCACGTTCCCCTCGACGGCGCAGTCCGCGTTGAAGAGCACCGGCGGAACGCCCTTGAAGTGGATCGCGATCTCGCTCGCGCGCTTGGGAAGGCGCCTCCCGGTCCGCAGGTAGAACGGAACGCCGGACCACCGCCAGTTGTCGACGTAAGCGCGGATCGCGACGTACGTCTCCGTCGTCGAGTCGGGACGGACGCGCTCCTCCCGCCGATAGCCGGGGACCTGCTCGCCGTTCTCGAGCCCCGGCCCATACTGCGCGCGTACGACGTCGCGGTCGACGTCGCGCCCCGTCAACGGCCGGAGGCAGTTCAATACGCCCATCTTGTGGTCGCGCACGACCTCGGCGTCGAGCGACCACGGCGGCTCCATCGCCGTCAAGCAGAGTAGCTGGAGGATGTGGTTCTGCACCATGTCCCGCAGCGCCCCCGCTTCCTCGTAGTAGCCGGCCCGTGTTCCGACGCCCTCCTCCTCCGACACCGTGATCTGCACGTGGTCGATGTACTTCTGGTTCCAGAGTGGCTCGAAGATCGAGTTCGAGAAGCGCAGGACGAGGATGCTCTGGACCGTCTCCTTGCCGAGGTAGTGGTCGATCCGGAAGACCTCGCGCTCGTCGAACACCTCGGCGACGCAGTCGTTGATTTCCGTCGCGCTCGCGAGGTCGTGCCCGATCGGCTTCTCGATGATGACACGCGAGAAGGGCCGAGCGTCGGCGTTCTTGCGCGTGAAGCCGGCGTTTCGCAGGTGCGTGACGCACTCCCGGATCGCGCTCGGTGGCACGGAGAGATAGAAGATCCGGTTCCCGGTGACGCCGCGCTCCTTCTCCACCTCTTCGAGGCGCTTGCGCAGCGCCTCGTACGCAGCCGGGTCGTCGAACGAGCCGCGCGAGTAGAAGATCGACTTCTCGAACTGCGGCCAGACGCGCTCGTCGATCGGACGGCGCGAGTACTTCTCGATGCCCTCGCGCGCGATCGAGCGAAACTTCGCGTCGTCGTACTCGCGCCGTGCGAAGCCCATGACGACGTAGTTCTCCGGTAGGAGCCCGTCGAGCGCCAGGTTGTAGACGGCGGGAAGGAGCTTCCGCCGGGTCAGGTCTCCCGACGCCCCGAGGATGACGAGCGTGAACGGTTCGACGCACCGATTCACGCCGAGGTTGCCTAGGGCTCCCCCCGAAGCGCCAAAGTTTTCGCCGGATGCTTCCGCCATCGCTCGCGTCCTTCAGGTACGGGCCGGGCTCATTCGCCGGCGCCGCGCTCGATGTGTCCGCCGAACTGCTGGCGCATCGCGGAGCAGACCTTCTCCGCGAACGTGTGATCCTTGCGTGAGCGGAAGCGCGCATAGAGCGCGGAGGTCAGCACCTCGCACGGCACGGCCTCCTCGATCGCGGCTTGGATCGTCCAGCGGCCTTCGCCCGAGTCGGCGACGTGTCCGCTGTAGGCGTCGAGGTTCGGATCGGCCGCGAGCGCCGCGGCCGCCAGGTCGAGCAGCCACGAGCCGACGACGCTGCCGCGCCGCCAGACCTCCGCGACGTCCGCGATCGAGATCTCGTAGTCGAGGTCGTGGTGCATCCGTGGGGCGGTCTCCGCGTCGACGACCGTCTTCTGGTTGTCGATGTTCGCGTTCTTCAAGATGTCGAAGCCTTCGGCGAAAGCCGCCATGACCCCGTACTCGATCCCGTTGTGGACCATCTTCACGAAGTGGCCGGCGCCCGAGGGTCCGCAGTGGAGGTAGCCCTCCTCCGCCGTTCCGCCGAGCTTCTCGCGTCCCGGCGTGCGGTCGACGTCGCCGCGTCCCGGCGCGATCGTCTTCCAGATCGGATCGAGGTGCTTCACGGCGTCGGTGTCGCCGCCGATCATCAGGCAGTAGCCGCGCTCGAGGCCCCACACGCCGCCGCTCGTGCCGCAGTCGAGGTAGCGGATTCCCTTCGGCGCGAGCTCCTGCGAGCGCCGCCGGTCGTCACGAAAGTAGGAGTTGCCGCCGTCGATCAGGATGTCGCCCTTCTCCATCAGGGCGGAGACCTCCTGGACGACCGCCTCGGTGACGCCCGCGGGGACCATGATCCACGCGGCGCGCGGCTTCTCGAGCTTCGAGACGAACTCCGCGATCGTCTTCGCCGGTACGGCACCCGCCTTCGCGAGCTTGTCGACCGTCTCGGCGTTCGTGTCGTAGACGACGCAGGTGTGTCCGGCGCGCATCAAGCGCGAGACGATGTTGAACCCCATCCGACCCAAGCCGATCATGCCGAGTTGCACGAGCGCACCTCCCTCATCCAAATCCGTGTCATCGGTCCGTCGATCCGCCGCGCTCGAGAACGCGCACGCGATCGCCGTCCTGCACGAGAACCACGTTGGCCATGCCGAGAAACAAGCCCGTCCCGACGACTCCGGGGATCGCGAGGATCCTCGTTTCGAAGGCGGGCGGATCCGCGATCGGCGCGATCTCGCAGTCGAGGATCCAGTTGTGATTGTCGGTGACGAACGGCACGCCGTTCGTCTCGCGTCTTTTCGGACGACAGCCGATCTTCTCGAGCTCGCGCTCGCAGAGCGGCTTCGCGAAGGGAACGATCTCGACGGGAAGCTTGCCCCGGCTGCCGAGCCGGTCGACGAGCTTCTCCGCGCCGACGAGCATCACCCGTCGGCGTGAGGACGCGGCGACGACCTTCTCGCGGACGAGCGCGCCGCCGTAGCCCTTGATCAGGTCCAGCTCGGGAGACACCTCGTCGGCGCCGTCGAGCGTGACGTCGAGCGTGCCGGCGTCCGCGAGCTCGACGAGCGGGATGCCGAGCTCCATCGCGAGCTTTCCCGTCGAGTCCGAGGTCGGGACGCCGCGAATGCGAAATCCCTGCGCGACGCGAGCACCCAGCGCGCGCACGAAGGCGGTCGCCGCGCGGCCCGTACCGAGCCCGACGACCGTGTCCTCGCGGACGTACTCGAGGCTCTTCTCGGCGATCCCGACGAGCCCTGCTTCGTCGCCGCTGCTCATCGGCGCGCGGCGCGAGCGCGCTTGGCCGGAGCCGGCCGCTTTCGCACGGGAGCGGCTGCGCCACGCGCAACCTTCTTTCCCGTCGTCTTCTTCACCTTGGTCGGCCTCGCGTCCGGCTTGGCAGCGGCGCGCACCTGCGCCTGCGCCGCCTTGACCACGTTGTCGACCGTGAAGCCGAACTTCTCGAGGAGATCCTTCAGCGGAGCCGAGGCGCCGAACGTCGTCATCCCGATCGTCGCTCCGCTCGCGCCGACCCAGCGGTCCCAGCCGAAGGTCGAAGCCTGCTCGACCGAGACCCGCGCCGTCACCGACGGCGGAAGGACGCTGTCGCGATAGCGCTGCGGCTGGCGCTCGAAGAGCTCCCACGAGGGCATGCTGACGACGCGCGCGCCGATCTTCCGGCTCGCGAGCGCCTCCGCGGCCTGCAGGCAGAGCGAGACCTCGCTCCCCGTCGCGATCAGGATCACGTCGGGCTCGCCGTCCGGATCGGACAGGACGTACGCGCCCTTGCGCACGCCGGAAGCCGCGCCGAGGTTCGCGCGGTCGAGCGTCGGCAAAGCCTGCCGGCTCATGATCAGCGCGACCGGCGTGTGGTCGAGCTCGATCGCCGTCTTCCACGCCTCCGTCGTCTCGTTCGCGTCGCCGGGCCGCAGCACGACGAGCCCCGGGATCGCACGGAGCCCCGCGAGCTGCTCGACGGGCTGATGCGTCGGCCCGTCCTCGCCGAGCCCGATCGAGTCGTGCGTGAACACGTACAGCGTCGGGATCTCCATCAGCGCCGCGAGCCGGATCGGCTGCTTCGCGTACTCGCAGAAGATCAGGAACGTCGAGCCGTACGGACGGATCTTCGAGAGCGAGAGCCCGTTCAGCACCGCGCACATCGCGTGCTCGCGGATGCCGAGGTGGAGGTTCCTTCCACCCGGCGTCTCGGCCTGGAAGTCGCCCGCGCCTTCGAACGTGAGTCGCGTCTTCGTCGACGGCGCGAGATCCGCGGAGCCGCCGACGAGCCACGGAAGGTTCGGCGCGAGCGCGTTCAACACCTTCGCGGACGACTCGCGCGTCGCCATGCCCTTCGGGTCGGGCGGGAACACCGGAGCGTCCTTGTCCCAGCCGTCCGGAAGCTGGCGGTGCTGCATCCGGTCGAGCTGATCGGCGAGCTTCGGATGGCGCTTCTGGTAGGCCTTGAAGCGCTCGATCCACTCCTTCCGGAGCGCGCGGCCGCGCTTTCCGATCCCCTCGGCGAAGGCCTTCTTCGCTTCCGGAGGGACGAGGAACTTCGCGTCGACCGGCCAGCCGTACTTCGCCTTCGCGCCGCGGATCTCGTCCTCGCCGAGCGGCTCGCCGTGCGCCGCCGACGTGTCCTGCTTGCTCGGCGCGCCGTAGCCGATGTGGCTGTCGACGATGATGAAGGTCGGACGGTCGTCTGTCTTGCGGAAGATCTCGAGCGCGCGGCCGAGCGCTTCGAGGTCGTTTGCGTCGGAGACGCGCGTCACGTTCCAGCCGAGCCCGAGGAAGCGCGCGCCGACGTCCTCGGTGAACGCGAGCGCGGTGTTGCCCTCGATCGTGATGTGGTTGTTGTCGTAGATCCAGCAGAGGTTCGAGAGGCGCAGGTGCCCCGCGAGCGAAGCGGCCTCGTTCGACACGCCCTCCATCAGGCAGCCATCGCCGCAGATCGCGTAGACGTCGTACCCGAACATCTCGAAGCCGGGGCGGTTGAAGTAGGACGCCATCCACCGCGACGCCATCGCCATCCCGACGCTCGTCGCGACGCCCTGCCCGAGCGGCCCCGTCGTCATCTCGACGCCCGACGTCAGGCGGTACTCGGGATGACCGGGACACTTGCTGTCGAGCTGGCGGAACCGCTTGATGTCGTCGAGGGACACGGAGGGACGGCCGACGCGCTCGTAGCGCTTGTTGACCGCCTTCACGCCCGCCAGGTGCAGGAGCGAGTAGAGGAGCATCGAGGCGTGGCCGTTCGACAGCACGAAGCGATCGCGATCCGGCCAGATCGGATCCTCCGGGTCGAACCGCAGGAAGCGCTGCCAGAGCGTGTATGCCACCGGCGCGAGCGCCATCGGCGTCCCGGGATGGCCCGAATTCGCCGCCTGCACCGCATCCATCGAAAGGGTGCGGATCGTATTGATTGCGAGTTGGTCGCGATCCGTCGCCGACGCCACGTCCCCCACCGCCTCCCCCAGCCGCTCGCGGGCCGCGCGCGCCATCTTCAAGCGGCTTTCAGAAGATTCCGCTTCTTCTCGATCGAGCGAAGAAGGACCTCGAACGCCTCGGAGAACTTCGCGACGCCGTCCTTCAGCAGCTCGTCGGTCACAGACTTCATCGAGACGCCCGCCTTCTCGATCGCCGCGAGCGTGTGCTTCGCGGCCTCGAACTTCGCCTCGAAGCCCTCCGCGAGGCCGGCGCTCGGATGACCGCTCTCGCGGTACTCGTTGAACGTCTCCTCGGGGATCGTGTTGACGGTGTCCGGGCCGATCAGCTCGTCGACGTACTTCGTCTTCGAGTACTTCGCGTTCTTCGTGCTCGTGCTCGCCCAGAGGACGCGCTGCGTGGCCGCACCTTTTGCGGCGAGCGCCTTCCAGCGATCGGACGCGATCAGCCGCTTGTAGCGGTCGTAGGCGACGATCCCGTTCGCGACCGCCGCCTTCCCCTGCAGCGACGGATCGGCTCCCGCCGCTTCGAGCTTCTTGTCGACGAGCGAGTCGATGCGGCTGATGAAGAAGCTCGCGACGCTCGCGATCTCGCCGGGCTTCTTGCCCTTCGCGGCGGCCTGCTCGAGCCCCTCCATGTAGGCGTGCGCGCAGTCTTCGTAGGCGCCGACCGCGAAGAGGAGCGTCACGTTGACGCTGATGCCCTCGCCGATCAGCGTCGCGATCGCGGGCATGCCCTCGGGCGTTCCCGGGACCTTGATCAGCACGTTGTCGCGCGCGATCCACTTGTGCACGCGGCGCGCGTACTCGACCGTCTTCTGCGTGTCCGCCGCGAGGAACGGTGACACCTCGAAGCTGACGTAGCCGTCGCGGTGCTTCGTCGAGTCGTAGACCGGGCGAAGGATGTCGCAGGCGGACTGGATGTCCTCGATCGCGACGTGCTCGTAGAGGTCCATCGGATCCTCGACGCCCTTGCCGACGAGGGCACGGAGGGCGTCGTCGTAGTCGCCGCTCTCCGCGATCGCCTTCTCGAAGATCGCGGGATTCGAGGTGACGCCGCGAAGGCCGTCCCGGTCCACCAACCGCTTCAGGTCGCCCCCGGTGAGAAGCCCCCGCCGGATGTTGTCGTACCAGATGCTCTGCCCGTACTTCTGGACCTCGACCAACGGATTGCTCATGACACCTCCCACAGCGTCCTCGGTGCGAAAAGCGCCTCGCGCATGGTTGCCGGAGGCCGGTTCGCGCGAGAACCGCTCGATTCCAGGGGTGCCAGGGATGCCACGGCATTTCAAGAAGGTCGCCCCCTGCCGGCTCCGCGGCGCGAGGGCCGCTTGCTCGATTCCGTGGGTCGCCATTAGAGTATTTGCCGGAGTTGCGCATGAACCTGGAGCGAGCCTTGTCGACCACGACCCTCGTCGCCACGCTGGCGATCGCCCTCGCGGCTGCGACGCCTGCCGGGGCGCAGGCGCCGTCGGGCCGCCAGACCTCGCCGGACGGCAAGCAGGTCCTCGTGAACAAGGAGGAAGGCGGGCTCCAGTTCGCGATCAGCCTCAATCCCAGTGACGGGACCGTGACCGGGAACGTCTTCAATCCGGATGGGAGCGATCCCCAGTTCATCTGGTGCAAGCGCCTCTCCGACGACGGCGTCCTCGACCCGGAAACGGTCGACATCGAGTGGGACTGCTACGGGTCGTCGCGCTGCACGCGGTCGCCCTGCCTCGCGACGAGCTGGGTTCCGCTCGGGATCGTCAACCTGGGCGGGTTCTTCTTCCTTCCGGCGCGTGATCCGTTCGTTCCGCTCCAGCAGCCGGGCAGCTTCTGCGATCCGTCCGCGGTGATGACCACCCTCGACCTGATCGAGCCCGCGCTCGAGGTCGATACCAACATCTGCAGCTACGCGACGATCATGCAGCCGGCGAGGACCTCCATCCAGCCGGGTGAGGACCTGTTCCTGCGCGTCTGGCACTTCGCGCTCGAGGAGCCGCGCGGCGGGACGGCGATCGTCTCGATGATGATGGGCGGGAAGATCGTCTGGCAGGAGTCGTTCCCGATCCCGACCGACAGCGGCCTCTCCTTCCCCTGCTTCGTCCCCGACGAGCCGGTCGTCGCCGGCGAGCCGATCTACTTCAACGTGCAGTACCGGCTTCCACCCGGGGGCTCGGTCCCGTCCTCGCACGAGGCGGCGCCGCAGGACGATCTGAGCTCGGCGCTCGGCATCACGGACGGCCTCGGGAGCCCGTTGCACAGCGTCCCCGGCCTGTTCTTCGTGATCGAGGCGAGCGTCGGGTCGAACTGCCAGGAGCAGACGGGCCGCTCGCTCGTGAACCCGGACGACTGGACCGTCGTCAGCAACGGCCTGCCGCCTCTGCCGGGCCTCTGAGAGCGGCGCGGTCGCCGCTCCGTTCGGCAGCGGCTCGGCCGCCCTGCTGCGAAAACGAGCACCTGCCCAGGCCGCCGGCATTCTGCCGCGTGCGAACCGGGCAAATCGCACGGCCCGCGCACCTCCGGGAGGCGGCATGGGCGTTGCACTTCGCAGCGGGCTCTCGAACGGACGAAACGTCAAGGAGTGCGGCCGTGAAGAAGATCGAAGCGGTGATCAAGCCTTTCAAGCTCGACGAGGTGAAGGAGGCGCTTGCCCGAGAGGGCGTCGACGGGATGACGATCGCGGAGGTGAAGGGCTTTGGGCGACAGCGCGGTCACAGCGAGCTCTACCGCGGCGCCGAGTACGTCATCGACTTCCAGCCGAAGGTGAAGATCGAGATCCTCGTCGAGGATCCGAAGGTCAACGCGGTCACCGACACGATCCGCAAAGCTGCGGCGACGGGACGCATCGGCGACGGGAAGATCTTCATCGTCAGCGTCGACGACGCCGTCCGCATCCGCACCGGCGAGCGCGGCGCCTCCGCGATCTGATTCAAACGAGGGGCACGCGCCCCTCGCCCCACGCGGCGAAGCCGCGCGGGGCCCCACACCCGCGCTCGCTTTCGCTCGGCCGCGCGCTTGCGCGCGCGGAGCTCCTCTCTCGCTACGTGGAGCCTATCCACTCGTTCCAGAGGGCGAGCGTCACGGCGATCGCGACGGGGCCGACGAAGAGGCCGACGAGGCCGAAGCTGAGGATCCCTCCGAGCACGCCGATGAAGACGAGCAGGACGGGGATTCCCGCGCGAGCGCCGATGAAGATCGGCCGCAGCACGTTGTCGACGCTCGCGACGACCGCGAGCCCCCAGCCGGCGAGCAGGAACGCCGCCGTGTAGTGCCCCTCGAGCGCGAGGTACGCGGCGGCGGGTGCCCACACGACCGCGTGCCCGAGCGGCACGAAGGAGAGCACCACGGTGAGGGCGCCGAGGAGCCACGGGAACGGCACGCCCGCGGCCCAGAACCCGAGCGCCGCGCAGAGACCCTGCACGAGCGCCGTCAAGACCAAACCATAGACGACCGCGCGCACGGTGATCGCGACGTTCTGGAAGATCACCTCGAGACGCTCTCCACCGACGCGGTTGCCCGCCTTGCGGAGCTGCGCCGCGAGGGAATCGCCGTTGTAGAAGAGGAAGAAGACGG
This sequence comes from Deltaproteobacteria bacterium, assembly GCA_016874795.1. GTDB lineage: Bacteria > Desulfobacterota > Binatia > UBA12015 > UBA12015 > VGTG01. The sequence goes on along the minus strand of VGTG01000038.1, from coordinate 3,585 downwards.
CGAAGAGCGCGAAGCCGAGCTTGAAGACGTTCCGCGCGACGAGGTCGGCGGTCTGGCCCGCGACCGAGACGATGCGGTCGCTGTGCTCGCCGACGAGCTCGCCGAGCGTACCCGGGGTGTCGGTGCGGAGGACCGCCATCGTGTCGCTGAGCCACGGTCCGCCGAGCGGCAAGCTGCGAAGGCTCTGCTGCAGACCGTCGAGCTTCGGCCCGAGCCCGTGTCCGACGTCCTTCGCGAGCGAGTTCACCTCGCCGACGAGGAGCGAGGTGATGACGACGAGCGGCACGACGAGCCCGAGCGTGACGAGGACGGTCGTCAGCGCCGCGGCGAGCCCGGGCCACCCCGTGAGCCGCGCCTGGATCTCCCGATGGAGCGGCCAGAGGCTCATCGCGAGGACGGTCGCCCAGGTCAGCGCGGCGATGAAGTGCGAGAGCACGAGCGCGACGACGGTGCCGAGGGCGGCGATGAGAAGGCCGCCGAGGAACCAGCGTACCCGGACGTCGCGGCCGATCTCCGAGGAGGCGGGCTCGGGCGGCGGAGGCACTACTGGACGTGGCGAGTGCTCGGACACCTCGTCACGCCGCCAGCCGGGGGAGCTCATCGCAAGGAGGCTATCACGAGGGTGGCGGCGGCGTCGCACCGACGCGTCACGCCTTCGGCCACGGGGCATCCCGCCTGGTCCTGATCGTATCCTGACTTGACAGCCGCCTCCGCACCCGGATTAAGAGTCGGGGCACGGAATCCCCAACTCCAAAGGGAGGAGTCACGCGCGTCAACCCGATCCGGGCGCTTCTCGCACTCGCGGCGAGCCTTCTCGCGACACCGTTCGCCGCGGACTCCGCGGCGCTCACGCCGAGCTTCGCGCGCCTACCGGCGCCCATGGACCTCGCCAGAGTCGGGGGACGGAGCGCTCCCGACCTCGCGGACATCGACGCCGACGGCGATCTCGACGCGCTCGTCGGGGAGTTCGACGGCGATCTCTTCCTGATCGAAAACACGGGCACGGCGATTGCCCCGGCGTTCGCCGCGCCGATCCAGAACCCGTTCGGGCTCGAGCCGGTGTTTCGCTTCGCGACTCCCGACCTGGCCGACATCGACGACGACGGCGATCTCGATGCACTCGTCGGGGAGTCCATCGGAAATCTCATCCTGTTCGAGAATGTCGGTACGGCTTCGAGTCCGGCGTTCGGGGCGGGAATGACGAACCCTTTCGGGCTCGCCAGGGTCGACGAAGACAGCGCGCCAGAGCTCGCCGACCTCGACGCAGACGGGGACTTCGACGCGTTGGTCGGAGATGAGACCGGCACGATTCTCTACTTCGAGAACACCGGCACCTCGAGCGCTCCGGCGTTCGCGACGCCGGTGACGAATCCCTTCGGGCTCGCCGACGTGGGCGATCACAGCGCCCCCTTGCTGGCCGACATCGACGCCGACGGCGACCTCGACGCCTTGATCGGAGCGGAAGGCGGCAAGACGATCTTCTTCGAGAACACCGGCACGGCGAGCGCTCCGGCGTTCGTAGCCGGCCCTCCCGACGCGTTCGGACTCTCCGGCGTCGGCTCCTTCTGCAGTCCCGCGCTCGGCGACGTCGACGGCGATGGTGACCTCGACGGCTACTTCGGGGAGTTCTTCGGCGACACGATCTTCCTCGCGAACACGGGCACCGCGGCAGGCCCTGCGTTCGCGCCGCCCGACTGGAATCCGTTCCGTCTGCCCATGGGCTGGAGAACCGGCGTCGCACTCGCGGACCTCGACGCCGACGGCGATCTCGACGCCCTCTCTGCAGACTCCTCGGGGATCGTCTCGTTCGCCGAGAACACGGGCGGCGTGAGCACGCCCAGCTTCGGCATCCCGGTGCCGAACCCCTTCGGCATCGCGGGCCCGAACCTGCGCTCGCCCGAGCTCGGCGACATCGACGGCGACGGCGACCTCGATGCATTCATCGGAGACAGCGACATCAACACGATCTTCTTCGAGAACACGGGCACCGCCATGGCGCCGTCGTTCGCTGCGCCCGTGAGCAATCCATTCGGTCTGATGCGCGTCGACGCCAACCTTTCCCCCGTGCTCGTCGACATCGATGACGATGGCGACCTCGACGCCCTGCTCGGCGGGGCATCCGGCCACACGTTCTTGTTCGAGAACACGGGCACTGCGATGGCGCCGGCGTTCGCCGCGCCCGTACGCAACCCCTTCGGCCTGGTGAGGGTGACCGGACGGAACGCTCCGGCGCTGGTCGACCTCGACGGTGACGGCGACCTCGACGCCTTCCACGGTCTCCTCAACGGCAACACGAGCTTCTTCGTGAACTCCGGTACGCCGTCCGAGCCGTCGTTCGGCGCGCCCGGGGTCAACCCGTTCGGTCTCATGGACATCGGAAGCGGCACCAGCTTGGAGATCGCCGACATCGAAGGCGACGGAGACCCGGACCTGTTCCTCAGCGGTTCGTCTCGCACCTTCTTCTTCGAGAACACTCCCGTCGATCTCGGCTGCCCGCCCGCGGCCGATCCCGGATGCACGGAATTCGGCGCCGGCTCTCTGCAGATCAACGAGACCAAGCCCGGAAAAGAGAAGCTGGCCGTCAAGCTCGACCGGGGCCCCGCGTTCCCCCACGCCGTGTTCGGCAACCCGTTCGAATCGGGCTCCACCTCCTATGCGCTCTGCCTCTACGATGACGCCGACGCGCTGGCCGGCGCGCTGACGATCGACCGAGCCGGGCACGTCTGCGGCCCGAGACCGTGCTGGATCCGCCCCGGCATCCCGCCCGGCGTCCCGCCGCCCGCAGGCAACGGCATCCTCGTCTACAAGGACAAGGAGGCGAGCGCCGACGGCGTGAGCCAGATCCTGCTGATCGCCCGACATCCGAACAAATCGAGCATCCTTCTCAAGGCCGCGAACAAGGCCAGCCAGGGCCAGAACGAGCTCCCCACGGGCCTCGCGGCGGCACTCTCGACGACGACGAGCGTGACGGTGCAGCTCCGTGCGTCGGATGCAGGCTGCTTCGCGACCACTCTCGACGAGTTCGCCCGCCAGCAGCCCGACAACCTCACGGCGCGATAGCCATGCTGGCGGCTCTCGTGCTGGATCCAGCTCGACCGGGGACGGTCGCCCGGAAGCGGGCGGCTCGTCCCCGATCTGGCGCGAGCAAAGCGGAGAGCTCGTAGGCCTCGAGCGCGCCCTGAGAGATTCGAACTCCCGACCTGCTGATCCGTAGTTCGAGAACGCTACGAACTCGGTGGTGCTCGGTGTCACTCTGTGCGCGAATCGACTCTGGTTTTCGGCGATCGCTGCTCGCCTGAGCGACACCGAAAGACACCGAAGGCTACCCAGAGGGGGTACAAAAACGGGCACAGCGCTGGAGCGCACCTCCTCCCGGGTGCCGGCCGGTGCCCACTTTCACCAACGCCCCTGCACGGCGAATGGTCGCCCCGAAACTGCGGCGGGACCACCACCGTAGGGAGCTGGGATGGTTGTAGTTGTGTGGGAAGTGCAGATACGCGGTCGCCTTCACGTTGTCCTTTGCGCCGAGCATCGTGTAGAGCTGATTCAGTTCCGGCATTCCCTTGGTCATGATCTCTTTGGTCC
>VGTG01000037.1 GCA_016874795.1 Deltaproteobacteria bacterium | reverse complement strand
CTCGCGGCGTCACACCTCCTCGAAATATGCCAGATATTCCTTCGTCGGCGTTCCTTGCGAGGGACGCCGATGAACGGCAATCTGCTTGACGCTATCTCGACGGCGGTGCACTAGGAGCTCTCGCGCGCGGGCTTCTTCGTCGCGGGCTGGTCGACGTAGACGGGTGAGGACCAGGCGCGCTCCTGCACCGGCGCCAGGCAGTCGTCGCTCTCGTCGGTGCCGGGGCCGCCGTGGCACTGGGAGATGCGCACCGCGTTGCCATTCCCGTCGAGCTCGGTGCGAAGACCCGCGCCGTTCACCGCTGGCGTCGGCTCCTGCAGCGCGCGGACGTAGTAGACGGCGTCGCGAGCCGACGACGCGAACTCCGGATCGTCGAACTCGACCTGGCAGCCGGCCGGATCGGACCCGCACTCGAGCCGAAGCCACGGATCCTCGATCAGCGTTGCGACGGCCTCACCGCGGGTCGCCTGCGGTCGGATGCGGACGACCTCGATCGCGCGGATCGGATGGCGCTCGTCGCTCGGGTAGTCGCACTCGTCCCGGCAGAGCGCGTCGAGCCTCGACTGCGAGAGGCTTCGCTCCGCCTCCTCGGGGCAGCCGGGACGCTGGCGGAACGCGCCGACGGCGCGTACGCGGAAGCGCGGGGTCTCCGCCATCGTGACCTCGCTCCCCATCGGTGCCGTTCCGACCGGCGCGTTCAGCAGGTCGAACCAGAGGAGCATGCGAGGGCCGCTCGTTCCGTAGACTTCGCGCCGCTGCAGCGCGTCCCAGATCGCGTCGCGGCTCCGGCCGTCGGCGTGCACCGCGACGATGCCGCCGGGATAGAGGAAGCTCGACTTCCGCTCCGTGTCGAAGAGGTCGAACATGCGGCCGACCTCGACGGCCTGCGCGCGACCCGCCTCCTCTTGTGCCGGTCCGAACCAGCCGCGGACGCGGCCTTCCGTCTCCTCGTCGGCGAGGCCGCGGACGTCCGACATGACCTTGCGCGCGACCTGCTTGTAGCCCGTCCCCGGCCGCGCGCTGTGATTGTCGGTCGAGCTGATGAAGCCCCAGCGGAACCGGAGCGGCCGGCCCTGCTCGTCGACCTCGTCGAAGCTCGTGATCGCCGCTCCGTACTGCGCGGTGACGCCGGGACGGATCGTCATCGCCGGCTTGAAGCAGTCGCGGCACTGGTCGCAGTCGAGCCAGTCGTCGCCGCGCGTGTCGGGAAATACGAGGTCCGGGCTGACGCCGCCTTCGAGCGCGTAGAGCTTCGCCTCTTCGACGCGGCGCTCGCACTCGTCCTCCGGAAGGTCGCCGCAGCGCGCGCGCATGAGCTCTCCCGCGCGCCAGCAGCAGGGGAGGAAGTCCTTCGTCGGCTCCGGGCAGACCCGCCGACCGTTCGCGTCGACGACGTACTCGGGGACGTCACGGAACTCCTCGCTGTTGCCGTGGCCCGACCAGATCTCGATCAGCCGCTGCCGGCTCTCGTCGTGCTGCGCGCGCGTGAGCTGCACGTCGAGACGCGCTCCGGGCGGCGCATGGATGCCCCAAGCGAGCCCGTGCGGGATCACGAGGCTCTCGAAGCCCCACTCGTCGAGCTTCGCGAAGAGCTCTGCCGGCGTCACCGCGGCCTCGCGGCAGTCGGCGGGAAGATCGGGGCTCGGCACGCCGGCGGGGCAGGGCGCCTGATCGGAGAGCCTCGCGATGAACGAGATCACGTCAGCGTAGCGATCATAGCCGAGGAGCCGCGTCGCGGACGCCGCGCCGTCGAGGACGAACGTGGGCGGCGTCTGCTCCTCGTAGGTCGAGATGTCGATCGAAGAGATCGGGCGCTTCGGTAGCTTCGCTTCGTCGACGCTCCGGAAGATCACGTTCTTGTGACCATAGTGCGTCTCCGGCGTCCGCCCCGCCTGCGTCCACTCCCAGCCGACGAAGGCGACAAGGTCGGGGTTCTCCGGGTCGCCGGCGACGTCGTTGCACTGCCGGATGCTTTCCTTCGTCTCCTCCCAGAGGTGCGGCGTCAGCCCTTCGGCGTGGTCGGTGATCGCGAAGAAGTCGAGGCGCGCGCAGTGGCGAGCGAAGTCGCACGCGTCGGCGGGAGGATGCGCTCCCTCGCCGTTGAAGACCGGCAGCGAGTAGATGAAGGCGTCGACCGAGAACGTCGAGTGGACGTGCAGATCGCCGAAGAGGATCTGCTTGGGTGGGCTCGCTTCGGGTTCGCTCTCGGGTCCGACGGAGCGACGCTGGGTCGCTGCGCGCTTCGCGACCGTCTCCGTGGCGAGGCCGGGGCCCTCGATCTTGCCCGCCGTGGGCTCGTCCTGACGGCAGCCGGCGGTCGCCGTGAAGGAGAGGGCGAGGAGGGTCGCGTAGGCGGGGCTTCGCACCGCGCGCGAGCGTATCAGCAGCCTCGGCGCGCTTCGACGGGGGCCGGGCGGTCGCGGCTTGACTGCCCGACGGCGGATCGGGAGACAGGGACCATGCGATCCACCGCATCCGTCGCCGCGCTCGCGGCTCTCGTCACGACTCTCTTCGGCGCGCCGCCGCGTGCCCTCGGGCATGCCGTGGTGGTGCGCGCGAGCCTCGACCAGACGGCGATCCCCGCCGAGACTCCGCGCGACGTCGTCCTCGAGTTCAACTCGGGGATCGAGACGAAGCTCAGCAAGGTCGTGCTCGTCGCGGAGGGCGGCGACGAGCGGCCGCTCGAGCTCGGCGCGGCCGGCGCGCAGAACGAGCTCCACGTGAAGGTCCCGGCGCTCGCCGCCGGCCACTACGGGCTTCGCTACAAGGTGCTGGCGGCCGACGGGCACGTCACGGAGAGTGTCCTCCGCTTCACGGTCGAGCCCGAGAAGCCCGCGAAGCCGGCGCAGCCGGCGCAGAAGGAGTAGGGCACTCCGTGCAGGCCTTCGCCGACTTCTCCGACAATCTCCTCGGTGGGTTGATCCTGGTCGGCCTCTCGCTGACCGTCGGGAGCATCGTCTTCGGCGCGATCGTGCTGCAGCCGTGGCGCCGGCACGTTCCGACCGCCGTCCTGCACCGCTTCTTCGGGCTGCTCGTCCTCGGCTCGATCGGGCTCGCGGCGGCGCAAGCGGCGCAGATCGCGCTGAAGCTGCTGCTCCTCGCGGACTATCTCGGTCCGGGAAGCGCCGCGACCTTCTTCGAGACGACGCAGGGCCGCGCGGGCCTCGCCCGTACGCTCCTGGCGCTCGTTCCCGCGGCTCTCGCGCGCGGGCTCGCGCGGCGGCCCCAGAGCCGGGCTCGTTGGTCGGCGACGCTGCTCGCGGCCCTCGCCCTCCTCGTCAGCGGGGCGTGGCTCGTGCACGCGGCGGGTCGGCTCGAGTCGCGCGGACTTCTGATGACGTTGACGGTGCTCCACCAGGTCGGTGCGACGATCTGGGTCGGCGGCCTGATCCAGATCGTCGGGCTCGCGGCGCTCTGCCGTCGCGACTCCGAGGCGCGCGCTGTCTGGCCGACCGCCGTGTCGCGCTTCTCGGGTCTCGCGCTCGCGTCCGTCGTGCTGCTGATCGCGCCCGTGCTTCCTCTCGCCAGGGTCTACGTCGCGACGTGGAAGGGGCTCTTCGGCTCGGGCTACGGCTCGCTCATCCTGACGAAGGCGTTCCTGATGCTCGCGGCTCTCGCGCTCGCCGCCTTCAACTTCGGCGCCGTGCGACGCTGGCGGGGGCATGGCGAGTCGCTCGAGCTCCGCGAGCGCGTGCCGCGGCTCCTCGAGGCCGAGGGGCTGATCGCGGTCGTCCTCCTGTTCGCGGCCGCGAGCCTTTCCTCGCAGCCGCCATCGGTCGACTCGCGCGCGGAGCAGGCGACGGTGCCGGAGGTGCTCGAGGTGTTCCGGCCGAAGCTTCCCGACCTGCGCACGCCGTCGATCGAGTCGATGAGCATCGATCCCTCGGATCCATACGCGGTGGCTGGAGGCGAGCGCACCGCGGCCGCGTACTCCTGGTCGAACTTCAGCCACAACGTGTCGGGCCTCTTCCTCCTCGCGATGGGCGTCGTCGCCCTCGCCGGCTGGCTCCTCGGCGTGTCGTGGGCGCGGCACTGGCCGCTCGGGTTCGCGGCGCTCGCGGTCTTCATCTTCCTTCGGACGAGCGCGAACGACCAGACCTGGCCCTTCGGGGACAAGAGCTTCTGGGAGAACGCGTTCGGCGAGGCCGAGGTGCTCCAGCACCGGCTCGCCGCCTTCCTCGCGCTCGCGATCGGTCTCCTCGAATGGCGCGCGCGTGCGGGCGGCTCGCGCACGCGGCTGCCCTACGTCTTCCCGATGCTGGCCGCCGCGGGTGGGATTCTCCTCCTGACGCACTCGCACGCCGCGTTCGAGGCGAAGTCGAGCTTTCTCGTCCAGGTGACGCACACCGTGATGGGCGCGCTCGCGGTCGTGATGGCCGCGACGCGCTTGCTCGAGCTCCGGCTCGCTCCGCCGGCTTCGCGGATCGCCGGGACGCTCTCGACCGTCGCGATGGTGCTGATCGCGCTGGTGCTGGTGTTCTACCGCGAGGCCAACGTCGTCGTGTCGGACGTGGCGCTCCGCTGAGCGGAGCGCTCAGCTCGCCGACGTCCCGAAGTCGAAGAGCACCTTCACCGCTTCGCGCTCGCCCTGCTGGTGGTTGTAGAGGAACGCCGTCCGGTAGTCCTCGAGCGGGAAGCGATGCGTGATGATCGGCGTCACGTCGACCTTCTTCGCACGCACGAGGTCGAAGTAGTGGCGCATCGCGTGCTGCCGCTTGCCGTCCCACTCCTCGACGCCGAAGGCGTTCGAGCCGACCATGTTGATCTCCTTGAAGTAGTGCGGCGACCACTCGAAGCGCGCCGGCGTGTCGACGCCCGAGAGGACGAGAGTCGACCGGGGCGCGGCGATCCGGACCGAGACCTCGATGCTCTCCGCCGTTCCGACGGTGTTGTAGACGATCCGCGGACCGCGTCCGCCCCACAGCATCGGCAGCGCCGGGACGCCTTCGACCGCGGGCAGGACCTCGCGCGCCTCGGTGATCTCGGCGAAGCGCTGGACCAGGTCCGCCGTCGGCCGCCAGGGGATCGCCTCGATCGCGCCGAGCTGGCGCGCGAGGCGCGCTTGGTGCTCGAAGCGCGTGATCGCGTACACCTTCGCGTCGAACAGCTTGTTCAGGATCTCGATCGCGCAGAGCCCGAGCGTGCCGCAGCCGTAGACGACGACCATGTCGCCCGGGGCCGGAGGATGGCGAAGGACGGAGTGCAGGCTGACGGAGAAGGGATCCGCGAGGACCGCCTCCTCGTCGCTCACCTCGTCGGGCACGGGGATCGCCATGCTCTCGTGCGCCGGAAGGACCGGCGCGAAACCCCCGGAGGAGTCGCGGCAGGTGCCGGTGTGGAGGCCGGGCGCGAGCCGGCCGCGCTTGAAGTTGATGCACAGCTGGAACTGACCCTCCCGGCACGCCTCGCAGACGGGCTGGATGCCGCGCGGCGCGCACGAGAGCCACGGGTTCAGGACGACCCGCTGTCCGACCTTCAGGTCGCGCACCTCGGGGCCCGTATCGGCGACCGTAGCGACGACCTCATGCCCCATCACTTGGGGGAACGTCGCGAGCGTGGCGAGCGGGCTGTCGATTCCCTCGAAGTCGATGAACACCTGCTTGTAGTCGCTGCCGCAGATGCCGCAGAGCCTCGTCCGGAGCAGAACCCAGTCGGGGAACGGCACGGTCGGATCCGGGATCTCCTGGAGCTGGATCGGCGAATGCTCGCCGAGATACGCCTCCTTGTCGGCCTGCGTTTCCTGGATCAGCGCGACCACTTCGTCTACGTTCACGTCGAACACGAGTGCTTTCATGCGTTCGTCTCCCGGGGCTGGATGCGGCCGCTCACGCTCTCGTCTCCCATGGCGCGCGCGGTCCATGCAACCGGTGCCCTCGGTGAGGGAGGTATGGACGCGGCCCCCACGGCATGACCATCCACTGAGGACAGGAAGACGATGGCAGACGTTCGCGAGCAGTCGGCCGAGCGAATCGAGCAGACCGCCACCAAGCTCTTCGCCGACCGCGGCTTCGACGCCGTGAGCGTGCGGGACATCGCGCGCGCCGCGCAGGTGCCGGTGAGCGCGATCAACTACTACTTCGGCTCGAAGGAGGCGCTCTACCGCGAGTGCGCACGGAAGCTCGCACAGCAGTACGTCGCCGAAGCCCGCGCCCGTCTCGACGCGGGAGAAGGCCTTCGCGGCGTGCTCGAGCATTATCTCGACTTCGCAGCCGGCAACGTCCGCCTGATCAAGATGTGGCTCGACCTGCAGCTCTCGGGCGACGCGGACGCGCAGGCGTACTCGAACCGCGAGATCCTCGGACCGGTCTCGCGCGTGCTGCTCGACGCTCTCGCGAGCAGCGGCGAGATGAGCATCGACCGGCGTTTGCAGATGCTCTCCTTCGTCGGCGCGGTCGTGCTGGGCGCGATCCTGACGGACGAGCAGATGGAGTCGCTGACCGAGACCCAGGCCGAGGCGGCACGGGGCCGCTGGCGCGACGAGATCCTCCGCCGGCTCTAGGAGGCGCTTGACCCGTCCTCGCTCGCCGACGCCGAGGCGCTTCGATCCCGTCCTGTGGCTCGCGGTCCTGACTCTTCTCGCGAGCCTCGGCCAGACCGTGATGGTGATCCGGCGCACCGCCGCGATCGACTTCTACCACTTCTGGCTCGTCGGAGAGGCGGTCCGCACGGAGGGCGCGAGCGACGTCTACGGCGCGCAGGCGCGCGAACGGCTGGGAGCGCTCTTCCTCGAGCGCGCCGCGCAGCCCGGTGTCGGCGAGGCGCAGCGTCAAGCGGCGACGAAGTTCGCGCGCCTCGAGACGACGGGCACTCCGCTCCTCTATGCGAGCTTCGCTCCGTTCCTGACCGGCGACTACGACGAGGACCGCCAGGCGTACAACTTCGCGGCGCTCTTGCTCTTCGTCGTTCTGGCCGCCGCCCTCGCGGTGCGCCTCGGCTACGGAGCGCGCGCCACCGTGCTGATGCTCGTTTTCGTGCTCGCGGCGTACGAGCCCGTCGCCTCCGACGTCCGCGTCGGCAACGTCAATCGAATCCAGTTCGTCCTCGTGGCTGCTTACGTGCTGCTGCAGTGGGGCGTCGGGCGGAGCGAGCGTGGGCGCCACGTGCTCGGCGGCGTGCTCCTCGGGCTCGCGGGGATGTTCAAGCCGAACCTCGCGTTCGTCGTCGCCGCGCTTTTCGCGTTCTGGGTCGGGCGCGGCGAGAAGACGCGCGTCCTCGGCCACGTCGTCGGGCTGGCGCTCGGCGCGCTCGGCGCGTTCGCGGCTTCGAGCGCGTTCTTCGGTACGCCCTCCGTCTGGCTCTGGTGGGCGGAAGCGGCGGCGAGCCTGACGAGCGACTTCCCGATCCGCGTCGAGGACGGGAACTTCGCGCCGGCGCGTCTTCTCGAGGGCGTCGGGCTGGCGCTCGGTCCTCTCTGGAGCGTTCTCTGGATCGTCGCGGGCGGCGCGCTGCTCTGGCTCGCGGGACGGCGCGCCGCCGGGAGCGGCACGCCGCTTCGAGGGGCGGAGGTCCTCCTCGCCGCTTCACTCGGCGGAGCGATCTCGCTCCTCGCCGCGCCGCTCGCGTGGCTCCACTACTACGTGCTGGCGCTCTTCCTCGTGCTCTGGGTCTTGCGACCGGACGCGCCGGGTGTGGCGCCGCGCTCGCCCGGGTATCGCGCCGCCGCCGTGGCTTCGACGGCGCTCGTGTCGATGGGTCCGATCCTCGGCCTCGTGCTTTCGGGGGAGCCGTACGGCTGGGGCACCGCGGGCAACCTGGGCCTGGTCGGTCTCGTCGCGCTCGGTGGCGTGGATCTCTTCGGCCTCGCGCGCGAAGCCGCAGCGGCGGGTCTCGAAGCCATGGACCCCGTTTCCGACGCGGAAGGGCCCTCCCTCTATTAGAGGAGACGCTCGGTGCGACGGGCCGAGCACTGGCGCGCGAACCCTCGATCCGCGAAGGAAGAGGGATGGCCTCCGAAGCGCCGATCCTCTCGCCTCACGAGGTGCGCATCCTGCAGGCCGCGATCCACGGCAACGAGAGCACCATCGAGGCGATCGCCGGCGACGCGGGCCTCGATCCCGCGCAGGTGCGCTCCGCCATCGAGAGCCTGAAGGCGCGCGAGTACGTCGAGCTCACCCGGGAGGAGACCCTGCGACGCGCCGTCGCGACGGATCTCGGCCGCCGCTTCGCCGAGATCGGAACGCCCGAGCTCGCAATTCTCGCGAAGGTCGCGGCGGGCGAGACCCAGGTCGCCGCGTGCCAGGACGTCCCGGGCCACGATCGCCGCGCGCTCGGGACCGCCTTCGGCTTCTTGAAGAAGGAAGGCTACCTCGAGGTCCAGAACGGCCGCGTCGCCCGCTCCTCCCGCGACGAGGCCGACCTCTCCGGCGCCGCGGACGCCTTTCGCCGACTCGGCGCCGCTTCCGACGAGGGCCTCGACTGGGAGGACCTGCCGGAGTTCTTCCGCGCGCAGTACCAGCCGAAGAAGCGCGGCTCCTCGGACGCCGCCGTCGAGCTCCGCGAGACGGTCACGCGCTGGTATCGCTTGACGCCCTCGGGCGTGGCGGCGGCGAGCGCGCTCGAGGGTGCCCGCGAGGCGCCGGCCGAGCTGACGCGCGAGATGCTCCGCTCCGGCGAGTGGCGCGAGATCCTCGCGACGACCGGCTTCCGGCCCTACAAGATCGCCGAGGCGCCGATCCCGGTCGTCGGCCGTCGCGATCCGTACCGGGAGTTCCTCGACGGCGTGAAGCGAAAGCTCCTCGCGCTCGGCTTCGAGGAGATGACCGGCTCGCTCGTCGAGACCGAGTTCTGGGACATGGACGCGCTCTTCCTGCCGCAGTTCCATCCCGCGCGCGAGATCCACGACGTCTACTTCGTCGCCGACGGCGAGGGCGGCTACGCTTCGCAGTCGGAGGTCGGTGCGGCGGAGCGTGCTTCGATCGAAGCGGTCGCGCGCGAGCACGAGGGTCGCGGCGTCTCCGACTCGCGCGGCTGGGGCTACGAGTTCGACCGCGACAGGACGCGCCGTCTCGTGCTGCGCTCGCAGGGAACGGTGCTCTCGGCGCGCTGGCTCGCGCGTCCCGACCTGAAGAACCCGGGCAAGTACTTCGCGATGGCGCGCTGCTTCCGCTACGACACGGTCGACGCGACGCACGCTCCCGACTTCTTCCAGATCGAGGGAATCGTCGTCTCCGAGCACACGAGCTTTCGTCACCTGCTCGGCCTGCTCGAGCTCTTCGCGATCGAGATCGCCGGGGCGAAGGAGCTCCGCTTTCTGCCGGCGTACTTCCCGTTCACGGAGCCGTCCGTCGAGATCCACGTCGAGCATCCGCAGCTCGGCTGGATGGAGCTCGGCGGCGCCGGCGTCTTCCGTCCCGAGGTGACGCGTCCGCACGGCGTCGAGACGCCGGTGATCGCTTGGGGCCTCGGCCTCGATCGCATGGCGATGATCGCGCTCGGGATCGGCGACATCCGCGAGCTCTTCTCGAACAACGTGCCCGCCGGCCTGCAGTCGCTGCGCGACCGGAGGGCCTGCTGATGCCGACGATCGACGTCAGCCTTTCGGATCTCTCCGGCCTCGTCGGAACGAGGCTCGCGCCCGCGGACGTCGAGCGGCACTTGACGCTCGTCAAGGGCGAGCGGAAGCGCGCCTCGGGCGACGAGGATCTCCGCGTCGAGCTGCAGGACACGAACCGTCCCGATCTCTGGTGCGTCGAGGGAATCGCGCGCCAGATCCGCTTCTGGCTCGCGCGCAAGAAGGACTGGCGCGCGGAGTATGGGTTCTTCGAGAGCCCGGGAGCGCTCGCGGGCACGATCGAGGTCGACGCTTCAGTGGAGAGCGTGCGGCCGTACGTCGCGGGCTTGGTCGCCCGCGGGTGGAAGGTGGACGACGCCGGTCTCCGCGCCTTCATCCAGACGCAGGAGACGCTCTGCCGGAACTTCGGGCGAAAGCGCGCGACGGTCGCGATCGGCGTGTACGACGGCGCGCGCCTGCGCTTCCCGGTGCGCTACGAAGCAGTGCCGCAAGAGAGCCGCACGCGTGCCTTCGTCCCGCTTCCGCCGACGGATCTTCCGGCCGGCGTCGCGCCGGAGCGCTGGAAGGGGCCTTGGACGCCCGCGGAGATCCTGCGTGACCATCCGACGGGCCGCGAGTACGCGGCAGCGCTCCCGGGCGATCGCGCGCCGATCCTCGTCGACGCGGCGAGCGTCGTCCTTTCGTTTCCGCCGATCATCAACTCGGCGACGCTCGGTCGCGTCGAGCCGGGGATGGACGATCTCTTCGTCGAGGTGACGGGGACCGTCCTCGACCACGTCCTCCTCACCGCGAACATCCTCGCCGCGAACCTGCGCGATCGCGGCGCGGCGATCCATCCCGTCACGACTTTGTATCCGTTCGACACGCCGCGCGGGCGCGAGGTTGCGACACCGCACCCGCTTCCGGAGAAGCGGCTCCTCTCCGTCGGTCTCGAGCGCTTTCGGACGGTCCTCGGCGAGCCGGCGCTCGGCGCGGACGACGTGCGCGCGAACCTCCGCGCGTACGGTCTCGCCGTCTCCGACGAGGGCGACCGCGTGCGCGTCGAGGCGCCGCCTTGGCGCTCCGACTACCTGCACGAGGTCGACGCCGTCGAGGACTTCGCGATCAGCCGGGGCTACGAGTCGTTCCCGGCGAGGATGCCCGAGGAGTTCACCGTCGGACGCCTCGCCTCGTCGACCGACCTCGCAGACCGCGCGCGCGATCGCCTGATCGGCTACGGCTTCGAGGAAGCGATCACGAACATCCTCACCGAGGAGCGCTTGCTGCGCGCGGCGATGAACCTCGCAGAGGGGTTCTCGGGTGCGAGCCGCTTCCCCGGAAGGGAGATGGTGCGGATCGCGAACGTGATGAACGCGAGCTACGCGTGCCTGCGCGACTGGCTCCTGCCGTCGCTGCTCGAGGTCGAGAGCCACAGCGCCGGCGCGGTCTACCCCCATCGCATCTTCGAGGCGGGCGAGGTGGCGGTGCCCGATCCCTCCGCGCCGCTGCGCTCGCAGACCGAGCAGCGCGTCGCCGGGCTCGTTGCGCACGAGCTCGCGAGCTTCACCGAGGCGCAGGCGTACCTGAACCTGCTGCTGCGGCACCTCGGCGCGATGGACTACATTCTCGTGCCGGCGGAGCATCCGACGTTTCTGCCCGGGCGGTTCGCGCTCGTGCAGCTCCCGGGGTCGAAGGACGCCGTGGGCGTGGTCGGCGAGCTGCATCCCGAGGTTCTCGCGGGGGAGCAAGGGTTCGGAATCCGCGTGCCGTGCTCGGCCTTCGAGCTGGCGCTGGCGCCCTTCGGCGGCGGCGGAGCTTCCCGACGCCCGTCGTAACCGAGTTGTCAACTTTCGGTCGTCGTGGTGTCATCCGCGCATGCGGCTTCACCACGTCCAGGCGCTCGCGCTCTCTCTCGGCTCGGCAGCTCTGCTCGCGGCTACTGGCTGCGGCGGCGGGACGCACGGCTCGTCTTCGTATCCGCTCGACGACGAGCTCCGGCTGAACCAGGTCCAGGTCCTCGGCTCGCACAACAGCTACCACATCCAGCCGCGCGAGCCGCTGTTCTCGGCGCTCGCGGCGCTCGTGCCGCCCCTCGCGCGCGCATGGGAGTACACGCACTTGCCGCTCGGCGAGCAGTTCGAGACGCAGGGCGTTCGGCAGATCGAGCTCGACGTCTTCGCGGATCCCGAGGGCGGGCTCTACGACGAGCGCGGCGGACCGAAGCTCCTGACCGGCAACGGCGCTTCCAACGTGCCCGAGCTGCGCGAGCCGGGCTTCAAGGTTCTGCACGTGCAGGACCTCGACTTCGAGTCCACGTGCTGGACCTTCGTGCAGTGCCTCGAGGACGTCCGCGCCTGGTCCGAGGCGCATCCGGGACACGCGCCGATCGCGATCCTCGTCGAGGCGAAGGACGACCCGATCGACGCGCCGTTCGAATCGGTCGTGCCGATCCTGATCGAACGGGAGGAGCTCGACGCGCTCGACGCGGAGATCCGGAGCGTCTTCACCGAGGATCAGATGATCACCCCCGACGACGTCCGCGGCGACCACGCGACGCTGGAGGAGGCGATCCGCGAGGACGGCTGGCCGACGCTGGAAGTGTCGCGCGGCAAGGTGCTCTTCGCGCTCGACAACGAGAACCGCGTGAAGGACGACTACGTCGAGGGTCACCCGTCCTTGCGCGGCCGCGTCCTCTTCGTCAGCGCGCGACCGGGCGAGCCGGAGGCCGCGTTCGTCAAGCTGAATGACCCGATCGGCTCGTTCGACCTGATCCAGCAGCTCGTCGGCGAGGGCTTCCTGATCCGGACGCGTGCGGACGGCGACACCGAGCAGGCGCGAACCGGCGACACGACGCAGCGCGACGCCGCGATCGCGAGCGGCGCGCAGTACGTGAGCTCCGATTACCCGGTCCCGAATCCGGCCTTCGGCACCGGCTACTTCGTCGAGATTCCCGGAGGCACGCCGGGCCGCTGCAACCCGATCAGCGCGCCGCGCGACTGCACGTCGCACGATGTCGAGAGCCCCGACTTCCTCGAATCCCTCGACGGGTAGACGCAACTCTCGTCCTTCGCGCGCGAAGCGCGCGGGCGAGCGGAGAGCGAGCGGGGAAGTGGAGAGCGAGCGGGGAAGTGGAAAAGCCGCGGCTTTGCAGCGGCTTCGGCGAGGGGGCGGCGCCCCCTCGCTTGGAATGGCCCGGCGCCCCCTCGCTTCAAAGCGACTTCAGGTAGACGATCAAGGCGTTCAGGTCGCTCGGCGACAGGCTCTGTGCCGCGCCGTGACCGGTCCCGGGAACCGCGAGCGGCGGCGTCAGCACGGCGCGGAGCGCGTCCTTCGTCGAGACCGCGAGATGCTGCGGCGGCACGTTGACGCCCGACGGGTTGAGCGGGCTCTTGAGCTGGCTGCAGCACCCCGCAGAGCCCGGCGTGCACGTCGTGAAGACCGGCTCCGGGCCCACGGCCTGAAGGCCCGCTGCGCCGCTGACGAGGAGCGGGAACGTGTCCCAGATCCCGCGCAGCGTCGGCACGGTGAAGCCGCTGCTGTCGTCGAAGCCCGATGGCCGGTTCGCGTCCTGACACTTCTCCCGCAGCGGGATCAGGATCGGCGTCGAGACCTCGCGCATGCGCACGGGTTGAAGGAGAGGAGGTCGGGAACGAGCTGGTCCTGCAGGAGCGGCGGGAAGTCGCGCGTGCCGCGCACCGAGAGCACGCGACGTAGCCGCGGCCCCTGGATGTCGGCCTCGAAGAAGCGATCACCGTGATCGTCGGGTTGACGACCGTCAAGATGCGGGGAAGACGCGCACGCGGGTCGGGACGAGGTCCTTCTGCGATACGGTGCGAAGGTCTCCGGTGATCCGGAAGGAGCCCTCCTGACGCACGTCGTCGGACGAAGCTCCGACGCGGACGCGAATCTCCCCGGGCTCGACCACGAACCGCATCGAGCGGTCGAAGAACGCGAGCTGGCTCGGGTCGAGGGCGAAGACGACGCGGCGCGCTTCTCCCGGCTCGAGAGGAACACGAGCGAACCCGGCGAGCTGGCGGATCGGGCGCGTGACGCTCGCGACGACGTCCTGGACGTACAGCTGTACGACCTCCGTCGCCGCGCGCTCGCCGACGTTCCGCACGGTGACGGAGATCTCGACGGTCCCGTGCGCTTCGAGCGAGTCGGGCGCGATCTCGAGGTCGTCGTACGCGAACTCCGCGTACGAGAGGCCGTGTCCGAACGGGAAGAGCGGCGTCGCCTCGAGGTCGGAGTAGTCCGCCGAGAAGCCGATCGCGGCGCCCGGAGTCCACTTCCGGTCGTAGTGGATCGGGACCTGGCCGACGTGACGCGGCAGGCTCACCGGCAGTCGCCCGGACGGCGAGACGCGGCCGAAGAGCACGTCGGCGATCGCGCTTCCGCCCTCCTCGCCGGGAAGCCAGCACTCGAGGACGGCCGGCACGTGTGCGGCGATCCACGGGAGAGCGAAGGCGCGGCCGTTCACGAGCGCGACGACGACGGGCGTGCCGGTCGCGACGACCTCCTCGACGAGGCGCTGCTGTACTCCCGTCAAGCCAAGATCCGCCGCGTCGCGGAACTCTCCGCTCGTGCAGCCGGGGAGAAGCCCGGAGCGCCCGCCGACGAACACGACGGCGACGTCTGCCGCGCGCGCCACCGCGGCCGCGGCGCCGATTTCCGAATCGTCGTCCCCGAGGACGTCGCAGCCGCGTGCGTACAGGATCTGCGTCCCGCGCGACACGGCGGCGCGGATCCCGGCGAGCGGCGTCACCGTCGGCGGGAAGTACGGTCCGGCCGCGAGCGAGCTCTCGTCGGGCCGTGGGAGGATCGAGCCCGCGTCGTCGCTGGAGCGCAGGTAGAGGATCTCGAGATGCGCGGGGTAGTGGTAGTCGCCCTGCAGCAAGCGCACGTCGTCCGCGCACGGGCCGATCACCGCGAGGCGCGCGAGCCCGGGGTCGAGAGGCAGGAGATCGCCCTGGTTCTTCAGCAGCACGAGCGATTCCTGCGCGAGCGTGCGCGCGAGCCGGCGCGCATCCGGCGTCTGGAACGCGGCGGGAGCGGCGTCCGCTTCGACGTACGGCGCCTCGAAGAGCCCGAGACGCACCTTCAGTCGCAGGATTCGGCGCACCGAGCGATCGAGGTCCTCGATCGCGAGCTCGCCCCGCTCGACGAGGCCGGGGAGCTCCGCGTAGCAGTCGAGTGCCGGCAGCTCGACGTCGAGCCCGGCGCGAAGCGCCATCGAGGCCGCCTCCGCCTTGCTCGCCGCGACGCGGTGCGAGTCGATCAGGAGCGCGGTCGTGAAGTAGTCCGCGGACACGCAGCCGCGAAAGCCGAGCTCGTCCCGCAGGAGGTGATCGAGGATCGCCGCGGCGCCGCCGCACGGCAGCCCGTCGACCTCGTTGTACGCGTTCATCACCGACAGGATCCCCGCCTCCTGGATCACCGCGAGAAAGGGGCGCGCGAAGACCTCGCGCAGCTCGCGCGGGCCGATGTGCGCGGGCTTGTGGTTGTGGCCGCCTTCCGAGAGGCCGTAGCCGAGGAAGTGCTTCGCCGTCGCCGCGACGCCGCGACATGGATCGTCGCCCTGGAGGCCGCGCACGTACGCGACGCCGAGTCGTCCCGCGAGATAGGGATCCTCGCCGTAGGTCTCCTCGACCCGGCCCCAGCGCGGATCGCGCGCGACGTCGAGCACCGGAGCGAGCGCTTGACGCGCGCCGACCGCGAGCATCTGCGTCCGGATCACGTCGGCCATCTCCTGGACGAGGTCGGGATCCCACGTGCTCGCGAGCCCGATGGCCTGCGGGAACTGGTCCGCGTCGCGCGCGGTGAAGCCGGCTGTGCTCTCCTCGTGCACGATCGCCGGGATGCCGAGGCGGGTCTCCTCGACGAGGAACTTCTGGATGTCGTTCGCGAGCCGGGCGCTCTCGGCCGGGCGGAGGCCCGTCGAAGCACCGATCCGTGTGACGTGACCGGTCCCGTTCGGGATCCGCTTCCGCGCGCGCGCCGTCGAGAAGCGGCCGTCCTCCACGAGCCCGAGCGACCAGGCGCCGCCGAGCTGCGCGACCTTCTCCGCGATCGTCATCCGGCCGAGGAGGTCCTCGACGCGACGCTCGAGGCTCGCGGCGGGATTGCGATAGTCTGGCGTCGAGCTCACGGGCCGATCATACTCCGCGCGATGCGAGAGCGCTCGATCGTTCCTTCGGTGTTCCCGGCGCGCGGCCTCGCCGTAGCCGTCGTCGCGGCCTTCGCGCTCGCGATGTCGAGCTGCGGCGGCGACGACGACTGCTCCGGCTTCGTCAGCATCAACGCGCCGCCCGAGCGCTGCATGGAGCTCGCCGAGGAGTTCGGCTGCGAGAGCTTCGAAGTGGACGGGCCGAGCTGCGGCCTCGTCGCCTGCGCCCGCTGCGAGGGGGATTAGCCCGCGAGCCGTTTCAGCGAGGCTCCCCGATGGCCACGGCGTCGCCGTCGGAAAGAGTGACGTCGCCCGTCACGACCGCCTCGCCTCCGCGGAGCCCGGACTTCACGCGGAAGCCGGTCTCGGTCTTCCCGTCCGTCTCGACGGCGACGCGGCGCACGCGGCCTTCCTCGACGACCCAGACGAACGACTCCGCGTCGTCGCGGCGGAGCGCTCCCTCCGGCACGACGACGGGGACGTCCGCCTCCGTCGTCTCGCCCGCGCTCTTGTCCTCGGAGAGGAACGTGATGCGCGCGCTCATGTCGGGAAGCAGGCGCTCGTCCGGCTTCGCGATCTGCACCTCGACCTTGAGCGTCCCCTTCTGCCGATCGACCTGCGGGTAGAGCTTGACGACGCGCGCCTCATACTGGACGTCGGGAAACGCGTCGGGCGTGACGCGCGCGGGCCCGCCGAGCCGGACGCGGCTCAGATCGGCCTCGTTGACGTCGACCTCGGCGCGCATGTCGGTCAGGTTCGCGAGCCGCACCAGATCTCCGGAGCCGGCGAATCCGCCCGGGACCGCGATCTCGCCGACCTCCTTCAGCTTCGCGAGCACGACGCCGTCCGTCGGCGAGCGAAGCGTCGTGTACTCGAGGTTGACACGCGCTTGCTCGAGCTGCGCTTCGGCCTGCGCGACCGTCGAGCGGGCGACCGCGGCCTGGTTCCGGCGGACGTCGAGCTCCTGATCCGAGACGACCGCGGCGCGCCGCAAGCCCTCGCTCCGGCGGAGCTCCGCGTCCGCGAGGTAGTGGTTCGCCCGCGCGACCTCGAGCGCGGCTTCAGCGCTCCGCACGGCAGCCTGGTAGTCGCGGTCGTCGAGCTGGATCAGCGGGTCGTCCTTCCGAACGTGCTGGCCCTCCTCGATGAAGTACTTCTCGATCCGTCCGGGAACGCGTACGCCGACCGAGACGTAGCGCTCGCCGGTCACGACGTATCCCGACCCGGAGAGAAGAGGTGCTCCGCCGGCCAGGGCGGCCTTCGTCGCGTAGGCGACGCTCACCTCGGGCGCCCGAGCCGAGAGGCGCCAGGCCGCGACCGCGGCGATGGCGACCACGACGAGCGCGACGAGAAGGAGGGAGCGGCGTCCGCGCTTCGGCTTCCGGGACGTCGGCCGCGCCGTGCGCTCGATGCGCAGCGACTCGAGGTGCGCGCGCATCCGGTCGGAGGGATTCTCGGCGGGCTTCATGCTTCGTCCTCGAGCGAGGTGCGGCGGATCTCAGGCCTTCCGTAGCGCCTCGATCGGGCGAAGTCTCGCGGCGCGCCAGGCCGGTCCGAGGCCGGCGGCGATGCCGATCGCGATCGCGAGGAAGAGGGCGGCGGCGAGGCTGCGCGCGTCCACCTCGAGGACGACGACGCTCGTCGTGAAGGTCGCCGCTCCGACGGCGAAGCCGCCGAGCGCGTTCGAGAGGATCCAGGCGGCCGCGACGGAGGCGACCGCGCCGATCGCGAAGCCGATCAAGGCGAGCACGACGGCCTCTGCCTGGAACGCCCACAGGATCGCGCCGCGCGGGAAGCCGAGGGCGCGCAGCGTGCCGATCTCGGCCGTGCGGGTCTGGACCGCGGCGTACATCGTGTTCGCGGCGCCGAACGAAGCGCCGATGCCCGCGAGCACCGCGACGGCGACGACGATCACGTAGAGCGTCGTGCCCGTCGAGGCGAGCTCCGCGTAGTAGTCGATCTCGGGCTCGGCATCGAGCGCCCAGCGCGGATCGTCGTCGATTCTACGCTCGATTCGCTCGCGCTCCGCCACGTTCGCGGTGCGCACGCGGAACCCGGAGAAAGGGAGGGGCCGCTTCGCGTCGTTCGCGAGCTCGCGCACGTCGACCCAGACCTCGCTCTCGAACGAGGTGCCCTCCGCGTCGAAGAGGCCGACGACCTTCCACTTTCCGCGGCCGAACTCGATCGCTCCGCCGAGCTCCGCTCCCTGGTAGCGGCCCGTGACGCCGCGGCCGACGATCGCCTCGCCCGAGCTCGGACGGAACATCCGTCCCTCGGTGACGCGCACCTGGTCGTGGACCTCGAGCGCGACCGGCTCGACGCCGCGCACGAGGACGTTCTCGCGCCCGCCCTCGCGCGTGCGGAAGAACGGCTGCACGACGACCTCCGGCGAGACGAGCGGCTGATCGTCCCCGTTGCGCGCGATCCCGTCGAGAAAGCGGATCGCCTGATAGGACTCGACGGGAAGCATGCTCGAGCCGTCGTTGTCGGAGCCCTTGCGGAGGACGACGAGGTTCAGCGGATGTCCGGTGCTGGTGAAGGTCCTCCGCATGCTCGTGATGAGCCCGAGGAGGAGCGTGCAGGCGAGCACGACGAGCGCGATCACGCTCGCGGTGAGCGCGCTGCGGAGCGGCCGCGCTCGCACGTTCCGCCAGCTGTACGAGAAGGGAAGGCGCATCAGAAGATCTCGTGCAACGCCAGGGCGACGGGCTTGCGGGCGGCGCCGAAGGACGGGACGACTCCCGCGAGCATGCCGATGAAGAGGGAGAGAAAGAGCCCCTGCACGAGGACCGGCGCGGTGATGATGAATCCGCCGAGCGGTCCGAGCGAGCCGTCGCCGCCGGCGAGGCTCTGGAGCAGGCCAGCGAAGCCCAGGGCGAGGCCGACGCCGACCGCTCCCGCGACCGTCGAAAGCACCACCACCTCGCCGAGGAGCGAGCCGAAGATGAACCGCCGCGCGAAGCCGATCGCCTTCAGCACCGCGATCTCGCCGGAGCGCTCGCGCACGTTCATCGAGGCCGTGTTTGCGGCGATGAAGATGATGCAGAGCGTGACGAGCCCCGTCACGAGCAAGATGATCCGGATGAAGCCCTCGAGCGAGCCGAAGAAATTCTGGAAGAAGCTCTTCTCCGTCTCCGCGACCGCCTCCGCGTCGCTGTTCCGCGACATCTCCTCGACGGCGAGCATGATCGAGTTGACGCGCGAGGGGTCCGCCGCCCGGACCCAGATCGTGCCGACGAAGCCCGCCGCCTGGCCGAGCTTCGCCTTCATCGCTTCGTCGAGGTAGGTGCGGCTGAACCAGAAGTGCGGCGACTGCGGATTGTCGATCCGGCCGACGATGCGGAAGTCGAGATCGACGGGCCAGATCGTGCTCTTCAGGGTCACGCGGTCGCCGATCTTCCAGCCGTACTTGTCCATCGTCTGCGCGCCGACGATCGCGCCGTCGCGATAGCGGACGAAGTCCGCGAGCTCCTCCTTCTCGATCGGGTAGTCGGGATAGACCGCGCCGACGTGCTCCGACTCGATGGCGAAGTTCGGAAAGGTGACCTTGCCGCCGTCCTCGTACGCGCCGCCGTACCAGACCATGCCGACCGCGGCGGCGACGCCGTCGATGTTGCGTACCTTCCGCGTGAACGAGCCGGGCATCGAGTACACGAGGCCGGCCTTGTTGTGCACCGAGATGCGGACGTCGCTCGCGATGTCCTCGAGGAGACGATCCATCGCCGCCGGCATCGTCAGGAGGATGCAGACGAGAAGGACGGCGAGGGTGATCGCGCCGCCGGTGAACGCGGTCCGGAGCTTGTTGCGTCCGAGGTTCGCGAGCACGAGCCGCGTGTGCGTCATGACGATCCGTCGCTGCGAGCCGGTGGCATCGGATGCGCTCCCGCTGCGGCAAGAAGGGCCGCCGCGGCGCGCTCCGCTTCCTCGCCGGTGAGGAGAACGCCCTTGTCGAGGTGATGCGCCTCGTCGACGTAGCGGAGAGCGCGCGAATCGTGCGTCACCATCACGATCGTCTTGCCGAACTCGTTCTTCAACGCGCGGAGGAGGTCGAGGATCGCCTCGGCGTTCCGCGCGTCGAGGTCGCCGGTCGGCTCGTCCGCGACGATCAGGTCGGGATCCGTGACGATCGCGCGCGCGATCGCGACGCGCTGCTGCTCGCCGCCGGAGAGCGTCCGCGGGAAGTGATCGAAGCGCTCCTCGAGCCCGACGACGCGGAGGGCCGTCTCCGCGCGCCGTCTTCGCTCGGCCTTGTCGAGGTCGGTGAGAAGGAGCGGCAGCGCGACGTTCTCGCGCGCCGACAGAACGGGGATCAGGTTGAAGAACTGGAAGATCAGCCCGACGTGCCGCGCGCGCCACGTTGCGAGCTCGTCCTCGTCGAGCGTGGAAAGCGGCTGTCCGGCGACGATCACCTCGCCTTCCGAAGGGCGGTCGATCCCCGAGATCAGGTTCAGCAGCGTCGACTTGCCCGAGCCCGACGGCCCCATCAGAGCGACGAAGCACGCCGCGGGGACCTCGAGCGAGACGTCGTCGAGCGCGTGTACCTCGTCCACGTTGCGCACGTAGTGGCGCGAGACGTTCCGGACGTCGATCAGCGCGTTCGACCCGTCAGCCATGCGGCGATCCTACGGTTCGAGTGCCCATGCCGTCCAGATCGGGGCGGCGCCATCTTGCGACTGCGGAGAGCGTGAGTATAGGTCGAGGATGGCCGCCGCGAAGGAAAGAGTCGTTCGCATCGCCCTCGTGCAGATGCGCTGCCACGAGGAGCCGGAGCGCAATCTCGAGACTGCACTCGCGCGCATCGCGGAGGCGGCGGAGGAAAAGGCGAGGATCGTCTGCCTGCCGGAGCTCTTCCGGTCGCGCTACTTCTGCCAGAGCGAGGACCATGCGCACTTCGACCTCGCGGAGCCCGTTCCCGGCCCGACGACCGACGCGATCGCCGAGGCCGCGCGGAAGCACGGGATCGCGATCGTGACGCCGCTCTTCGAGCGCCGCGCCGCGGGCATCTACCACAACACCGCCTGCGTCGTGGAGTCGGACGGCAGCCTCGCCGGGATGTACCGGAAGATGCACATCCCGGACGACCCGCTCTACTACGAGAAGTTCTACTTCACGCCGGGCGACCTCGGGTTCCGTGCGTTCCCGACCTCCGCCGGGAACGTCGGCGTGCTGATCTGCTGGGACCAGTGGTTCCCCGAGGCGGCGCGCCTCACCGCGCTGCAAGGCGCCGAGATCCTCTTCTATCCGACGGCGATCGGGTGGCACGACGCGGAGAAGGAGCAGTACGGCCGCGGGCAGTACGAGGCGTGGCAGCTCGCGCAGCGCGCGCACGCCGTGGCGAACGGAATCTTCGTCGCCGCACCGAACCGCGTCGGGCGCGAGGGCACGGTCGAGTTCTGGGGCGGCTCGTTCGTCGCCGGCCCGTTCGGCGAGATCGTCGCTTCCGCGAGCCACGACCGGGAGGAGATCCTCGTCGTCGACTGCGATCTCGGCCGCGTCGAAGAGGTGCGCCGGCACTGGCCGTTCCTGCGCGACCGGCGCATCGATGCGTACCAGGGCATCACGCGCCAGCTGATCGATTGAGGGCGGGAGGGTTGGCGGCCGCGGAGACGCCGCGCGCGCTCGGCTATCGCTGGCCGGCCGAATGGGAGCCGCATGCGGCGACCTGGCTCGCGTGGCCACACAAGGAGTCCTCGTGGCCGGGGAAGCTCGAGCGCATCCCGCCGGTCTTCGTCGAGATGGTGCGGGCGCTCGTCCCCGGCGAGCGCGTCGAGGTTCTCGTTCGCTCCGCCGACGAAGCGCGCGAGGTCGGAGGGCTCCTCGCAGCGGCGGGCATCGATCGAGCGGGCTTCGGCTTGCACGAGATCGCGACGGACGACGCGTGGATCCGCGACCACGGTCCCGTCTTCGTGACGCGCGGCGAAGCGCCGCGGCTCGCCGCGATCGACTGGGGCTACAACGCGTGGGGTGGGAAGTACGCGCCGTGGGACCAGGACGCCGCGGTCGCACGCCGCGTCGCGGACCTCGTCGGCGTGCGGCGCTTCGAGCCGGGCATCGTGCTCGAGGCGGGCTCGATCGAAGGCGACGGCCGCGGCACGCTGCTGACGACCGAGTCGTGCCTGCTGAATCCGAACCGGAACGCGGGCCTGTCGCGGCAGGAGATCGAGGCGAAGCTCCGCGAGAATCTCGCCGTCGATACGATCCTCTGGCTCGGCGACGGCATCGCCGGCGACGACACCGACGGCCACGTCGACGACCTGACGCGCTTCGTCGCTCCCGGGGTGGTCGTGACGGTCGTCGAGGACGATCCGTCCGACGAGAACTTCGCGGCGCTCCGCGACAACCTCGTGCGTCTCGAGAAGATGCGCGACGCGCGTGGAAAGACGCTCGAGGTGATCCCGCTGCCGATGCCGCGTCCGCTCCTCGAGGGCGATCAGCGCCTCCCTGCGAGCTACGCCAACTTCTACGTCGGGAACGAGGTCGTGCTGGTGCCGACCTTCGCCGATCCCGCGGACGAGAAGGCGCTCGCCGTTCTCGCGCGCTGCTTTCCCGGCCGACGCATCGCCGGCATCGAAGCGCGCGACCTCGTCTGGGGCCTCGGCGCGTTCCACTGCTTGACGCAGCAGCAGCCGAAGACGTGACTTCGAGCTGGTAGCCCGCGCCCTTCGCTTCGGCCAACCCCTACGGGCTTTCCTGCTTCGCGAAGCGCCCGCGGTAGATCGCCGAGCCCTCGCAGCGCTGCAGCACGATCTGGCAGAGCCGCGTTCCCGGGTGGATCGCGAGCGGTCGCCCGGCGAGGTTCGAGATCTCGAGCACCTGTCGATTGCTCACGCCCGGGCTGACGAACCCGGCGGTGACGTGGATCATCAACCCGAGCCGTGCGAAGCGCGACCGGCCTTCGAGCCAGCCGCCGATGTCGCCCGGCAGCGTGATGCGCTCGCGCGTGATGCCGTGGATCGTCTCCCCGGGTGCGAGGAGATACGGCCCATCCATCTTCTGGACGGTGCTGAATCCGAGGTAGTCGGCGTCGTCGTTCACGTCGATGACGGGCGGTCCGCCCTGCAGCAAGCGGATCTCGTCGCCGAGGTGCAGGTCGATCGAAGCGGGCCCGACCTGATCGCGCGCGAAGGGCTCGACGACGACGCGTCCGGCGTCGATCTCCGCCAGGATCGCGTCGTGGGTGAGGATCACGCCGGCGCTCGCCGGCTACGACTTCGCACGCGAGACGAAGCGTGAGTCCCGCGTGTCGACGAGCACGAGCTCTCCCGATTCGAGGTACGATGGCACCTGGATCTCGATGCCGGTCTCGAGCTTCGCGGCCTTCGTCTGCGCCTGCGCGGTCGCGCCCTTGATCGCGGGCGCGGTCTCGACGACCTGGAGCACGACGGTGTTCGGCAGATCGACGGAAATGACCTGGCCGTTGAACACGACGGACCGGATGCTCTCGAGCCCTTCCTTCAGGAAGCCCGCGGCGTCGCCGAGGTCCTCGCTCTTCAGCGAGAACTGGTCGTACGACTGCTTGTCCATGAAGTGGAACTCGTCGCCGTCGCGGTAGAGGAACTGCACGCCGCGGAGCTCGAGGTTCGGCTCCTCGATGCGGTCGCCGCCGCGGAACGTCTTGTCGACCATCTGGCCGGTGCGGAGGTTCCGTGCCCGAATCTTGGTGAGCGAGCTCGCGCCGCGCGCGGACGGCGACTGCACGTGCAGATCCAGGACCACGAAGGGATCCTTGTCGATCAGGATGCGCTGGCCGCGCTTCAGCTCGCCGGTCGTGATCATGGTGCTCTCGCCGACCCTAGCAGCCGATGTGCGAGGGGCAACCTGCACTTGCTCGGCGGACGCGGCTGTGGGCGTATCGATCGCGTGGATCGCGCGGGCGATCTCCTCGTCGTGTTTGCGCGCTGTCCCGTCGCGGGACGGGTGAAGACACGGCTCGCGGCGCGGATCGGCAACGAGCCCGCCGCTGCACTCTATGAAGCGTTCGTGTGCGATCTCGTGCTTCGCTTCCGGGAAGCGCCCTTCGCCGTGCGTTGGGAGGTGGCTCCGCCGGACGACGGATTCGCGGAACGGTTCGGTCTTCCGTCGAGCGCGTGCTTCGAGCAGTCGGGCGCGGACCTCGGGGCGCGCATGCTCACGGCCTTCCGCGAAGCGCTCGCGGCGGGCGCGTGCCGCTGCGTCGTGATCGGCTCGGACATGCCGCATCTCCGTCTCGAGGTCGTGGAGGAAGCGTTCGAGCGTCTCGCGACGACCGACCTCGCCCTCGGACCGGCGGAGGACGGCGGCTACTACTTGATCGGCCTGCGCGAAGCGCACGACGTCTTCCGCGGCGTCGCCTGGAGCAGTCCTGCCGTGCTCGACGAGACGCTCCGTCGAGCGGACCAGCTCGGCCTTTCGGTCGCCCTTCTCGAGCGCGGCTTCGACGTCGACGAGCCGAGCGACCTCGAGCGCCTCCGGCTTCTCCTCGCCGCGGGCGGTGCTGCAGGATGCACGGAGACGGCGCGCGTGCTCGAGCACGTGCTTGCGCCCTCGGCGTGAGCCTGCGAGGAACCGACTTCGATGAAGCCGGAAGGCGTGGCGATGGTGACCGGAGCGAGCCGCGGCATCGGGCGTGCCGTGGCGCTCGAGCTCGCCGCGCGCGGCTTCGAGGTCGTCGCGACCATGCGCGATCCGGCGACCGGAGCGGATCTGCCCGCGCTCGCGGCGGAGCGGGGCGGGCGACTGTCCGTCGAGCGGCTCGACGTCGATCGTCCCGAGACGATCGCGATGCCCCGCGGGCTTCGCGTCCTCGTCAACAACGCCGGCATCGAGGGCGAGTACCTCGCAGTCGAGGACGCGACGATCGATCACTGGCGGCGCATCTTCGAGACGAACGTCTTCGGCGTCGTCGAGACGACGCGAAGGGCGATCCCGGAGATCCGCGCTTCGGGCGGCGGCGTGATCTGCAACGTGACGAGCTCCTCGCTGCTCTTTCCGATGCCGTTTTACGCCGCGTATCGAGCGAGCAAGGCGGCCGTCTCCGCGTTCGGCGAGAGCCTGCGCACCGAGGTCGCTCCGCTCGGAATCCGCGTCGTCGAGATCCTGCCGGGGCCGATCGACACCGACATGCTCGCGAAGTCGTCGCGGCCGGCCGAGTCTGGAGCGAACGAGAGCTATCGCGAGCTCGCGGACCTCGTGTTCGAGCAGCGAAAGCAGATCGGACCGTTCGTGACGCCGCCGGCGCAAGCGGCCGCGGCGATCGCGGAAGCGGTCCTCGACGACGCGGCCCCTCTCCGCCACGGCTGCGACCCGATGAGCGTGGGCTCGCTCGAAGGCTGGCGCGGCGCTTCGGACGAGGACTTCATGTGGGGTTTCCTCGGGCTCTTCGGCATCGCTCGGCCCGAGCCCACGACGCGTCGTTGATCCGATGCGCTGCGTTCTCGTCTCGCACACGCACTGGGACCGCGAGTGGTACCACACGTTCCAGAAGTTTCGCGCGCGGCTCGTCGACGCGATCGATCGCGTGCTGGATCTCGTGCGCGACGACCCGGGCTTCCGTTTCCTCCTCGACGGGCAGACGGTCGTGCTCGAGGACTACCTCGAGATCCGTCCCGACCGTCGCGCGGAGCTCGAGCGCGCGTGCCGCGAGCGTCGCATCACGATCGGTCCATGGTACGTGCAGCCCGACTCGCTCTTGCCCTCGGGCGAGACGCACGTGCGGAACCTCCTCGAGGGACGCCGCGTCGGTCGCGACTTCGGCGGGGTCTCGCGGATCGCGTACACGCCGGACTCGTTCGGCCATCCCGCGCAGCTTCCGCAGATCCTGCGCGGTTTCGATCTCGAGCCGTTCGTGTACTGGCGCGGCAACGGCGCGGAGATCGACGATCTTCCCGCCGAGTACCTGTGGGAGGCGCCGGACGGAACGGCGATCCTCGTGCATCACCTGGCGGAGGGCTACTTCGGCGCGGCGGGTCTTCCCGGGGACGCGCTCTCCGCGGCGCTCTTCCTACAGAAGCTCGCGACGAAGCTCGGCGCGCGCACGCGGAACGGCCGCGTGCTCTTCATGAACGGGATCGACCACGCGGCTCCCGACGCGGGCGCCGCGCGTGCGGTCGAAGCGCTGCGACGTGCGACCGGCTGGGACGTGCGACGTGGCGTGCTCGAGGACTTCGCGGACGAGCTGCCGCGCGAAGGGCCGGTGTACCGCGGCGAGCTCGTCGGTGGGCGCATCGCGAACCTCCTGCCGGGCGTGTGGTCGACGCGCCTTCCGCAGAAGCTGCGGAACCGCGAAGCGGAGTCGCGTCTCCTCCTCTGGGCGGAGCCGTGGAGCGCGATCGCGGCCCGGCACGGGCTCGCCGACGAGCGTCCGGCGCTGCGGACTGCCTGGCGTTCGCTCCTCCTGAATCAAGCGCACGACTCGATCTGCGGCTGCTCGCAGGACCGCGTGCACGAGCAGAACGAGGCACGCTGGGACGACGCGATCGAGCTCGCGCAGGAGACGACGACGCGCGCGCTCGAGCGCCTCGCCGGTCTCGACGGGATGCGACGGCGCCCGTGGGACGTCGACCTCGACGTCGCGGTGTTCAACCCTTCGCCGCACGTGCGCACGGACGTCGTACGCTTCGCACTCGATCCGGACATGTGGGTCGAGTTCCGGGGCGAGATCGAACGGTCGATGCAGGTGCATCCCGTCCTCGGAACGAGCGCTGCGAAGCACGGCTACACGGCCGACGGGGCGCCCGTGCGCGTCGTCGGCGACGCCGCTTCCACGCGCATGCGGCTCGATCCGAACGAAGCCCCGATTGCCGTCGAGCTCGTCGCGCGCGACGTGCCGGCGTTCGGGTGGCGGCGCTATCGGCTCGTTCGCTCGGAGCCCTGTCCGGACGCCCTGGACGACGGCTTCGAGATCGCGGCGGACGACGTTGCCGTCACGGCGGGTGCGGACGGTACTTTCGACGTGCGCTTCGGGGCGCAGCTCTACCGCCGTCTCGGCGCGCTCGAGGATCGAGGCGATCGCGGCGATACGTACGACTTCGATCCGGTCGAGTCGGCTGGCGGCGGCGCGGAGCCACGCATCGAGTCGGTGCGCGTGCGCCGGAGTCGTCATCCCTCGGGGCTCGCCTTGCTCCGCATCGAGCGCGACTTCTCGACGCCGGCTTCGCTCGACGACGATCGAAGCGCGCGAACCGAGGAGCGGGTGACGTCGCGGATCGTGATGGAGGCTCGCGTCGCTCCCGGCGTGCCGCGCGTCGATCTCGACGTGTGGATCGAGAACCGCGCGCTGGACCATCGCCTGCGCTTGCTGTTCCCGACGGGTGCTCCGGTCGCGGAGCTCTTCGCCGCCAGCACGTGCGACGTCGTCCGGCGCACTCCGGGTCCGCAAGACGCGACGGGGTGGGTTCATCCGGCGCCGGCGACGTTCGTGCAGCAGGGATTCGTCTCTGCGGGCGGCTTGACGGTCGGCGCGCCGGGGCTGCCCGAGGCGGAGGTCACGGCGGACGGCACGATCGCGATTACGCTCGTGCGCGCGGTCGGCTGGCTCGCGCGCATGGATCTCGCGAGCCGCCCGATTCCCGCCGGTCCGGTCCTCCCGACGCCGGGAGCGCAGTGCCTCGCGCCGTTTCGCGCGCGACTCTCACTGCAGGGCGGTCTCGAACCGCAAGCGGTGCGCGACTTCGAGGCCGGCTTCCTCGCCGTGCCGGCGGGAAGCGAGCCGCGCCTCGCCCCGGATCGCGCGATGCTCGAGATCGAGCCGAAGGCGGTTCTCCTCGAGACCCTGAAGCCGGCGGAGGAGAGGAGCGGCATCGTGCTGCGTCTCTTGAACCCGACGGACCGGCCCGAGGAGGCGACCGTGCGCTTCGGCTTCACCGTCGGCCGCGTCACGCCCCTCCGTCTCGACGAGATCCCGCTCGGGAGCGCTGCGCACGTGGAAGGGGAATCCTTCCGGACGACCGTGCCACCGCATGCGCTCCGCTCCTTCCTGCTGACGTGAGGGGGTCCGGTTCGTTAGGCCGCATCTGCACCCAGGCTCCCTCCCTGAGCCTGGGTGCAGATGCGGCCTAACGAACCGGACCCCATTCCGTCCCATTCCGTCTGGCACGGTGGTCGGCGGGCGTGCGATACGGGAGCATGCCGGCGAAGGAGGAGTTCGAGGGCGGCTGCCACTGCGGCGCCGTCCGCTTCCGCGTCCGCACGGCGAGGCTCGAAGCGCTCGACTGCAACTGCTCGATGTGCACGTGCAAGGGATTCCTGCACCTGATCGTGCCGCCCGAAGACTTCGAGCTGCTGCGCGGCGCCGAGTCTCTCGCGACCTACGAGTTCAACACGCGCGTCGCGAAGCATCGCTTCTGCCGCACCTGCGGCATCCACCCGTTTTATACGCCGCGGTCGCACCCCGATCAGATCGATGTCAACGTCCGGTGCCTCGACGACGGAGCGCTCGGGCGCTTCACCATCGCGCCGTTCGACGGGCGCAACTGGGAGGCGAGCGCGGCATCGATCCGCGCTCCGGTACGTCGTTGACGGCACCCGGCGCGGTTCACTAGGACTTCGCGAGCAGCGACGCTCAGGAGGATTCGATGACCCAGAGGAAGTTCCGCGACATCCGCGGGCACGGGGCCGAGAACGAGCCCGCCTTGCCCGTCGACGAGTTCATGGCGAGTCTCGAAGCGCTCCAGGCCGAGGTCGCGACCGCGAAGAACGAGGTCTGGCCGCGTGTCGCCGACGGCACGCTGTCGCTCGATCTCCTGAAACGCCTCTGCAAGGAGTACTACTTCCTCGGCAAGTGGTACACGAGCGAGTTCGGCTCGCTCGTCGCGAACGCCCCCGACGTCGACGCCGTTGCCCTCGGCGAGAGCGAGCACTTCGTCCACTGGACGCAGAACCTCGCGGACGAGACCGGCTTCGCCGGCGACAGGAACCACGTCGACATGAAGGTCGAGTGGGCGCACATGCTCGGAATCTCCAACGAGGAGCTCGTCTCCTATCGCGCGATGCCCGAGTCGATCGGCTCGGTGTTCACGACGCTCTTCTACATGCGCCGGTCGTACGAGGAAGGTCTCGCCGCTTTCGGCTGGGCAGGGGAGCGCTTCGCCGCGTCCACGAACTACGCGAAGATGATGTACGAGGGGATGCGCGACCACTACGGGCTCGAGGTCGAGAACTTCAAGGTCCACGCGTACGCCGAGGAGGATCACGGCCGGCAGGCCGACTACCTCCTCCGTCAAGTCGCGGGCACGTCCGGCCAGCAGCGCCGCATCCGTCGCGCCGTCGAGCACGTGCTCGTCTGCCGGAACGCGCGCACGGTCGCGCTGAACCGCTGGCTCGACGAGCCGGGAGCATCGCGCACGAAGGTCGCGTGACGGGCCGCGGTCGCCTGCGCGCGTTTTTCGCGATTCTCGCGTACGGCCTGCTGCGGGCGGAAGAAGCGGCGGCGACCACATATGTGGTCGCCGCTTCGGGCGGCGACTTCACGTCGATCCAGGCGGCTCTCGACGTCGCGGAGGCCGGCGACACGATCCAGGTGCGCGAGAAGTCGACGCCGTACTTCGAGAAGGTCGAATTCCAGGCGAGCGGCAACGCGGTGGACGGCTTCCTCTCGCTCGAGGCTTACCCGGGCGAGCAGCCGATCCTCGACGGGACCGGCGCCCCGGGCGCGAACATGGTCCTCATCGAGGACCGGAGCTGGGTCCGGCTCTCGGGCTTCGTGATTCGCAACAACCTCGGCGTGAACGACGGCTCCGGCGTGCGGATCCTCGGCGCCGGCTCGCACGTCGAGATCCGCGACAATGAGATCCACGACATCCGCGGCCGGCACGCGATGGGGATCACCGTCTACGCGACGAAAGCGCAACCCATCTCCGATCTCGTCATCGACGGGAACCACATCCACGACTGCGAGCCGGCGACGAGCGAGGCGCTGACGCTGAACGGGAACGTCACCGACTTCGCGGTCACGAACAACGTCGTCGAGGACGTGAACAACATCGCCATCGACTTCATCGGCGGCGAGACGGACATCCAGCCCGATCCGACGAAGGTCGCGCGGAACGGCGTCTGCCGCGGGAACGTCGTGCGCCGTGCGCGCTCGAGCTACGGCGGCGGGTTCGCGGGCGGGATCTACGTCGACGGCGGTCGCGACATCGTCATCGAGAACAACGTCGTCACCGAGAGCGACCTCGGCATCGAGATCGGCGCCGAGAACGCGGGGCTCGTCACGAGCGGCATCGTCGTCCGCAGCAACCTCGTCTACGCGAACGACAAGGTCGGCATCGTCTTCGGGGGTTTCAGCGACTCGGTGGGGACGGTGGAGGAGTGCGAGCTCCGCAACAACACGCTCTACGGGAACGACACGCTGGGCGAGGGCTTCGGCGAGATCTGGGTCCAGTACGCCGAGAACAACGTCGTCCGGAACAACGTCTTCTTCGCGACGGAGGAGAACCTCCTCCTCGCGTCGTACGGGAACGGGAACCAGCAGAACGACTTCGATCACAACGTCTGGTGGACCGCGGACGGCGCCGCGAGCGGGCGCTTCATCTGGAACGACGTCCAGCACGTCGGCTTCACCGCCTACCGGAACGCGACCGGGCAGGACGCGAGCTCTCTCTTCGTCGATCCCCTTCTCGTCGCCCCCGAAGCCGGTGACTTCCACGTCGATCCGCAGTCGCCCGCGGTCAACGCCGGCGATCCCTCGACGGCGATCGATCCCGGCGAGGCGGACCTCGACGGCGCGGCGCGCCTGAGCGGCCCGCGCGTCGACGCCGGCGCCGACGAGATCACCTGCGGCGACGGGGAGGAGAACCCGGGCGAGGAGTGCGACGACGGCAACCTGATCGACGGCGACGGCTGCGACTCGAACTGCACGTTCACTGCTTGCGGTAACGGAATCGTCACGTCCGGCGAGGTGTGCGACGACGGCAACGTCGCCGCAGGCGACTGCTGCGGAGCGACCTGTCAGCTCGAGGCGAACGGCGCACCGTGCGACGACGCGCGTCTCTGCACGCGCTCGGACGCGTGCAGCGTCGGCGTCTGCGTCGGAGCGGAGGAGCCCGAGCCTTCGTGCAGGACCTCTGCGGGTGCGACGGTGACGATCCGGGCGAGCCCGCTGCCGCTCAAGAGGTCGTTCGGGTACGTGTGGAAGGGCGGTGCGGCGACGACGCTCGCCGACCTCGGTGATCCGACCGTCTCCGGCGGGACGCGCTACGACCTCTGCCTCTTCGACCGCGACGGCGGCGTGTCCTCCCTCGTCCTCGAAGCGACTCTTCCGGCCGGAGGCACGTGCGGCGGCAAGGTCTGCTGGAGCGCGCTCGGCGGGAAGGGCTTCAAATACGGCGACAAGAACGGCGCGAGCGGCGGGATCACGAAGCTGCTCTTGAAGACGGGTGCAGAGGGAAAGGCGAAGCTCCTCGTGAAGGGTCGCGGTGCGGGGCTCGACCTCCCGGAGCTTCCGCTCGACGGCGACCCGAGCGTCGGCGTCGAGGTGCGGAACGACGAGGGGGTCTGCTTCGGGACGACGTTCGCGGCACCCGCCGACAACGACGGAGCGGGCTTCAAGGACAAGACGCCGTAGCCGCAAGGTCTCAGGAGCCGGGCGGCCAGCGCTTCAGGTGCTGGCTGAGATCGCCCACCAGGTCGACGAAGATCAGCCGGTCGGCGAAGTGCCAGCCACACTCGTCCCGGGCGAAGCGATCGTGGTAGCGGCCCGCGACGATCGCCTGCAGCGGGAGCGCGGGGAGCGCCTGGAAGACGGTGTAGTACGAGGCGGCCGAAGCGCTCGTCTGGTCCGGGCTCACGTCGACGACGAGGTTCGTCGTGACGTGCTTCGTGCCCGGCCGTCCGTCGTAGAGCCGGACCATGCCCTCGTAGAGCGCCAGGACCTCGTCGCGGCCACGCCGCACGTCCGGCCGGCCGTCGCTTCGCAGCGTCGCGCGCGTGAAGAGATCGGCGAGGCCCGGGAAGTCTCCCGCGTCGATCGCCGCAGCGTACGCGTAGACGAGCGCTCCGATCTCCTCGCTGGCGGTTCGCACGGCGCCGCCTATATCACACGAAAGCGCTCCGATCGGATGGACTTCCATTGACCTCGCCGCGCCTCGTCTGGCACTTGATGGACGGGGACGGGGCGGGAGGAGCGCGGGGGAGCGGTACGTCCAGCGATCCGAATCGCAGGTCCCGGCGCCATGGGGATCGAAGACGATTATCGCGAAGAGGTAGCGGGCATCGTCACCGCGCGTGCTCCATGGGCCGTCGGTATCTTTCTGATCGCCTTCGGAGCCGCGTGGATCCTCGAGCAGCTCGAGCATCCCGGCCGCGGCTTCGCCTACGGAATCGTCTTCGCGCTCGAGGCGGCGCTCGCGGTGGGCGCACTCGCGCTCGTGCGTCGCGCCGACCTCTCCGCGGATCGGCGAGTGAACGTCGTCGTGCTCGCCGTCGTCGGGATCACGCTCTTGACCGGCCTCTACTGCGTCGCCGTGCAGGGGGAGCTCGAGATGCTCGGGCTCGCGCTCGTGTTCCTGACGCTCGGGTGCATGGTCGCCTTTCCCTGGGGCATCCGCGGCCAGCTCTCGCTCGCGGCTGCGGCGGTCTTCACCTACGTGCTCGCCGTCGTCGGCGGAGCGCGGTACGCGACGCCGCTCTCGTTGCACGTGGTCGGGCTCGGCCTTGCGATCGGCTTCACCGTCCTCGGTGCGTATCTCGCGGAGCGCTCGCACCTGAAGCTCTCGCGGCGTGATGCCGAGCTCAAGCGCACGAACGTGGAGCTCGAGCGGGCGAGCCGGCTGAAGTCGGAGTTCGTCTCGACGATGTCGCACGAGCTGCGCACACCGCTCAACGTCATCATCGGATACCTCGACCTGCTCGGCGACGGCGCGTTCGGCGCACTCGCGACGGAGCAGCTCGATCCCGTCGGCCGTGCGGCGCGCAGCGCGCGCGAGCTCTTCGAGCTGATCACCGCGACGCTCGATCTGAGCCGGATCGACGCCGGGATCTTCTCGCTGCGCCTGAACCCCGTCAGCGTCCCGGAGCTCGTCGGCGAGCTCGCCGTCGAAGCGCGCGACCTGCCTCTCCGCCCGCGCGTGACGATCGCGTGGGAGACCGAGTCGTCCCTGCGCCCGCTCGAGACCGACCGGCGCATGCTGAAGCTGGTCCTCCGGAACCTCCTCGGGAACGCGCTCAAGTTCACGGAGGAGGGGAGCGTGACGATCCGCGCGCGCGAGGTCGACGAGGGCGTAGAGCTCGCCGTCATCGACACGGGTATGGGCGTTCCGGCCGACGCGACCGAGAAGATCTTCGAGCCGTTCCAGCAGCTCGAAGCGCCGGCCGGCACGCCGTCCGGCGTCGGGCTCGGGCTCCACATCGTGCGCCGTCTCGTCGGTCTCCTCGGCGGACGCATTCGCGTCGAGAGCGAGGTCGGACGCGGCTCGACCTTCCGCGTCTGGCTTCCGTACGCGCGCCAGCCGACAGAGCGGCCGGTCTACACCCCGGACTCGACGCGCGCGGCCGCGCCGTAGCACGCCTGCCGCTCAGCGCGCGACCTTTGTCGCGAAGCCGGCAATCGCGTCGAGGAGCTCTTCGCTCGCGAAGATGTCGTTGTGGGACGCGCCCGGGACGCGGAGGAACCGCTTCGGCTTCGGCGCGGCCGCGTGCAGGCGCTCGCCGAGCTCGAACGGCACGACCTCGTCGCGATCGCCGTGCGCCTGGAAGAGCGGCACGGAGAGCGACCCGATTCGCGCGGCCGAGTCGAACCGCCCGGTCGCGAGGATCCCGAGCACGCCGAAGTGCTCGCGCGCGACGTCTCCGATCGACGTGAACGTCGAGACGACCGCGACCCCGGCACAGCGCCGCGCGAGAGCGAGCTCGATCGAGACCGCTCCGCCGAGCGACTCGCCGAAGCAGACGATGCGCGAGGCGGGTACGCCGGCCGCGACGAGCGAGTCGAAGGCGGCGCGGGCGTCGAGGTACACGCCGTCCTCCGTCGGACGTCCGTCGCTGCGTCCGTAGCCTCGGTAGTCGTAGGCGAGGACGTTCACGCCACGGTCCGCAAGTGCGAGCTGGATCGGCGCGCGGTTCGCGATGTTCCCCGCGTTCCCGTGCGACCAGAGAATCGTCGGCGCGACGGCGAAGCGCTCGCTCGGGCGCGCAGGGGAATGCCACGCGGAGAGGCGGACGCCGTCCTCGGTCGTGATCGTTCGCTCCTCGATCCCCGGAGGAGCCTTCGGCATCACCCGGTCCGGGGCGAAGATCAGTCTGTCGACGAGCGGCAGGGAGAATCCGGCGGCGAGCATCCACGGAGCGAGCACGGCGACGAGGGCGATCACCGCCTCTCTCCGCACACGTCCGGCGGGGTCAGGGCTTCGCGGGCAGCTTTCCCCACGTCTCGACGTTCTTCAGGATCTTCTTCCCCTCCGGCGTCTCGAGCTTCTCCTGGCACTCGGGCTTGGAGAAACCCGTCTTCAAGCCGGTCGTGCGCGCCTGACCTTCGTCGAAGACCTTGCCGAGGATGTCGAGCTGCGGATCGCTCGCGCCGCGGGACCGCGCGTACTTGAGGACGGCGACCTTGATCGGCACCGGGGGGTCGATGTCGCACGTGATGAAGCGGCCGTTGTACTTCCCGTAGCGGAGGGCGATGTCCTTCAGCTCCTCCATTTCGATGATGTCGAACTGAGCCGCGACGGCGGCGCTGCCGAGAAGCGTCGCGTCGGCCGCGACGAGGAACGCTCGGCGCAGGAGCGCCGGCACCGTCGATCGCCGAGAAGGGTTCATCGGCCTCCAGTACCCGGTGTGCCGGTCTCGCGCCAGCGTCGACCGCATCCGCGGCGCTGGGTCGCGAACGGGCTAGCGGTCGCGACGGCGGCGCACCTCGGCGTGCGCGGTGTAGAGGGCGACGAGCCGCGCGATCACGGCGGCGATGTAGAGCTGCGCGATCACCGCCTCGACGGCCGCGAGGCTCCTCGCGAGCGGCGAGATCGGGATGACGTCGCCGTAGCCGACCGTCGTCAGCGTGATCAGGCTGAAGTAGTGCAGCACGCCGAGCGGCCGCTCGGTGACGTTTCGTGCGAGGGCGCCCGTGATCTGGAACGAGCCCGGCGAGAGATGCTCGACCAAGAGGAACAACCGCGCGAAGAGGAGGCCGAGGATCAGGTAGACCGCCGCCGCTCCGAAGACCGTGTCGGTCGTGATCTCGTCGCGCGAGAAGATGTCGCTCAGGATCCCGTAGCAGACGAGCAATAGGAAGAGCGCTCCGACGATGTCGCTCGCCGGCGACGACCACTGGTTGGAGGAGAAGATCGCGAAGTTCTCCGTCAGGACGGAGACGCCGCCGACCGCGGCGACGAGGACGAACAGCTTCCGGTCGCCCCAGACGGCGCGCAGGCTGCCGACGACCACGAAGAGGAGCAGCAGGCCCAGCACCCATTGCATCCCGTCGCGGTGGCTCAAGAGCGGCGCGATCACCGCCGTCGCGAGGCCGGTGACGAGGATCGCGGCGTAGCGGCCGCCGTACTTTCGCGCGAGCTCTCCCTTCTTCCTCATCGCGCGACGACTCCCTTCAGCCCTCCTGCGACCAGGCTCGCCACGTCGGTCAGCACCTTCGGCAACGCGAACCCGCCCGGGCTCGCGAGATAGCGCGGCGACCATTCCGGGTCGAACTTGTCCTTGTAATGGCGCAAGCCCTGGAAGTTGTAGAAGTGCTCGCCGTGCCGGAACAGCAGCGCGCCGGCGCGGCTCCAGAGAGGCGCCAGAGAGTGCGTGTCCATGCCGGAGAACGGCGCCAGGCCGAGGCTGAACCAGCGATAGCCGCCCTCGCGCGACCAGAGGAGCAGTTCGATGAAGAGGAAGTCCATCAGCCCCGCAGGGCCGGCCGGGAGGTGACGCATCAGGTCGACCGACATCTCCTCCCGTTGGCCGCTCGGCCAGAGGTTCGCGAACGCGATCGTCTTCTCGTCGCGCCGCACGAGGGCGATCGGGAACCGCCGGAGATAATCGGGATCGAAGCGTCCGAGGGAGAAGCCCTTCTCGCGCGTGCTCTTCTCCGCGAGCCAGGCGTCGGAGATCTGCTGCAGCTCGGGAAGGATCGCGTCGACCTGCGGCGCGGGCACGATCTCGAAGCGGCAGCCCTCGCGCACGGCCTGGCGATGCGAGCGACGCAGGCGCGCGCGCGCCGGACCCTCGAGGTCGAAGGAGGCGAGGGGGACGCGCGCTTCCTCGCCGAGCTTGAGGAGCGTCAATCCCAGGTCCACGTACAGCGGCAGCCGGGCGGAGCCGACCTCGTAGAACACCGTGCGGGCGCCGTGGCGATCGGCCAGCTCGCGGAATCGCCACGCGAGCTCGTGCGCGTCCTCGGCTTCTCCGATCGGATCGCCCATCGCGACGAAGCTCCGGCCGGAGATGCCGTACATGAGGAAGGAGCGTCCGCTCGAGCTCGTGAGGAACTGCTTGTCGCCCACGAGCGCCAGGTGCGCCGCCGCGACGGGAGAATCGGCGACGATCTTCTCGATCCGTTGCCAGAGGTCCTCGGAAGGCGGCGGCGGATCCGGGATCGCCGGACGCAGGAGACGCGCGGTGCCGTACGCGATGAAGAGGATCGCGGCGCCCGCGACGGCGCGCATCGAGCGCGAAGCCTGGCTCGAGAGCTCGAACTGCCACCAGAGCTCGGCCTGATACTCGACGTGGCGGTACGAGAAGAAGAGGAGCCAGCCGACGCCGATCAGCACCAGCACCGCGGCGAAGGTCCAGCTCGGCGTCAGAGGCTCGTCGAGGAGCGCCGTCGGTCGATCGAAGTGGCGCTTGCACGGCAGGAGCGCGAGGAGCGTCGCGGCGAGGAGGACCGTGAGCGCGACGTCGAAGGAGCGCAGCAGCGACATCGCGACGCCGATCGCGAGGCCGGCGACGGTCAGCGCCCAGGCGGCGTTCAGGCGAAGCTGCAGCCCGCGCGCGAGCAGCAGGAGGCCCATGCCGACGACGCTCGCGACGAAGTTCGAGAGATCGACGACCCAGATCGAGACGATGCTCGCGAGCCAGTCGAGCCGCTTCGGCGGCGTCGGGATCGCTCCGCCCGCGAGGAGCAGGACGCCGGCGACGAACGTCAGGACGGCGAGCGCCTGCGGCACGATCTCCGGGACCCAGCGGTTGAGGAGACGGCCGACCTCCGCCGCCTGTCGCCGACGTCCGACCAGCTCGTGCGCCGCGAGGAGCAGCGTCGCCGCCACGAGCGGCACGAGGTAGTAGACGACGCGAAACGCGAGGAGCGCGCCGAGCAGGTCCGGCTTGTCGACCCAGCTCGAGAGCGCGAGGAGCATCGTCGCCTCGAAGACGCCGAGCCCCGCCGGCACCGTGCTCGCGACGCCGATCACCTGGCAGAGGAGGAACGCGCCGAAGAAGACGGGGAACGTGAGCCCCGGCGCGTCGGGGAGGACGACCCACAGGACGCTCGAGGCGGCGACCCAGTCGATGCACGCGACGGCGATCTGCGTGAACGCGATCCCCTCGGAGGGAAGGCGAATCTCCCAGCCTCCGAGCCGCCACGACCGCTGCGGGAGCGAGCACCGCACGAGATACGCGACGACGAGCAGCAGGGCGACGACGGCCGCGGTCCGGCTCCAGAACGGATCCAGGTGGAGCAGGCTCGCGACGGCGCGCGGCTCGACGACCAGCACGACGCCCGCGAGGAGGAGGAAGCCGAGCCAGAACGTCAGGCCCGTGAAAGCGATCACCTGTGCGATCTCGACCGCCGAAAGGCCCCAGCTCGAGTACAGCCTGTAGCGGACCGCGCTGCCGCCGAGGAAGATCGGCCCCAGGTTGTGGTTCAGCACGTATCCGACGAAAGAAGCGAGGGCGATCTTCCCGTAGCCGAGCCAGTGCTGCACGTAGGCCAGCGCGAGCGCGTCGTACGCCGTGAGCACGGCGTAGCTCACCGCCGACAGCGCGAGCGCGAGTGCGATCCGTGGAGGTGGCAGCGCGCGGAGGTACGCGACGACGTCGTGGATCGGGATGTTCTTCAGCTCGCGGTGGAGCACGACCGCGACCGCGACGAGCAGCACGACACCGAGGAGCGGCGGGCCGTACCGGCGAGCCTGCTCGGCGAGCGGGGTTCTCATGCGAGTGCGAGGAGCACCGCGACGATGCCGGTGAGGAAGACGCCGTCGACGGTTCCGGCGCCTCCGATCGAGACGGTAGGAGCCCCGAGCGCGCCGATCTTCGAGAGGTTCAGCACGTCCGCACCGAGGAGCGCGCCGAGCGTCCCGCTGACGTAGGCCGCCGGGGCGGGCGCCGAGGGCGCGAGCAGCAGAGCCGACGCGGCGGCGGCGAGCGGCGGCGCGAGCATCGGCATCGCGATCCCGACTCCCTTCATCGGCTTCGCGAGAGACCAGGTCACGGCGGTCACGACGACGAGTGCAACGAGGCAGGGAAGCGGATCCGTTTGCTCGACCAGCACCCACAGCGCCAGCGCCGTCGGCACGATCGCTCCTCCGACGTTGATCGCGACGAGCGTCGGACGCGGCGGTGAGGCGTCCGGAGGCGGCGGGAGCTGGAAGAGCGGCAGATGGACCATGCTTCCGAGGAGAGAGAGTGCCAGCAGGCCGAAGAAGTAGCGATGCGCGACGCCGAGGCGCTCGTAGGTGAGCTCGAGCACGCCGATCTCGATCAGCGCGAAGAGGAGCGCTCCGGCGAGCCCTAGCAGAAGCCGAGCCGGGGTGAGCTGCTGGATCAGCCGCGGGGAAGGGGGGCGCGCCACGCGAGGAGTCGGAGCCGGTCTCGGGCTACGTGCTGGATCGCTCGCCCTGCAGGATGGCGCGCTCATCCGCGTTGATCTTCTCGCGGATGCGCGAGCCGTTCCCCATGTGGCGGTAGCCGCCGCCCTCCGACCAGTACTCCTCCCACGGCTCCGGCGTCTCCGGCTCGGCGGGTGGCCTGTCTCCGATGTCGACGCCGAGGACCTGCTCGACGAGGTTCACGTCGTACATCCGGATCGCGTCGTAGTCGGTCAGGAGCGCGCAAATCTCGAGGCAGATGTAGCAGCCGATGCACTCCTGGTAGCGGACCTGGACGGGCTGCTCGCCGCGCCCCTCCAAGGTGCCCGGCGGGAGGTGCTGGATGCACTGCGTGGGACAGAAGTCGGGGCACTTGCCGCACGGGAAGCAGAGGTTGACGTCCATGAACGCGACTTCCGCGGGACGCTTCTTCTTCGTCGCGTAGGTCTCGGGCACGTCCGGGATGCGCTCTTCCTTGAGACGGCGCTTGATGACGTCGATCGCCTGCATGGAAGGTTCATTCCATCCGGTCCGCGTAGACGCAAACCCGGTTCGGTCCCATCAGTCCCAGCGGAAGAGGCCGGCGGCGTTGTCGCGGACGTACTTCTGGAGCACCCCCTCGCGAAGCGGCAGATCGCACGCTTCGCTGAGACAGCGCTCGAACGACAGCACGGGATGGTCGGACGCGAAGAGGATCTTGTGCGTGCCGCGCGTGTTCATGAACTGGATCAGCTCGGGCGGGAAGTACTTCGGCGCGTACGCCGACGTCATCATGTAGAGGTTCGGGTACTTGAGCATCAACCGGATCGCCTCGCCCCACCAGGGGTCGGCGCCGTGCGCCATCACGAGCTTCAGCTCCGGATAGAAGAGGCACACTTCGTCGAGGTAGAGAGGGCGCTGCGGCTCCGCGGGCATCGGCGGGCCGGGTATTCCGGTATTGACGGAGACC
Source organism: Deltaproteobacteria bacterium (assembly GCA_016874795.1). Classification (GTDB taxonomy): domain Bacteria; phylum Desulfobacterota; class Binatia; order UBA12015; family UBA12015; genus VGTG01. Next base: position 2,661 of record VGTG01000037.1, on the reverse strand, counting down.
GGCACGTCGAGCTCGATGCACTTCGCGTAGACCGGGTAGTACGACTTGTCGTTCGGCGGCAGGTTGATCAGGAACGGCACGATGCGGACGAGGCGCATCGCGCCGCTCGCGTGCAGCTTCTCGATCGTGCGGAGAGCCTTCATTCCCTGGCGCGGATCGACCGTCAGTGCGCCGATGAACTTGCCCGGGAAGGCGCGCACGATGTCCTCGATCGGTCCGGGGTCGTCGCCGTTCATCGAGAGGATGGCGCGCTCGACTCCGGCCTCGTCCATCTGCCGGAGAGTCTCCTCGAAGGGCGTGTGGGAGAACATCTCCTTCTCCCGCTTGAAGTAGTCGCGCGCGACGCGAATCAGGAACTCCGGTTGCTGGCGCTCCTCGCCCATCGACAGGTTGAGCCAGCAGTCGATCGCGCCGACGCCGGCGAGCTTCTCGCGATTCGCCATCGTGCCTCCCTTCGAGGAGGCTTCTCTAGCAGCGCCGTCGAGGAGCGCGAGCGACCGGGGGAATCGTTCAGCTCCGCACGCCCTTGAGCTTCAGCTCGATCGCGTCGAGAGCGCCCGGGATCGTCGCGCTCGGGAGGCCGCGTCCGTCGACCCAGACGCCGAGCGGGATCCCGCGGCAGCGCCGCTGCGGCATCAGCTTCGTGTCGCGCGTCAGGCGGACCGCGATGATGCTGTTCGGGTAGCCGATCTGCAGCACGTTCCGGTCGCATTCCTTCAGGGCGACGAAGCCGCGGATGCGGAGCTCGACCGCGGGCGCGGTCGCGCGCGAGACGATCAAGCGGATCGCGGTCAGGATCGCGGGCTTCCGCAGCTCGAGGCGGCCGCGGCCGGTGACGCGCCTGCCGAGCTTGATCCGCCCGCATTCGACCGGGCGCCCGTCGTCGAAGAGGATCTCGGTCTCGGGACCGAGGAGGACGCGGAAGCGATGCCGCTCGTTCTCGACCGTGACGACCCCCGTCTTGCAGTTCCGAGCCGCGACGTACCCGAGGAAGGCGACTTGGCGGAAGGGATCGGACGGAACACCCGAAGGCGCGATGTCGATCGTGAGAGCGGTGACGGTGCGCTGATCGAGCGCGTCGACCAGGCCCTCGGTCTCGATCGTCTCGCCCACGAAGATCGCGCGACAGTCGACGGGCTCGCCGCGCCGTGTGAACTCGGTCTCCGGGAGAAGGAGCAGCTCGAAGTCGCCCGTCCTCGGATCGCGGTCCTCGACGACGATGCGGCCCCCCGAGCAGTCGACGGAGACGACTTCACCGGAGAGGCCGAGCTGGCGTCCCGCCTCGACGGTCACGCCGCTCGCCTCGAGCTGGATGTCGGAGAGCACGAGCACGCCGCCGGTCGCGATGACGAGCGGCTGCTCGACGTCGAAGTCCTCCGTCTCGAAGCGCAGCGTGACGTCGCCGGAGAACTCTCCCTCGAGCTTGAAGTTGCCGTCGGCGTCGGTGCGCGTGACGATGTCCGGAAGCTCGACGAGTCCGACCTCGATTCCGGCGACGCTCGCCGCGGGCTCGTCCGCTTGCGCGGTCGCCCCGAGCACCACGCTCGTGTCCTCGACCGCGACGACGTTGCCGATGACGGAAGCGGCAATGCCCGTCCCGACCGGTCCCCCGTCGGCGGCGCCGCAGCCTGCGACGAGCGCGGTCGCGAGGAGGAGAGTCCAGAGGCGAGGTCGCGGGCTCATCGGCGCCTCTTGATCCGGCCGGGAAGCCGCGGCCGCTTCGCTTCCGCCTTCGCGGGCTCGCTCTCGCTCTCCTCGAAATAGTAGACGCCGAGAACGACGCGCGACCGAGATCCGCCGGGTGCGTCCGGATTTCGATCTCGATCGCGCTCGGCGAGGAGGACGTTCGCGCGCCGGATGAACTCCTCACCCGTGGCGCGGGCTTCGCCGCGGAGCTCCTCGAGCGCTTCGGAGCCGACGTTGTCGTAGACGACCTTTCGCTGCAGCCAGGGACGCTCGGGATTCTCGACGTTGTGCACGATGGTCGAGAACACCTCGCCCGGATCCGAGGCGAGGAGGCTCAGCTTGCCCTCGAGGTCGCCCGCGGGGACGTTCGCCTCCTGCTTCAGATGGACCACGCCGTCGTCGGTGATCTCGACGACGCCGGTGCGCAGGAGCTCGTCGAGGACGGAGCGGATCGGCACGTCGACGCCGCGATCGCGCACGAGGCGCGCGAAGGTCGCGGCGCGAGGGCGCCGGCTCTCGTACGGAAGCGGGCGCGGCCGTCCCCGCGTGTCGGAGTAGGGCGGACCGCCCATCCAGCGGCCGATCACGCGGGTCACGACGGTGTCTTCGACCTCGACCGGCGCGTCGCTCGTGCGCGAGCGGCCGCGGAGACGAGCGATCTCCTTCCGGTGAAGCCCGGTCAGGAGCGCGACGCGGCTGTCGGTCGCCCGCTTGTGCGGCAGAGCGAAGTCCGTCTCGGCGCTTTCGACGTAGAGCTCGCGGATCATCTGATCGAGAGCGGGGTAGGTGACTCCGTACGCCACGAGCTGCCGGACGACCGGCCGCAGCAAGCGGCGGATCGCAGCCGCGAACTGCTCCTTCAAACCGGGGGGTAGCATCTCCGTCCCAGCGCCCCGAACCTAGTGCACCGCCGTCGAGATAGCGTCAACATCTTACCGCCCCTCGACGCCCCTCGCGGCGTCACACCTCCTCGAA
>VGTG01000036.1 GCA_016874795.1 Deltaproteobacteria bacterium | reverse complement strand
GAGCTTCTCCCTCCGGGCTCCTCGACGTACTGTTCAAGTACGCCTGCGTCGCCCTCCGGTCCGAGGCTCGCGAATCTTCGGCACTCTCGACCGCCTCGCGACGTGATCTGGTGAGAAATGCAGGCTAATCGTCCGGGGGTGTCCCATTAGAGCGGTAGCATGCTTCGGGGGCCCTGCAACGATTCCAGGAGCCCGTCGTCGCGTCTCGCCGGGCCGTCGGAACCTCGCTTGCCCTGGGTGACGCTGGGAGGGTCGGCTGCCGACCCGGTCTCTCGATCCGCGCTCGCCGCTTCGGTGCGGCAGGGGAGAGAGGGAGGGCCCTGCCGGCGGGAGGGGGGATCCGGCAGGGCCCGTGGGGTGGTTGGGGGACGTGAGGAGTCCGTTGCAGGGCTCGTGCCAAGGACCGGGGGCCGAGAAACCCGCGAGACTGCGAGGTGCGCCGTTCGCCGCAGGTGACAGTGTGTCGTTGTGTGGTGCGACCCTGGCACAGTCCGCGCGCCCGGTGTGCCATCCGAGTCTCGCAGCGCACGCGAGACGAACTTCCCTGGCACAGGGCTCGCGGTGCCCGAAGGGCGAGCACGACTCGCCCCGGGGCGGGGATCCCGGAGGGATCCGGATTACCGACGTCGGCCGCGCTCGAGGCGCGGCCGGGAGCTTCCTAGTTGCTGATGCGCCGCGCTTTGGCGACGACCAGGACCTCCTGGCCGTTCACGCGGAGCCGCCGACCGCCCTTGTGGGACGGCGTTACGGAGGGCATCGGGAAGATCTGGGCGCGGGTCGCTGCGAGCGCGCTCATCGCTCGCACGCGGTTCTCACGCCACTCCCGAAGCTCCTTCTCGAGACCGCTCTCCATGGGACACCTCCTGCCACCACCACTCGACAACCTCGCCCGTCCCCACGCCGGCGACGCGGCCCTTCGGCCCCGCCATCACCGCCGTGTATCGGGAACGGACTCCCTGGGAGACGCTCTTCCTCGGGCGCTCCACTTCGTCCACCGCCACCAAAGCCCTATCCAGCGAAAGTTTCAAGCGAACGGGTCCTCGCTGGATTGCGAAGCTTGCGGAGGGCCTTGGCCTCGATCTGCCGGATGCGCTCGCGGGTGACCGCGAAGCGCTGCCCGACTTCCTCGAGGGTGAAGTCGGACCGCTCGCCGATGCCGAAGCGCATGCGGAGGATCTGTTCCTCGCGTGGCGTCAGCGTCGCGAGCACCTTGCGCGTCTGCTCTTCGAGGCTGATCGCCATCGCGGCGTCGGCAGGCGACACGCTCTGGCGGTCCTCGACGAAATCTCCGAGCGCACTCTCCTCGTCGTCGCCGATCGGCGTCTCGAGAGAGACGGGCTCCTTCACGATCTTCAGGACCTTGCGGACCTTGTCGACCGGCATCTCCATCTGCGTCGCGATCTCTTCCGGCGTCGGCTCGCGGCCGAGCTGCTGGACGAGGTAGCGCGAGGTCCGGAGCACCTTGTTGATCGTCTCGATCATGTGCACCGGAATGCGGATGGTGCGCGCCTGGTCCGCGATCGCACGCGATACGGACTGGCGAATCCACCAGGTCGCGTACGTCGAGAACTTGTAGCCGCGCTGGTACTCGAACTTCTCGACCGCGCGCATCAAGCCGATGTTCCCCTCCTGGATCAGGTCGAGGAAGCCGAGGCCGCGGTTCGTGTAGCGCTTCGCGATCGAGACGACGAGGCGGAGGTTCGCCTCGATCAACGCTCGCTTTCCTTCCTGCGCGCGCCATTCGCCGCGCCGCAGGCGATCGATCGCCCCGCGGAGGGCGTCCGTCGACATGCCGACCTCGCGCTCGACGAGCGTCGCGTTCTGCCAGCCCTCGCGCACGTTCTGCGCGAGCTCCAATACCTCGTCGACGGGAACGCGGAGAGCGCGGCCGACGCCGGCGGCGGTCGCGCGATCGCCGACCTTGACTCGTCGAAGGAGCTTCTGCAGGTCCTGCTCGCTCTTGCCGCTGCGGTTCATCACCGTCCGCATCAGCTCGCGCGGACGGTCGACGAGGTTCACCGCCTCCTTCAGCTTGTCGGCGATGTCGTTGATGTGCTTGCGGCTGAGCGGCATCGCGTAGAGCGCCGCTTTTATCTTCTCGGCGAGCTGCTGGTAGCGCTTGTCGAGCTTCGCCGACTCCGCCGAGTTCTTGCGTCCGCGCCCCGCCTGCTCGAGGCGGGTGCGCTCGGCGGCGAGCTTCTTCAGGCCGGCGAGGTGCTTGACGAACGCTTCGACGCGCTGCTGGTCGCGGTCGTCGTTCCCCTGCTCGCCTTCGGCCTTCTCCTCGCCGCTCTCCTCTTTCTCTTCCTCGCCGAAGACCTCGTGCGGGCTGAGCTCGCCGTCCTTCAAGCGCTGCGCGAGCATGATGACGTACTGGAGCGCGAGCGGGATCGAGAAGATCGATTCCTTGATCTCGTTCTCGCCGGCCTCGATCTGCTTCGCGATCGTGACCTCTTCCTCGCGCGAGAGGAGAGGGACGCCGCCCATCTCCTGGAGGTACATGCGGACGGGGTCGGAGGTGTCGGCGCCGGATCCGCTGGAGCTGGAGGTCCGCTCCGAGGCGCTGGGCGCGCCGACCTCGGGCTCGGGGCCGTCGCTCGCGTCGGCATCGGCGCCTTCGTCGCTGTCCTCGCCGGTCCACTCGCCGGCCTCTTCGCCGTCTCCCTCGCCGTGCTCGACGACCTCGATGTCCATCTCACCGAGCATGGACATGACGCCGTCGATCTCCTCGGGCGAAGCGAGCTGCTTCGGGAGACCTTCGTTGATCTCGTTGGTGGTGAGGTAGCCGCGCTCCTTGCCCATCTCGATGAGCTTCTTGAGCTTCGGATCGGAGCGACGATCGACCGCAGCACCGTCGCCGGAAGCGCGTGCACCCGCCTGTGCGAGCTCGTCCGTGCGACTCGAGACCTTCGCGCCACCCCGTGCCGACGGGCTCGCCTTCGCTCCGGAGGAGGTCGACGAGCTCGACGCAGGCGAGCTCTTGCGCGCCGGCTTGGTGGCGTCACCCTTCGCGAGCCGTCCTTGCTTGGCGCTCTTCACCGCCGCCTTTCCCGCTCCCGAGGCTTGTCCGACGGACTTGCCTGTCGTCTTTCGGACGACGGCCCGGGCGCTGGTCTTGCTCTGACGCTTCTGCACTACGGCAGAACTCTCAACAGACGGTCGTGCTTTGCGAACCCCGAGCGAGGGAGAAGTTCAACACCCGCTCTCGGAACCCTGCCGCTGCGACGAAAGCAAGCTTTCGCCGGATGGTGCCGCCGATCCCGAGGGCAGAAGACGGAAGGACAGTGCACCACGGACGGCGTGAACCGTAGTTACCGGATACCAGGGAGTCAAGGGAGAACCTTCGCACCTTCCTTGAGATTCGGCCGCGAGAGGGCTTCTCTTGAGAGGCTCGCGGGTCGTTCAGCGGTCCTCGGCGAGACCTTGGCTCGCGAGTAGCTCCTCCGGTCCGACGACGACCTGGACCAGAGCGTCGGGGTGGAGGTACTCGCGCGCCGCGTCGCGAACTTCCTCGAGCGTCACCGCTCGCACACGCTCGCCGTACTTCTCGATGTAGTCGTCGCCCAAGCCGAAGTACTCGATCTGAGCGAGGAGGCCCGCGAGCTTCGCGGTCGAGTCGAGGTTCTGAGGGAAGTTGCCCGTGAGGTAGTCCTGCGCGGCGTGCAGCTCCTCCTCGGTCGCCCCTTGGTCGTGGAGCTTCTCGATCTCCTCGCGGACGAGGCGGATCGCTTCCCCAGCGCTTTCGACCTTCGTCTGCAGGACCACCTGGAAGGGCCCGGCAAAGCGGCTCGAATCGAAGGAGCTCCCGACCGAGTAGGCGAGGCCGTGCGCGTCGCGCACCCGGTTGACCAGGCGGGACGTGAAGCCGCCGCCTCCCAGAATGTGATTCATCAGCCGGATCGCGAAGAAGTCCGGATTTTCGCGCGCGACGCCGATCTGCCCGACGACGACGTTGGCCTGCGTCGTCGCCATGTCGATCAGGACCGCCGTCGCCGGCTTCGCCGTGGCGGGCGACGGCTCCGGCGCGGGCCCGCCGCGCGCCCATGCGGAGAGCTTCTCGCGAGCCACCGATTCCATCTTCGCCGGCTCGACGTCGCCGACGATCGCGCAGATCGTCCGCTCGGGACGGATCCACGTGCCATGGAAGCGGACGATCTCGTCCCGTGTGATCGCGCGCAGCGATTCCGAGGTCCCCTCGACGGGATGGCCGTACGGCGCGTCCCCGAAGAGCGCCTTCCGGAAGCCGCGCATCGAGACGTAGCCGGGATTCTCCTCGGCCGACTGGATGTCGCCGAGCGTGTCGGCGCGGATCCGCTCGACCGCATCCGGCGCGAAGGTCGGCACGCGGAGGCTCTTCGAGACCAGATCGACGCCGGTCTCGAAATCTCGCGAGAGCACCGCCGAGCTCGCGTAGATCCAGTCGCTCGATCCGCCGGTCTCGAAGGAGCCGCCGAGCGAGTCGATCAGAAGCGCGATGTCCTGCGACGTGCGACCCTCGGTCCCTTCCTCGAGGAGCGACGCGGTGAGAGCCGCGAGCCCCGGCCGGTCGACGGGATCGACGCGCGCGCCACCGTCGACGAGGCAATCGATCGCGACGATCGGAACCGAGGTCTGCTGCGAAAGGACGAGCCGGAGCCCGTTCTCGAGCGTGACGCGGGAGACCTCGGGCCCGCCGGCGTGCACCGCCATCGGAGAGGCGTGCGAGAGAAAGGTCCCGAGCGTCGCGAGGGCGAGAACACGCCGCATCAGCGGACCCCCGTTCCGGGCGCCGCCCCGGGACCGTCGGGCGCGGGTGCGCCGGCCGGGGCCAGAGGAGGCACGACCGGCATCGGTGCTTCGGCGCTCTCGTCCTTGGCCGGGATGAGAACCCCCGTGACGCGGTTCTTCTCCGTGAGCCAGGTGCGTGCGACGCGCTGCACGTCGTCCGCCGTCACCTTGCGCACGGCGGGCAGGTACTCGTCGATGTCGCGCCAGCTCCCGGCGATCTCATAGGTGCCGAGCAGCATCGCGCGGTAGAACATCGAGTCGAGCGAGAAGATGAAGGACGACTCGATCTGGGCCTTGGCGCGCGCCAGCTCCGCGTCGCTCGGGGCCTTCGTCTGGATCGCCTCGACCTGCTCCAGCAGCGCCCGCTCCATGCGCTCGGCATCGATCCCGGGCTGCGCCTGCGCCGACAGCGTGAAGGTCTTGTCGTCGCGCGCCGTGCGGGCGTACCCGGCGGAGGCGTCGAGTGCGATGCGACCGTCCTCGACGAGGCTCCGGTAGAGCCGCGAGCTCTTGCCGCCCGAGAGCACGACCTCGAGCACCTCGAGCGCAGGGCTGTCCGCGTGACGCAGGTTCGGCACGCGGTAGTTCACGGCGATGAACGGGAGCTTCGCGGGCCGCTCGACGAGGACGCGGACAGGACCGCGCGGCTCCTGCTCGCGAGCGCGGACCGGCGGCGGCTCGGGGCCGCGCGGGATCGGTCCGAAGCTCGCTTCGATCTTCTTCGCGAGCGCCTCGGCGTCGAAGTCGCCGACCGCGACGAGGAAGGCGTTGTTCGGCTGGTAGTACTGATCGTAGTGCGCGCGGAGGTCCGTGAGCTTCCAGCCCGCGATGTCGCTCGCCCAGCCGATCACCGGCTGGCGATAGGGATGCTCGAGGAACGTTGCCGCCGTCAGCGTCTCGAAGAGGTACGCCGTCGGCTGATCGTCGACGCGCATGCGCCGCTCCTCGGTCACGACCTGGCGCTCCGGCTCGAAGAGCTCCTCGGAGAGGATCACGTTCCGCATCCGGTCCGCTTCGAGGCCGATCTCGACGTCGATCCGGTCGGCCGCGAGCTTCGCGAAGTACGTCGTCGCGTCGTCCGACGTGAAGGCGTTCTCGTCGCCGCCGTTCCGCGCGATGATCCGCGAGTACTCTCCGTTCGGGTACTTCTCGGTTCCCTTGAACAGCATGTGCTCGAGCATGTGCGAGAGGCCGGTCACGCCCGGCACCTCGTTCCGGCCGCCGACGCGGTACCATACCTGCACGACCGCGACCGGCGCCTTGTGGTCCTCGAGAAGGAGCATCTTGAAGCCGTTCGGGAGCGTGCGCTCGACGACCTGGTCGGCGTAGAGCGCGGCGCCGCGCGCCGGAGAGGCGAGGGCGAGAGAGAGCAGCAGGACCGAGGCGAGCGCGCGACGCTTCATCGGCGAGCGCGGCCTCGTCGCATCGCGGCGCCGATCTCCTCGACGATCTCGCGCGCCGCCTGGACCGGCTCCCCCGCGTTCCGGATCGGAGAGCCGACGACGAGGTAGTCCGAGCCGGCCCGGATCGCCTCGCCCGGTGTGGCGACGCGCTTCTGATCCTCGTGATCGCTGCTCGCGGGGCGGATGCCGGGAGTGACGATCTGCAGGCGGCGCCCGCACTCGCGGCGGATCTCGCCGACCTCGAGCGGCGACGCGACGACCCCGTCCATCCCGGCTTCCTGGGCGAGCTTCGCGAGGCGCGTCACCTGCGGCATCACGCCGGAGCGGACCCCGACGAGCTTCAGGTCCTCGCTCGAGAGGCTCGTCAGCACCGTGACGGCGAGGAGCCGGGGCCGCTTCAGGTTCTCCCGCTTGCACGTCTGGCGCACCTGCTGGGCGGTCATGCGCATCATCTCGACCGATCCAGACGCATGGAGCGTCAACATCTTCACTCCGAGGCGTGTAGCCTCGAGAGAAGCACGCGCGACCGTGCGCGGGATGTCGTGGAACTTGAGGTCGAGGAACACGTCCTCGCCGCGCTCGCGGATGTGACGCACGATCGCGGGACCGGCTTGCAGGAACAGCTGCTTCCCGACCTTGAACATCCCGACTTCGCCGGCGAGGAGGTCCACGAGCTCCTCCGCCTCGCGGAGGCTCGGGACGTCGAGCGCGAAGATCAGACGCTCGCGGGCTCGCTGGTGCGACTCGGGGCGGGTGGCGGCCGAGATCAAAGAGCCCTCTCGGCGAGGCGAGCGGCCGCGTCGCCGACGGCGACCTCCTCGACCGTGCCGTCTTTGCGATGCTTCACCTCGACGATCCCGCGATCGAGGCCCTTCTTGCCGACGGTCACGCGGAGCGGGATGCCGATCAGGTCCGCATCCTTGAACTTGACGCCGGGGCGCTCGTCGCGGTCGTCCACGAGAGTCTCGATGCCTCGCTCTTGCAGGTCCGCGGCGAGCTTCTCGGCGGCGGAGACGACGGCGGCGTCGTTCATCGAAACGGGGACGATCTCGATCGGGTACGGAGAGAGCGGCTTCGGCCAGATGATGCCGTTCTCGTCGTGGCTCTGCTCGATCGCGGCGGCGAGCGTGCGCGACACGCCGATCCCGTAGCAGCCCATCTCCATCACCTGGCTCTGTCCGGACGCGTCGAGGAAGGTCGCGCCGAGAGCCGTCGAGTACTTCGTGCCGAGGTAGAACACCTGCCCGACCTCGATGCCGCGGTAGATCTCGTACGTGCCCTCGCCGCAGCGCGCGCAGCGGTCGCCGGCGCGGGCTTCGCGCAGGTCGGCGAACGTCACCCCGTCGCCGAAGTCGCGGCCGTGCTCGACGCCGACGAGGTGCTCGTCGTCCTGGTTCGCGCCGCTCGCCGCGCCGCGAATTCCTTCGAGCGTCTGATCGGCGAGGATCGGCGCATCGAGGCCAACCGGACCCGCGAAGCCGACGGAAGCACCGGTCACGCGGCGCACGACGTCCGCATCCGCGAGCCCGACCCACGGCACGCCGAGCGCCACGCGGAGCTTCGCTTCCGAGAGCATCTGATCGCCGCGCACCAGCGCCGCGATCGGGCTCCCGTCCTCGCGGACGAAGATCAGCGTCTTGATGAAGCGATCCGCCGGGATGTCGAGGTAGGACGAGACGTCCTCGACCGTGCGGCGGTTCGGCGTCGAGACGCGGCGGAGCTCGGCGCTCGCTTCCTCCGTCAGCGCGTCGACGGGAGCCGGACCGAGCGCCGCGAGCTCGACGTTCGCGGCGTAGCTGCACGCGTTGCACGCGGCGATCGAGTCCTCGCCTGATTCGGCGAGCACCTGGAACTCGTGGCTCAGGCTGCCGCCGATCGCGCCGGTGTCGGCCTCGACGGCGCGGAAGCGGAGACCGCAGCGCGAGAAGACGCGCTCGTACGCCTCGTACATCCGGCGATACTCGCGCTCGCAGTCCGCACGGTCGACGTGGAACGAGTACGCGTCCTTCATCAGGAACTCGCGGCCGCGCAGGAGCCCGAACCGCGGGCGGATCTCGTCCCGGAACTTCGTCTGGACCTGGTAGAGGTTCTTCGGCAGGTCGCGGTACGAGCGGATCTCGCGCCGCACGATGTCGGTGACCACTTCCTCGTGCGTCGGACCGAAGCAGAAGTCGCGCTCGTGACGGTCCTTCAAGCGCAGCAGGTCCTTGCCGTAGCGGTCCCACCGTCCGCTCTCCTGCCAGAGCTCCGCCGGACAGATCGCCGGCATCAGGATCTCCTGCGCTCCGGCGCGATCCATCTCCTCGCGAATGATGCGCTCGACGTTGCGAAGCGCGCGGAGACCGAGCGGGAGGTAGTCGTAGATGCCGCGCGCGACCTGGCGGATCATGCCGGCGCGCACGAGGAGCTTGTGGCTGACGACCTCGGCGTCGGTGGGATCGTCCTTCAGCGTCGGAGCGAAGAGGTTCGAGAAGCGCACCTCGCTCGGTCTAGCGCGCCGCGGCCGAACCCACCAGAGACGGGATCATGCACCCGTCGCCATCGCGACGTCGTTCCCGGGAGGGAGCTCGGTCTTGCGCGGAGCGCGCGCGACCTCGTGCCGGCGAACGGGCGCCTCGGCGCGAAGCGGAAGCGAGAAGCGGAACGTCGATCCGCGTCCCGGATCGCTGCCGGCGGAGATCGTGCCGCCCATGCACTCGACGAGCCGTCGTGCGATCGCGAGCCCGAGACCCGTGCCCGCGTGGCGCATGCTCGTTCCCGAGACCTGGCGCCACGGCTCGAAGAGCCGGTCGAGCTCCTCGGCTGGGATGCCGATGCCGGTGTCCTCGACACAGAACTCGATCTTCCGAGCGTTCGACGAGCGGACGATCGTCACGTGGACCGCGACATGACCGGAGTCGGTGAACTTCACCGCGTTTCCGATCAGGTTCACGAGGATCTGGCGGAGTCGCGTCGAATCGCCGTCGATCGCTTCGGGAACGCTCGGCGCGACCTCGGCGCGAAGCGCGATCTTCTTCGCGATCGCCTGCGCGTCGAACAGCTCGATCACCTCGGCGAGCCAGCCGCGCAGCGGGATGCGCGCCGACTCGAGATCGAGCCGTCCCGCCTCGACCTTCGACAGATCGAGCACGTCGTTGATCGTCGTGAGGAGATGCACGCCCGCGCGGCGAACGCGCTCGGCGAGCTCGCGCTGCTCTTCGTCGAGCGCGCTGTCGAGGAGGATGTCCGTCATTCCGAGGACCGCGCTCATCGGCGTTCGGAGCTCGTGGCTCATCGTCGCGAGGAACTCGGACTTCGCCTTCGTCGCGCGCTCGAGGTCCTTCAGGATCGCGCGCAGGCGGCGCTCGGCGCGACGCCGCTCGTCGCGCTCGGTCACGTCCGCGAGCCAGAGCAGCGTCAGCGGTACGCCGAGCCCCTGGAGCTGTCTGCGGCTGATCTCGATGCGGCGAACGCCACCGTCCTTCCGTACCGCGAGCGCGGGGCTCGTTTCGCTTCCCTCGAGGAAGAGCGTGGCGAGCGGCTGTCCGAGCAAGCGCTCGCGCTCGCACTCGAACAGGGCCTCTACGGTCGGACTCGCGGTGACTACGCAGTCGTCCGCATCGACGACGAGCAAAGGCCCGGGGAGCGCGTCGACCAGAGCCGAGAGCAGGGGAGGAAGAACGTCGGGTGATTTCCAGTCGTCGCCGGTCCCATGGGCGAAACGCCTTGGTCCGGACATCGGGGAGGCCGCTATATCACCATTGGAGATCCTTGCAAGGTGAAATGTTGGACTGTCACTCCGATGGCGCTCCGCCGAGGATCTCGGCCCGGCTGCGCCAGACCCACTCGCTCGCCGCGCGGACGAGCCGCTTTCCATCGCCGTCGTCGATCGCCTGGACGAGGCGCGCGCGAGCGGGAGCGTCACGGTCGGTGCTGCGCTCCAGTGCCTCGAGCCAGCTCAGAATACATAGGTCTTGCCCCACCCGTGCCTCGGCGAGGTACTCGAGGTCGAGGCGGCGCACGCGGAGAGCGCCTTCCGCGCGCAGCATGCGATCGAGGCCGAAGCCCGCCTCGGCGAAGAGCTCGAACGCGCCGTCCTCGAGGAAGTCGGCCCAGACGGCGTTGTTCACGTGCCCCATGTGGTCGAGATGGGAGGGGCGCACCGGGAGCCGGAGCCGGCTGCGTGGCTCCGCGACGGGAAGCTCGACCCGGGGCGCTCGTGCGAGGACGGGCGCCGCTTCGCCGAAGAGCGCGCTCTTCATCTCGTCCGTAACCGTTACGGGACGTCCGGACGCAGCGTCGCAGTACACCCAGTCGGTCGTCGCGCGCGCGGCGTGTCGGCTCGTGTCCGTCGTTTCGCGAAAGCGCGCCGTACGCTCGACCGCGTAGCGGCGGATCGAGCGTGCGCGCCGGAAGTCGTCGACGTGCGTCGCGATGCGGAGATGGTCGCCGCCGCCGAGCGGGACCAGGCGCTCGAGGCGCGTGCGCCGCACGATCCAGACGCGCTTCTCGGCCGCGTACCGTGCCGGGTCCCACCCCGCCTCCGCGGACGCTTCGACGGCGGTCTGCTCGAGAAGGCCGAGAAGCGCCGAGACCTTGAGCTCGCCGAGGAAGTCGACGCTCGCGTGCGAAACCTGGCGGATGGCGTTGTGCACGGGGGGCATGCGGACGGCCTCGTCGAAGGTCTCTTGCATGTTGGGTTGGGAGGCGGAAGGCTGACCAGATGGGGAGGAGGTTCGGAGCGGCCGCGTCCGCAGGGGCCGCGATCGCGGCGCTTCTCGCGGCGTGCGGGGGTGGAGGCGGATCCGGTCCCGGACCCGAGCCGACGCCGTCTCCCCGACCGAGCGCGCCCGGCACGACGCCGACTCCCGCCCCCGAGCCGACCGCGACCGCGAGCCCGGCGGCACCAACGGGCCTCCGGCTGACCTCGGTCGCGAGCGGGCTCGACAAGCCCCTCTTCCTCACCTCCCCGCCGGACGACCCACGCCTCTTCGTCGTCGAGCAGACGGGGCGGATCCAGGTCCTGGAGGGCGGAGGAACGACGACGTTCCTCGATCTCTCGTCTCTCGTGTCGTGCTGCGGCGAGCGCGGTCTTCTCGGTCTCGCGTTCGCGCCCGACTACGCCGAAAGGGGGCGCCTCTTCGTGAACTACACGGACCGGAGCGGAGACACGGTCGTCGCGGAGTATGCGCGCTCCGAAGATGCGAACCGGGCCTCGCCGGACGCGGTGCGGATCCTCTTCACGGTCGAGCAGCCGTTCCCGAACCACAACGGCGGCATGCTCGCCTTCGGGCCGGACGGTCTCCTCTACGTGGGCCTCGGCGACGGCGGCGACGGCGGCGATCCCGGCGGCACTGCGCAGGATCCGACCGAGAAGCTCGGCTCGCTCGTGCGGATCGACGTCGACACCCATCCCACGCCTCCGGTGGGCAACTTCCCGGGCGGCGATCCGGACGTGTTCGCGATCGGTCTCCGGAATCCGTGGCGCTTCAGCTTCGATCGCGCGACGGGCGACCTCTACATCGGCGACGTCGGACAGAATCTCTACGAGGAGATCGACGTCACGCCCGCCGGTGCGACCGCCGTGAACTACGGCTGGGACGTGATGGAGGGCTTCCACTGCTTCGAGCCGAGCGCGGGTTGCCGGATGGACGGGCTTACGCTTCCGGCGGTCGAGTACGGCCGCGACCTCGGCTGCTCGGTGACGGGTGGATACGTCTACCGCGGCGACGCGATCCCCGCGCTGCAGGGGCGGTACCTGTACGGCGACTACTGCTCGAACCGCGTCTGGTCGATGGAGTGGCGCGACGGCGAGGTGGTCGACCACCTGGAGATCACGGACGAGATCGATCCCGAAGGCGTCCTCGGAGGGCTCTCGTCCTTCGGCGAGGATGCGGCCGGCGAGCTGTACCTCGTCTCGATCGACGGCTCGGTCTTCCGCGTCGATCCCGAGTAGCGCTCCAAGGACTCCGCGCGCGGAGCGCGCGGCCGAGCGTCAGCGAGCGGGGAACGGAGGCGCAGCTTAGGCTTTGCCGCGTGGAGGAGAGGGGCGGCGCCCCTCTCGTACGATGGGTTGACCGCTCCGGGGGTCACCCGTAGAACGCGCCCGGACGGTCCTATCGACCGGTCCCGGGACCAAAGAGGAGTACCAGCGATGAGACGGAGCGCGTTTGCGAGCGCGGTGGCGGCGGTCCTGGCGGTAGGAATCGGATGTGAGCCGCAGGGCGGATCCGGCAGCCAGGTTCCGGGAGCTGCTCCGGCGAATGCGCCCGAGCCGATCGCGGCTCCTGCCGAGGCCAACCTGAACCGCGAGGAGCTCGCGGTGCAGATCAAGCGTCACTTCGAGTCGAGCGGGCAGATCCCGTCCGACGTCGCGATGGAGCTCGTCGACATCTCCGACTCGCAGATCGACGGCCTGAAGAAGGGCACTCTCCGCCTCTCGCGCGAGGACCAGTCGCAGGACCTCGAGTTCCTGCTCTCCGCCGACGGCCGCTGGTTCCTGCGCGCCGATCCCGTCGACCTGACCATCGACCCGGTCACCGAGGTGCTCGAGAAGATCAAGATCGGGACGGACGATCCGTTCCTCGGTCCGGCGGACGCCTCCGTGACGATCGTCGAGTACTCCGACTTCCAGTGCCCGTTCTGTGCGCGCGCCGAGGAGATCGTCCAGCAGGAGGTGCTGAAGGAGTACGGCGACCGGGTGAAGTTCGTCTACAAGCAGTTCCCGCTCGTCTCGATCCATCCGTGGGCGCAGCCCGCCTCGGAGATCGGCATCTGCGTGCTGCGCCAGAACGGCAACGACGCCTACTGGAAGTACCACGCGGCGGTCTTCGGGAAGCAGCAGGAGGTCCAGGCGGACACCGCCGTCGACCAGCTCGTCGAGATCGCGAAGGAGTCGGGCGCCGATCCTGCGAAGGTGAAGGCCTGCTACGACGCGGACGAGACCGCGCCAGTGATCGTCGCGACGCTCGAGGAGGCCGAGGCGATCGGCGTGAACTCGACGCCGACGTTC
The DNA here is from genome assembly GCA_016874795.1 of Deltaproteobacteria bacterium. Lineage (GTDB taxonomy): Bacteria > Desulfobacterota > Binatia > UBA12015 > UBA12015 > VGTG01. The sequence continues at coordinate 28,973 of VGTG01000036.1, read as the reverse complement.
TTCGTCAACGGCCGCCGCCTCTCCGGTGCGCAGCCGCTCGAGGCCTTCAAGGAGATCATCGAGCCGGAGCTCGCGAAGAAGCAGGGGTAGTCGTGCGAGAGCGGCGCTGCCCCTCTCCTAGCGGACGCCTTCCTTGCGCAGGTCCCCGTAGAGCTGGAACAGATCGCGGAACGCGCGCGCGATCACGCGCAGGTTGCCGCCCGAGGAGCGCCCCGTCTCGCGCGGCAGATGCTTCACCGGGACCTCGACGACCCGCGAGCCGCGCGCGACGAGCCGCGCGAGAAGCTCCGACGAGAACATCGCGCCGCCCGACTCGATGCGGACGCCCTGGAGGGCCGAGCGACGGAAGAGCTTGAAAGCGCAGTCGACGTCGCGGACGGGCACGTGCAGGAGAAGCCGGATGAGCCAGTTCCACGCGTGCGCGTTCAGCTTCCGCACGGCGTTGTCCTGCCGGTTCACGCGGTAGCCGACGACGACGTCGTAGTCGTCGACGTACGGGATCAGCTCGCCGATCTGCCGGACGTCGAACTGGCGATCGCCGTCGGTGAAGAACGCGTAGTCGAGCGTTCCGGAGGTGAGACCGGTCCACACCGCGGCGCCGTACCCCTGATTCACCTCGTGCCGCACGACGCGGACGCGCGGATCCTGCTTCGCCACCTCGCTCGCGCGCTCGAACGTCCGGTCGCGCGAGCCGTCGTCCACCACGATGATCTCGAAGCGCTCGGCGAAGTCGGGTAAAGCGGCGAGGAGATCGGCGAGCATGGGCCCGACGTTGTCCTCCTCGTTGTGCGCGGGGAAGGACGCCGAGAGGCTCGACAGCCGGGTCGAGCGAGCGCTCACGGCAGAGGGCCTTTTCGAGGATGGCTGAGTACGCGCGCGGGCACGCCCGCAACCTGATCGACGCGCTCCTCGCGACGCTCCTCGCCTACGCCGCGTACTGGTTCTCGAACGACGGCGCGTTCATGTTCTTCAACTACCATCTGCACCTCGCGGTCTCGCTCCTCGAAGGTCGCCTGTACATCGCCGATCCGCCGAGCTGGCTCACCGAGTTCGCGTTCGTGGGCGGCAAGGCCTACGTCTACTTCGACCCGCTTCCTGCGATCTTCCTGCTTCCTCTTGCGGCGCTCTGGCGACTCGACGTGAACCTCGCGAGAGTGTCGATCGCGGTGGGCGCAGTCAACGTCGGGCTCATCCGACTGCTCCTCGGCCGGCTCGGCGTACGCCGGAGCACGGCGAACTGGGCGACTCTGCTGCTCGCGGTCGGCACCGTCCACTTCTACGCCGCCTGGTACGGCAACACGTGGATGCTCGGGCATCTCCTCGCGGTCGCGGCGCTGACGCTCGCGTGGCTCGAGACGACCGGGCGAGCGAATCCGTTCCTGCTCGGCCTCCTGTGCGCACTCGCCGCGACGAGCCGTGGACCCGCGGCGCTCGCGACGCCGCTCTTCCTCTTCCTCGCGTTCCGGCGGCGGCCGCGTTTCCGCACGCTGTTCGAGTTCGGCATCCCCCTCTTCCTGACCTTCCTGGCACTCGCCGCCTACAACTACGCGCGCTTCGGGAACCCGCTCGACAACGGCTACATCTCCGCGAACCAGGCGCTGCTCAACCCCGAGCACGGCTCGTTCAGCTGGCACTACCTCGGGAAGAACCTGCACCAGTACTTCTGGCTGATGCCGCGAGTGCAAGGGACCTGGCCCTACCTGACGTTCGACGATCACGGTCTCTCCCTCCTCGCGACCACTCCTGCCGTGCTCCTCCTGCTCCGTCCCGGCTGGAGCGAGCGGGCTCCGGACGCGCGCGTGCTCGGCCGGGTGGCGCTCGCCGGATGCGTCCTGATCCAGGGGCTCTACCTACTCTACTTCTGGGACGGCTGGCGGCAGTTCGGAAGCCGCTACACCCTCGACTACACGCCCTTCCTCATCGTCGCGCTCGCGCTGAAGAACGACCTTCCCGAGGGGCGGCGAGGCTGGCTTTTCCCCGCGCTCGTGCTCCTGAGCGTCGCGATGAACGTCTGGGGGACGTGGTTCTGGCGCGTCCAGAGAATGTGACGCTCTCTTGAGCTGAAGCGGCGTCACGCTAGATTCGAAGAATGTCGAGCGGCGGCGGCCCGGATCTCGCGGATCTCGAGCGGGAGATCCGCACCCTCATCGAGGGGCGCATCCTCGACGGCATCTCGCTCGCGCCGGCGGCGCCGCTCGACGAGGCGGGCGTCGACTCGATGGCCGTGATCCAGATCCTCCTCCTGATCGAGAAGCGCTTCGGCGTCTGGCTGCCGGAGAGCGACGTCACCCGGGAGAACCTGAAGACCGTCCAGAGCCTCGCGCGGGTCCTGCGGCGCCGGCTTGCCGAGCAGAGCAGCGCCGCCTGAGTGTCCCGTCCGTGAACATCGTCGACCGGCTCCGGGGTGCTCCGCATCCCGAAGCGGCACCCGCTCTGATCTCGGGCGACGGCGTGCTTTCGCGCGGCCGCTTGTTCGAGCAGGTGGACGCCGCGGCCGCGGATCTGCGTGAGGCCGGGGGCGTGGCCGGGGCGGGAGCGGTTCCGCGCGTCGGTCTTCTTTCGCCGAGCGACGCGACCCATCTCGTGCTGGCGCTCGCGGTGCTCCGCGCCGGAGGCTGCGTGGTCCCGGTGCCGCCCGAGCTGTCTCCGGCGGAGCGGGACGAGCTCGCGAAGCGGGTCGGGCTCGACGTCGTGGTCGTCGCGGGACGGACGCGCTGGCGCGGCGCCGAGGCGAGCCGCCTCTCGCGCTCGGTCGGCGGCATCGACGTCGACCTCGTGCGCTTCGCGGCGAACGGCGTTCGCGCCGCCGGCGGCGGCGAGCCGCGCTTCTCCGAGGACGACTTCGCCTCGCTCGATCCCGCCTTCGTCCGCTTCAGCTCGGGGACGACCGGTGCCAGCAAAGGTGTCGTCCTCTCGCACGAGACGATCGCCCGGCGGATCGCCGCCGCGAACGGCGGCCTCGGGATCGGCGCGGACGACCGCGTCGTCTGGTTCCTCCCGATGGCGCACCACTTCGTGTCCTCGATCCTCCTCTTCCTGCAGACCGGCGCGGCGATCGTGCTCGCACCATCGCATCTCGCGGCGGACGTCCTCGCGATCGGACGCGAGCAGGCGGCGACCATCACGTACGCGGCGCCGTTCCACTACGCGCTCCTTGCGGCGGAGCCCTCGGCGGCCCGCTGGCCCTCGCTCCGGCGCGCGTTCTCGACGACCGCTCCGCTCGCCGTCGAGACGGCGCGGCGCTTCGACGCGCGGCTCGGCGTGCCGCTGACGCAGGTCCTCGGCATCATCGAGGTCGGGCTTCCGCTGATGAACGTCGAGCGAGCGCGCGAGAAGCCGGAGGCGGTCGGCCGGCCGGTGCCGGGCTTCGAGATCGAGCTCCGCGGGGAGCCCGGAGGGGGCGCAACGCCGGGCGAGATCGGCGAGCTGTACGTGCGCGGACCGGGGCTTCTCGATGCCTATCTCTCGCCGTGGCGCCGTCGCGACGAGATCGCTCCGAACGGCTGGTTCGGGACGGGCGATCTCGCTCGTGCCGACGGCGACGGCGACCTCGAGCTCGTCGGACGGCGCGGCTCGGTGATCAACGTCGCCGGGCAGAAGTGCTTCCCCGAGGAGATCGAGGCGGCGCTGCTCGCGCATCCCGCCGTCGGCGCCGCACGCGTCCACGGGGAGAAGCATGCGCGCGTCGGCGCGATACCCGTCGCTGAGGTCGTGCCGGCGGATCCCGCGCTTCCGCCGACCGAGGCGTCGCTCCTCGCGCACTGCCGCGCGCGTCTCGCCCGATTCAAGGTCCCCGCCGACTTCCGCATCGTTTCCCATCTGGCCACGACCCCGAGCGGTAAGGTAAGGCGCAGCTGATGGACTTCCTCGAGGGCCCGCGGCCGCGTCTCTTCGCTCATCGAGGCGGCGGTCTCGAGGCTCCCGAGAACACGATCGAGGCGTTCGCCGCGGGTCTCGCGGCCGGCTGCGAGCGGCTCGAGCTCGACGTGCGCGCGACCTCCGACGGCGAGGTCGTCGTCCTGCACGACGAGACTCTCGACCGCACGACCGACGGCCGCGGCCTTGCGTGCGCGCAGACGCTCGCCGAGATCCGCGCTTGCGACGCGGGCGCGCGCTTCGTCTCGGGGGACGGCAGCCAACCCTTCCGCGAGCGCGGCGTGCGCGTGCCGACACTCGCCGAGGTCCTCGAGGCGTTTCCCGGCGTGCCGCTCAACATCGAGGTGAAGCAGAGCGAGCCGGCGATGGAGTCGGCCGTCCTCGCGGTCCTCGACCGCTTCGACGCGCGCCGCCAGGTGCTCCTCGCCGCGGAGAAGGGCCCGATCATGGAGCGGATCCGGGCCGTCGCGACGAACGTGATCACGAGCTTCTCCGTCGAGGACGTCGCCGTCTTCCTCCAGCACTGGCAGGACGGCACGCTCGCCGGCTACCGGCCGCCGGGCGTCGCGCTGCAGGTGCCGCCGGCGTTCATGGGCAAGCCGGTCGTGACCGAGGAGGTGGTCGCGCTCGCGCACGACCTCGGCCTCGAGGTCCACGTCTGGACGATCGACGACGAGGTCGAGATGGAGCGACTCCTCGACCTGGGCGCGGACGGGATCATCACCGACCGCCCGACCGTCGCCGCCGCCGTCTTCCACCGCCGCGGCCTGCGCTAGTTCGAGCCCGTTCGTCGTCGAACGGGGGGTTGTGCCGCGAGCGGGAGAGGGGCGGCGCCCCTCTCTAATTCTCATGTCCGAACGGGGGGTTGCAGCGAACCCTCCGCGCGCGCAGCGCGCGGCCGAGCGGAGGGCGAGCGGGGAGAGGAGGCGCAACTTAGCCTGCATTTCTCACCAGATCCCTACTGCGGCGGCCGATAGCACCGAATCTTCGCGAGCTTCTCCCTCCGGGCTCCTCGACGTACTGTTCAAGTACGCCTGCGTCGCCCTCCGGTCCGAGGCTCGCGAATCTTCGGCACTCTCGACCGCCTCGCGACGTGATCTGGTGAGAAATGCAGGCTAGGCTTTGCCGCGTGGAGGAGAGGGGCGGCGCCCCTCTCCGTATGTTGACAAAGTGGTTGGACCAGTGGAACAGTGAGCCAGTCGTGGCGCTCGCCCCCAAGATCGTCGTCCCGTTCCGCCCCGCGCGGCGTCGCCGCCTCCACGAGGAGGTCGCCGAGCAGCTTCGCGACGCGATCTTCGACGACCGCTTCGCGGCCGGGACGAAGCTCCCCTCCGAGCGCGACCTCGCGGAGGAGTTCCGGGTGAACCGCGCCTCGATCCGCGACGCCGTGAAGGTGCTCGAGGGCCTCGGGCTCGTCTCCGTCCGCCACGGCGACGGGATCACCGTCCGCTCGCGCACCGAGGCGTCCTTCGACGCGCTCCCGGCGATGATCTTCCACGGCGACCGTATCGACCTCGCCTTGATGAGCGAGTTCGTCGAGGTCATGTCGCCGATGCTGCTCGAGATGGGCCGTCTCGCGATCGAGCGGCACACCGACGACCAGATCGCGGCGCTGCGCGAGCTGCGCGATCGTCTCGCCGCGGGCGGCCACCGGGAGGCAAACGCCGCCGTGCTGCGCGACATCCTGGTCCTCCTCTCGGACATGACCCGCAACACGGTCTGGCAGATGCTCGCGCGCAGCACGCGCGCCTTCCTCGAAGCCCCGCCGCTCGCGGGAGCGCGAAGACGCTTCGGGCGCGATCCGGTCCGGCTGCTGCCGACGATCGATCGCTGTCTCGAAGCGATCGCCGAGGACCGCAAGGACGACGCCGCCCGCGAGCTCCAGGGCGTCATTCGACAGCTCTACGAAGGTGTTCTCGACGACGCGCACGACGCGCACGAAGCGGCGAACGGAGGTTCCCGATGAGCGACTTCAAGATCACGACCGACACGCAGGAGCCGCCTCTCGATACGGCCATGAAGGTCGTCTACCAGTGGAACTACGACGCCGAGGTCGAGGAGCTCCGGCGCCTCTACGTGAAGGCGGCCGAAGCACAGTGGATCTCCGAGCGCGATCTCGACTGGGACAGGCCCATCGACCTCGAGCTCTTCGCGAAGACGCCGCTCGGCACCGGCGTGCCGATCGACGAGACGTCGTACTGGCAGTCGCTCCCGGCGGCGACGAAGGTCCAGCTCACGCGCCGTACGGCGGCGTTCCGTCTGAGCAACTTCCTGCACGGCGAGCAGGGCGCGCTGATGGTCGCGGCGCAGCTCGTCAACGCGGTGCCGCACACCGACGCGAAGTTCTACGCGGCGACGCAGACGATGGACGAGGCGCGCCACGTGGAGGTGTTCGCGCGCTACATCGAGAAGCTCGACGAGATCCAGCCGATCGCGGAGCCGGTGAAGGCGGTGCTCGACGCGACGCTCGAGACCGAGGACTGGCTGAAGAAGCTCGTCGGGATGCAGATCGTCGTCGAGGGTCTCGCGCTCTACAGCTTTCGCGAGATGCGGAACCTCACCGAGGAGCCGCTGCTGAAGGACCTGCTGACCTACGTCGCGCGCGACGAGTCGCGCCACCACGCGTACGGGGTGCAGTACGTCGACCGGTGCGTTCCGCTTCTCGGAGAAGCGCAGCGGACCGAGCTCGAGGACTTCGCGCTCGAGGCGGCGAAGACGCTGATCGACGCGCGCAACGCGCAGACGCTGTTCACGACGATCCTCAAGATCTGGACGGAGGAGGGGCTCGACGCGGCGGCGCTGCTCGAGTCGGCTCAAAAGGAGATCCCGGAGATCCTGGCGAAGCGCGGCAAGAAGCACCGCCTCGGACCCGTGCAGGGCTTCGTCATCCCGACGCTCCGTCGTTGCGGGCTCCTGAGCGAGCGCGTCGCGAAGCACTATCACGAGATGCTGCTCGCGAACTTCTCCGGGAACGTCGTCGGCGACGACCTCGAATCCTTCCTCTCGAACGTTCCGGACCTGCCGGAGGACACGGCGGCCTGGGTGCTCGGCGAGCTGAAGGAAGCGGAGTACGCGTAGGCGATAGACCCTCCGCCGCCCCGTTTCGGCGGAATTGACAGGCTCTCGGGCGGCTCGATACGTCCAGTGCGGTGTCGAAGTTCACCGCCCTCACGCCCGATCTCTACGAGTACCTCGCGGATCACCGGAGCGACCGGGATCCGCTGCTCGCGGAGCTCGCCGAGGAGACGCGCCATCTCGGCCCGATCTCGATGATGCAGGTGGCTGCCGACCAGGGCGCCCTGCTGACGCTGCTCGTCCGGCTCTCGGGCGCCCGGCGCGCGCTCGAGGTCGGAACCTTCACGGGGTACAGCGCGCTCTCGATCGCGCGCGGCCTGCCGCCGGGCGGCACGCTCCTCTGCTGCGACGTCAGCGACGAGTGGACGTCCATCGCACGCCGCTACCTCGATCGCGCGGGATTCGCGGAGCGCGTGGAGATTCGGATCGCGTCCGCTCTCGAGACGCTTGCTTCGCTCGATCGCAGCGAGATCTTCGACTTCGCCTTCGTCGACGCCGACAAGGAGAACTACTCGAACTACTTCGCGGAGATCCTGCCGCGCCTCCGCCCGAACGGCCTCGTGCTGTTCGACAACGTGCTGTGGGGCGGCCGCGTGATCGACGTCGAAGACGCGCGTGCGGGAACGCGCGCGATCCGCGCCCTGAACGACCAGGTGAGAGACGATCCTCGGGTCGAGTCCGTCATGCTCGCGGTGTCCGATGGCTTGACCGTCGCCCGCAAGCGCCGGCCCGAGGAGCTGAAAGGATAGGAGGCACGAGACCGATGGCCGAAAACCCCAATCAAGAGCTGGTGGGCAAGGAGAGTCCGCCCGCCACGATCCACGTCGACCGAGCTCGCATCCGGCAGTTCGCGAAGGCCGTCGGCCTCACGGATCCGATCCACTACGACGAGGCCGAGGCGAAGCGACAAGGCCACCCGAGCCTCGTCGGCCCGCCGACGCTCCCGATCGCGCTCGGACAGGATACCGATCCGGGCGAGGGCGGCGAAGGACCGCGCGTCAAGTGGAACGTCGCGAAGCTCCTCCACGAGGGCACGGAGATCCAGTTCGACCGCCCGATCTACGCGGGCGACGTGCTGACGATGAAGTCGATGCTGAAGTCGATCTCGACGCGCGAGGGCCGCTCGGGCCTGCGCACGATCTACGTGATGGAGCAGGCGTTCTACGACCAGTCGGGAAAGCGCGTGTGCGCGCTCCTGATCAAGACTTCGGAGGGTCAGTGAGATGGCGGTCCGCTACGCAGACGTGAAGGTGGGAGACGAGCTCCCGAAGTACGTCCACGCGAAGGTGACCCGGACCGACCTCGTCAAGTACGCGGGCGCTTCCGGCGACTACAACCCGATGCACCACGACGAGGGCATCGCGAAGATGGCGGGCATGCCGTCGGTGTTCGCGCACGGCATGTTCTCGATGGGTCTTCTCTCGAACGTCCTCGTGAACTGGGCCGGTGCGGCGAGCGTCAAGATGTTCGACGTCCAGTTCCGTGCGATCACGTGGCCGGACGAGCCGGTCACCTGCACGGGCAAGGTCGCGGGCAAGCGCGAGGAGGGCGGTCAGAAGCTCGTCGACGTCGAGCTTCTCTGCGAGACCAAGCCCGGAACGAAGACGATCATCGGCAAGGCGACGCTCCGATTGCAATAGCCTCCGCGCGCGAAGCGCGCGGCCGAGCGAAAGCGAACGGGGAGAAGAGGCGCAGTTTAGGCTTTGCCGCGCGGAGGAGAGGGGCGGCGCCCCTCTCTTTCAACAGTTTCGCTCGTAGCGCCAGCCGTCTCCCAGCATCCACAAGCGGTGACGTCCGCCGACGGCGTCCGGGTCGCCTGACTCGTAGGCGGCGTCACCGTGGTACACGGCGATGATGCCCCCGGGCACGGACGCGATGCGCGTCTCGAAGCGCTCGGGCGAGGCGGCGCGGGCCTGGGCGAGCGCGTCCTCGACGCTCACGTAGACCGCGAGCTGCTCGAGTGTGATCCACGTCGGCGGCGACAGCTCGATCTCGCCGGCGTTTCGCCGGAGCAGTGCGCTCTGCGGCGTCATCCACTGGTGCTCGCGGATCTCGTGCTGGTCGATCTCGACGACGCCGTCGGGCGCAGCCGCGAGGAAGAACCACGTCAAGTAGCGCTTCGCCGCCATCGCCGGCGGCGTCCAGTGCGAGAACGCGACCATGTCGCCGGGTCTCACGTGCAGGCCCGCTTCCTCGACCGTCTCGCGGATCGCGGCGCGCTCCGCGGTGGCGAGCTCGTCGTCGGGTCGCGCCGGATCGCGATCCGCTTCGTCGATGCGTCCGCCGGGGAACACCCAGTGGCCGCCGGCGAAGTCGAGGCGCGAGTCGCGGCGGAGCATCAGCGTCTCGAGGCCGTCCGGACCGTCGCGCAGGAGGATGACCGTGGCGGCGTGCCTGACCTCGAGATCCATCGGTGAGCTCCTCTACTCGATATCGGCCGCGACGCCGAGTCGCTCCAGCGTGACGACGGCGAGGGAATCGGCGACGTGGTCCGCGAGGGCGAGCGCCTCGACCTCGAGCCCCGGATAGGGCACGCCGACGACCATCATCCCGGCAGCGCGCGCCGCGTCGACTCCCGCCGGGGCGTCCTCGAAAACGAGGCACGTCGCCGGATCGGCGCCGAGCTCGCGCGCGGCGAGCAGGAAGATGTCCGGTGCCGGCTTTCCGCGCTCGACGCGGGGATCGTCGCCGACGACGATCGCGTCGAAACCGGCGAACCAGTCGCGGTGACGCTGCGTCTTCAGCTCGAAGAGGTGCCGCGACGAGCTCGTCGCGACCGCCGTCGGAATCCGGTGCGCGCGGAGGGCGGCGACGAGCTCGGCAGCACCCGGCATCCGCTTCGCTTCCGGCATCCGGGTCACGAACGCCTCTTCCCGCTCGGCGAGATACTGCTCGGGTGCGATCGGTAGATCGAGGGTCCGGACGAGGTAGCGAGCCGAGTCGATCGAAGGGCGGCCGATCATGTGCCGCTTGACGCTCCAGTCGTAGATCTTGCCGAAGCGGCCGACGATCTCCTGAGTGACGTCGGTGTAGATCTGCTCCGTGTCGAGGAGCACGCCGTCCATGTCGAAGATGACGTGGGTCGGACGGCGCGGGAGAAGCATGCGGGCAGGCTTTGCATGCCGCCCGGGCCGCCGCCACCATGGCCACGGCGGCGCCTTTCGAGTAAAGGCGGAGCCCATGAGGCCACGAAGAGTCGTCCCTCTCGCCCTGCTGGCTGCGCTTCTGCTCGCCGTTCCCGCGCGAGCCGTGATCGTCGATCGCATCGTCGCGACCGTCGACGGCGCTCCAATCACGTCCTTCGAGCTCGAGCGCTTCATCCGCATGAACGCTCGCGGCAACTCGGACGCGGTGACGGACGAGGATCGCGAGAAGGCCCTCGACATCCTGATCGGCGAAACGCTCGTCCGTCTCGAGAGCCGGCGTCTCGGTCTCTCGGCGTCGAAGGAAGACGTCGATCGCTACATCGCCGAGATCAAGCGCGCGAACAACCTCGACGACGCCGCACTCGAGCAGGCGCTCGGGCAGCAGGGGTTTACGATCGAGACGTACAAGGCGCAGGTTGCGAAGGAGCTCGTCAAGAATCAGCTCGTGACGCGCCAGATCCGGCAGGAGGTCACGATCACTCCTGCCGAGATCCAGAAGTACTACGACGATCACATCGACGACTACGCGCACCCCGCGGCGGTGCACCTGCGGCAGATCTTCTTCGTGCTCCCTCCGACGGCTTCCGAGGAGGAAACGAAGGACGTCGCGCGAAAGACGCAGGCGGCGATCCAGGAGCTCGACTCCGGCAAGACGTTCGCGCAGGTCGCGCGTGAGCTCTCCGAGGGGCCCGAGGCCTCCGACGGCGGCGATCTCGGTTGGATGCGCAAGGGGCAGATGATCCCCGAGCTCGAGCAGGTCGCGCTCTCCCTGAAGAAGGGCAAGTACGGTCCGCCGCTGCGTACCGGCGCGGGCGTGCACCTCCTGTTCGTCGAAGACATCGAGGCGTCGGAGCACACGCCGCTCGATCAGGTCCGCGATCAGATCCAGGAGCGTCTCTACGCCGACGCCGTACAGGAACGCTTCCAGGACTACGTCGAGAAGGACCTCCTCGAAGGGCACGCGATCGTGAAGAAGCTCAACCCCCCGACGACGGCCGCGGCGTCCACGACGTCCACGGAAACGATCACGCCTCCCGCAGATGTCCCCACGGTCGACGACGCGACTACCGGCACTGGCGATCAGCCTGGGTGATCCTGCGGGCGTCGGCCCGGAGGTCTCGCTTCGAGCGGCGCTGTCTCCGCTGCGGCGCCGCTGTCGTCTGCTGCTGATCGGCGATCCGGAGCTCGCGCGCGAGCGTGCGCGCGGAATCGGCATCACGGAGCCGATCGAGTCGGTCACGCTCGAGGAGCTCCTCCGCGCCGGCGTGCCTCGCAGTGGGGCGCTCCCGATTCTCTCGCCCGGGCGTCCGGGCACGAAGCTTCTCTCCGCATCCGATCGGCGTCCTGGACGTCCGTCGCGAGGCGGCGCCAAGGTCGCCTACGAGTCGGTGCGGGCGGCGGTGCATCTCGCTCGGGACGGCGTCATCGCCGGACTCTGCACCGCGCCGGTCAGCAAGGAATGGTTCGCGCGCGCTGGCGTCGCGCGGACCGGTCACACCGAGATCCTGGGCGCGCTCTCCGGTGCAGAAGACGTGCGCATGATGATGGCGGTCGACGATTTGCGCGTCGTTCTCGCGACGATCCACCTCGCTCTCAAGAGCGTACCGCGTGCCCTCACCGTGGACGGCGTCGTGCGGACGATCGAGATGACCGCGGAGCACATGCGCACCGCGTGGCGGATCGCCCGACCCCGGATCGCCGTCGCCGCGCTCAACCCGCACGCCGGCGAGGGCGGCGTGTACGGCGACGAGGAAGAGCGCGTGATCGAGCCCGCGATCCGGCGGGCGCGCCGAAAGGGGATCGACGCCCTCGGCCCGCTGCCCGCGGATACCCTCTTCTCGGCTCTCGGGCCGAAGGTCGACGCGTACGTCGCGATGTATCACGACCAGGGTCTGATTCCCGTCAAGCAGAGAGACGTGCATCGCGCGGTCAACGTGACGCTCGGCCTGCCGTTCGTGCGGACATCGCCCGACCACGGGACGGCCTACGCACTCGCCGGAACGGGTCGCGCGGATCCGGGAAGCATGTGCGCCGCGCTCGAGCTCGCGATCCGCCTCGCCTCCGGCGCGTCCCTGGCGCCTGCGAAACGGACTCGACAACGCGGAACCCGACCGGCAAGACAGGGGTCGTCATGACCGAGGCAGCAGCACGCATGAACCCGACGATCTTCCGCGAGTACGACATCCGCGGCGTCGCCGAGGAGGACTTCGACGCGGATTTCGCGTGGAACCTCGGGCGCGCTTTCGGCACGCGCGTCCGGGCGGCGCATCGAGATCGCGCCGTCACCGTGTCGGTCGGCCGAGATTGTCGCTTGACCTCGGACGCCTATGCGGAAGCGCTGATCCGCGGTCTCGCAGAGACCGGCGTCGACGTGCTCGACATCGGCCCGTGTCCGACGCCCCTGCTCTACTTCTCGCTGTTTCACTATCCGGTCGACGGCGGCATCGAGGTGACCGCGAGCCACAACGCTTCGGAGTACAACGGCTTCAAGATCTGCCTGGGGCGCGGCTCGGTGTACGGCGAGGCGATCGCCTCGCTGCGGCAGGAGATCGAGGCGGCGCGCTACGCGAGCGGTCGAGGGACGGTCGAGAAGCGCGAGATCATCGCGCCGTACCTCGCCTACTGTGCGGAGCAGTTCGGAACGCTGCCGCGGCGGCTCAAGGTCGTCGTCGACGCGGGGAACGGTGCTGCAGGTCCAATCGCGCCGGCGGTGCTGAAGGCGCTCGGCTGCGACGTGACGGCACTCTATTGCGACCCCGACGGCCGCTTCCCGAATCATCATCCCGACCCGACGCTGCCGGAGAACCTCGAGGACCTGATCCGCACCGTCGACTCGACCGGCGCCGATCTCGGCGTCGCGTTCGACGGCGACGCCGACCGCGTCGGCGTGGTCGCGCCGGGCGGACGCATCCTCTGGGGCGACGAGATCCTGGTGATCTTCGCGCGGGAGATCCTTGCGCGTCGGCCCGGCTCGGTCGTGATCAGCGAGGTCAAGTGCTCGCAGCGTCTCTTCCACGAGGTCGAGCGGCTCGGCGGAAAGCCGATCATGTGGAAGGCCGGCCACTCGCTCATCAAGGCGAAGATGAAGGAGACGGGCGCCGTCGTCGGCGGCGAGATGAGCGGTCACATGTTCTTCGCGGATCGCTTCCTCGGCTACGACGACGCGATCTACGCGGCGGCGCGTCTCCTCGAGATCCTCGCCCGGTCCTCCGGCGGGATCCTCGACCTGCTCGACGGGCTACCGGCCGCGTTCGCGACGCCCGAGATCCGCGTCGACTGCCCGGACACGCTGAAGTTCGCGGTCGCGGGCCGCGTGCGCGACATGCTCGCGCGCGACTGGCCCATCAACGACGTCGACGGCGTGCGCGCCGACTTCGGCGACGGCTGGGGTCTCGTCCGCGCCTCGAACACCCAGCCGGCGCTGGTGCTGCGCTTCGAGGCGTCGAGCGAGGCTCGCCGGGACGAGCTCCGGCGCCTCGTCGAGGGCGTCCTCGCTACGGCGCGAGCCGAGGTCGAGCGCGCCGGCTAGGCGTGCGCTACCTCCACTCCAGGCCAGATCACAGGAGATCTCCATGCAGGAAGTGTACGTCGTCGAAGCCGTCCGCAGCGCCATCGGGCGCCGCAAGGGCGCCCTCTCGGGTCTGATGCCGGCCGATCTCCTCGGCGCCGTGCAGAAGGCGGCAGTCGAGCGCTCGGGGATCGATCCCGCGCAGGTCGGACAGGTCGTCGGCGGCTGCGTCTCGCAGGTGGGCGAGCAGTCCTTCAACATCGCGCGTGTCGCCTGGCTCGCCGCCGGGTTGCCGCTCGAGGTCGCGGCGACGACCGTCGACAGCCAGTGCGGCTCCTCCCAGCAGGCCACGTCGATCGGCGCTGGACTGATCGGCGCGGGGATCGAGGACGTCGTGCTCGCGTGCGGCGTCGAGATGATGACGCGCGTCCCGCTCGGCTCGAACATGAAGGGAGGCTTCCCGATCACGCCGACGTACATGGAGCACTACCAGCCGACGTCGCAGTTCCAGGGCGCCCAGATGATCGCGAAGGAGTACGGGATCACGCGCGAGGAAGCCGACCGCTTCGGTCTCCGCAGCCAGGAGCGCGCGGGCCGCGCGTGGGCCGCGGGCTACTTCGCTCGCGAGGTCGCGCCGGTCACGGCTCCGGTCCTCGACGAGGAAGGAAAGCCGACGGGCGAGAAGCGCTCCGTCGAGCGCGACGAGGGCTTGCGCGAGACGTCGCTCGAGAAGCTCGCGGCGCTGAAGCCCATCGAGGAGGGCAACGTCCACACGGCCGGCACGTCGTCGCAGGTCTCGGACGGCGCCGCGGCGGTGATGCTCGCTTCTCCCGCGGCGGTGAAGCGTCTCGGGCTGAAGCCGCGCGCGCGCATCACGGCGACGACGCTCGTCGGCGTCGATCCGGTCTCGATGCTGAAGGGCCCGATCCCGGCTTCGCGGAAGGTGCTCGCGCAGACCGGGCTCAAGGTCGAGCAGATCGACGTCTTCGAGGTGAACGAGGCGTTCGCTTCTGTCGTGATCGCGTGGGAAAAGGAGCTGCAGCCGAATCCGGAGCGCGTCAATCCGAACGGTGGCGCGATCGCGCTCGGGCACCCGACGGGCTGCACCGGCGCGCGCTTGATCACGACGGCGCTGCACGAGCTCGAGCGGACCGGCGGACGCAACGCGCTGATCGCGATGTGCTGCGGCGGCGGCCTCGGGACGGGCACGATCCTCGAGCGGGTGTAGGACGGCGAAGCGCGTGGAGCGCGTTCCGACTACTCGACGGGCTGGTCGTCGCTGATGTAGCCGAGGGCACGGAGCTTCTCGAGGACGGGCGTGTCCTCCCGCTCCGCCGCCTTTTCGTCGACGCTCTCGCGGATCGCCTCGAGCTCGACCTCGAGGTCCCGAACGCGATCGGGCCGCTCCTTCGCGACATTCTTCGTCTCTCCGGGATCCGTGCGGAGGTCGAAGAGGTGCGGCTGTCTGCCGCTGTGCAGCGCCCAGCCGTCGATCACGATCACCTGTCCGTTCGAGTACTCGGCCAGGATCGGTCGCGTGCGCGGCGGAAGCGAGCCGAGGAGATCGACGCCTCGCAGGCCTGCGGGTACCGGCTGGCCGACGGCCGCGAGGACGGTCGGGAGGACGTCGACGTTCATCGTCGGCACCTCCACGCGCGCTCCCTTTCGCCCGGGGACGTGCACGATCAGGGGCGTGTGCACGACGTCCTGGTAGAGGGTGTTGTGCCCGACGCGCTCGTGAGCGCCGAGGCTCTCGCCGTGATCCGAGGCGATGACGACGAGCGTGCGATCCGCCTGCTCCGCGGGAAGGCTCTTCAGCAGCTTGCCGAACGCCGTGTCTCCCGCGCGCACGTTTCCGTCGTACAGAGCGCCGAGCTGCGAGACGATCGACGGGGTGAGATCGAGCCTTCCTCCGAGAGCGCGGAAGTTCGTGACCGGCTCGCCGCGCTCTCGATAGGCGCGCAGGAGACGCTGGGTCTGGAACGGGATCGGCGCGTTCGGCGACTCGCCCTCGTAGTACTTCGGAGCGTCGTCCGGGCCGTCGTAGAACGCGAGGAAGGCGTCGCGTCCGGGCGCGTACGGCGTGTGCGGCACGCGGAAGTGGATCCACAGGAAGAACGGCTCGCGATCGTTCGAAGCGAGCATCTTGTGCGCGCGCTCGAGCGTCGTCTCGGCGGCCTCCGGTGCCTCGTAGTCGCTGTCGACCTTCTCGAACCCCTGGCAGCCGCCCCACTCGCAGCTCGCATAGCGATGCGCGATCACCGCCATCGTGCGGTAGCCGGCGCGCGACAGGATCTCGGCGAGAGTGTCCTCGGAGTCACGCAGCTTGCCGTCGTCGAGGAGCCGGTCGGTGTGCGGAAACTTCCCGGTGTGGAGAGAGGGGACGGACGAGATGGTGCTGCCCGACTGGCTCAGGTTCCGCAGGAAGACGGTGGAGCGTGCCGCGAGCTCGTCGATCGCGGGGCTCGTCGGCTTCGAATGGCCGTACGCGCCGAGACGATCCGCGCGGAGCGCGTCGAAGGTGACGAGGAGGACGTTGCAGCGAGGGCATGGCGCTTTCGCTGCGGACGCCTCGGTTGCGGCGTGCGACACGGACGGCACGGGCGAGCGGGAGGGAGCCGCAGGCTCCGCGGCCGTCGCTGGCACGGAGAGACCGAGCACGAGCGAGGCAAGCGTCCTCGCGATGCGATTCGCGCGTGGCACCGCCGGACGGGGATACCTAAGATCCCCACTCTCGTCGACCCATGCTGTCGCAATCGCGTTCCCGTCCGGTGGCGCCCGATCCCACCGCAGGCCTCGGGTGGATCCGCTTCGCCGCACTCGGGGTCGTCGTTGTCTCGCTTTCCTTCGCCGTTCGAGCCGGGCCCGGCGCCGTACGGCCCGACGAAGCGGCGCGGGCGGAAAGGGCGACTGGCTCCGCGAGAGCCCTTCTGCGCCTCGCCGACGGACGGCTCCCGAACATCCTCTTGCTGAGTATCGACACGTTGCGAGGCGACCATGTCGGCTACGACGAAAGCGGACCTCGCGACCTCACGCCCTCGATCGATGCGCTCGCAAAGCAGGGAACCGCGTTCCTCGCCGTGACGACGCCGGCTCCGGCGACGCGGCCGTCGGTCGCCGCGCTCTTCACGGGCACGTATCCCGGCACGAATCCGGTCTACAACAACACGAGCCGCTTGACCGGTCCGGTTCCGACGCTCGCCGAGATCCTGCGTCGCGCGGGCTACCACACCGCGGCGCTCGTCGGGAACTCGACCCTCCGCTCGGAGAACGGCTTCGCGCGGGGCTTCGACACGTACGAGAGCGTCTTCGTCGCGGGACGGCGCGTCTCGATCGACTCGGGAGCGGTCGCGCGCGCGGAGGAGTGGCTTCGCAACGCGGCCCGCCCGCCGTGGCTCCTCTGGCTCCACCTGATGGACCCGCACGGCCCGTACGATTCGGCGCCTGCGTCGGAGTTGCCGCCGCACGAAGACGGCGACCGGCTTCCGGATCGCATTCTTCCGCGCGCTCCCGTGAACGTCGGTCTCGGCGTGATCCCGCGCTATCAAGCGATCGCCGGCGTCAAGCGCGCTTCCGCGTACCGAGCGCGCTATCGTGCCGAGGTCCGCCACACGGATGCGCAGGTGGGACGTCTCCTCGCCACGCTGGCCGAGCTCGGCCTCGAAGACGACACTCTCGTCGTTCTCACCGCGGACCACGGCGAAGGCCTCGGCGAGCACGACTACTACTTCCAGCACGGCTGGTTTCCCTACGAGCATTCGGTGCACGTGCCGCTGCTGTTCCGGCTCCCCGGCCGCGTTCCAGCGGACGAAAAGGAAGAGGTTCCGCTGAGCGTCGCGGACGTGCTGCCGACGCTGCTCGGTGGGCTCGGCATGCCGCGCCCCGTCGTGGTGGAGGGTCGGGACGTCTCGAGCGTGTTCGCCGGCGCCGATCTCGACGAGATTCCCCTCTACACCGTCTCGATCCTGAAGAATCAGATGAGCGCAGTCCGCCTCGGCAAGTGGAAGCTCGTGCATACGCCGGCGTTCCCGCCGCCGGTGCCGGATGATCCGTGGAAGGACGTCTACGCGCGGGAAGAGCGCTTCGCGCTCTACGATCTCGAGGCCGATCCTGAGGAAGCCGCCGACGTATCGTCCGAGCATCCGGAGCAGACGGCACGGCTGCGCGAGCTCCTCCTCGCCTGGGAGAAGGAGCACGGGGTACCGCGACACCACCGCGAGGTCGCCGAGACGGGAGTCGATCCCGCGACGGCCGAGAATCTACGTGCTCTCGGCTACCTCGACTGATCGATTCTCTACTCGACGTAGCCGAGGCGGCGAAGCTTCTTCCGGAGAGCGCGCGATGGCGGCTGGATCTGCTTCGGCTCTGCGACGCGCGGATGCGCGGCGATCCAATCCGCGAGCTGCTTCTTCATTTTCTCCTCGCGATCCGCTTCGGCGAGCGGTCGTTGCTCGGCCGGATCGCTGCGCAGGTCGTAGACCTCGAACCGGTCGCGATTCACCCAGTGCACGAGCTTCTCGTCCCCCGCGGTGAGCGAGCGGACCATCCCGCGCGCAGCGGAGCCCGTTTCGCTCACGACGAAAAGAGCGGCGGGTGAGTCCTCGCCGAGGATGCTTCCTGCGAGGCTCGGACCGGGAAGGGGGCTCTTCTCGAAGCCCAGGAGCTCGAGCGCCGTCGGCGCGACCGCGACGGAAGCGGCGACGATTCCCTCGACGCGCTTCGGCTCGACGCCCGGCGCGCGCACGAGGAGCGGCACGCGCAGCACCTCTCCATAGAGCGTTTCCACGTGGTAGCAGCCGCCGTGCTCGAACAGCTCCTCGCCGTGGTCGGAGGTGAAGATGACGACGGTCCGGTCGAGGAGACCGCGCTCTTCGAGGCCCCGCAGGAATGCGCCGACGGCGCGGTCGCCGCGGCGCACGGCTCCGTCGTACTCGCCGACGTACGGCTCGCGATCGGCGGGCGGCGGGCCTTGCTCGCAACGCTCCTTGAAATCGCGCGGTGGATCCGCAAGCCCGAGCTTCGCACGATCGACCGGGTCCGAGCGATACGGCCGATGTGGCTCGTAGCCGTGCAGGAAGACGAAGAACGGCTGCTTCGCCGCGTCGATCCATGCGAGCGCCGGGGCGACGTTCTCGCGCATGTGCTCGGACTTCGCGTGGTAGAGGTCGAACCCGCGCCCGAGTCCGTAGCGCGGCTGCATGTTCGCTCCGCCGGTGAACGCAGCCGTCGCGTAGCCGTGCTCGCGCAGGACCGTCGTCAGGGTCGGGACCTCTTCGGAGAGGGCGATGCTCTCGCCTTGCGAGGCGATGCCGTGCTGGTTCGGATGGAGACCGGTGAACATCGAAGCGTGCGCGGGTCGTGTCCACGCCGACTGGCTCACCGCGTCCTCGAAGAGCACCGACCGCGCGGCGAGCGCGTCGATCGAAGGCGTCGTCGGCTTTCCGTACCCGTAGGCGCCGACGTGATCCGCGCCGAGGGTATCGAGCGAGATCAAAACGAGGTTGCAGTCGGGGCACGGAGCGCCCGCCCCCATCGGCAGCGTCCTTTCGGACGGACAGGCGCCGAAGAGGATCGCTGCCACGCCGGCGAGCAGGCACGCGAGGAGAGGAGCCGGACGGAGCCGCGACACGCCGGATGCCTATCACGCCCGTGAGCTTCGCCGCGACGCCGGCGCGTAGAACGGTCCCGGCACTCCGACTAAGCTCGGGCGGATGGCCACGAGTGGCACGAGCGGGGGCGAGACGGACGCGCGAGCCGAGGGCGGCGCCGTCGGAGCTCCCGCGGTTGCGGCGCGACGTCTTCTGCACGGAGCGGCGCTCGTCGCGGTTCTCGCCGGTCTCGCGATCGCCGGGGGATCCGCCGAGACCGTACGTCCCAACGTCCTCCTGATCTCGATCGACTCCCTCCGCGCCGACCATCTGCACACGTACGGCTACGCGCGCGAGACCAGCCCGGTGATCGACCGGATCGCGCGCGAAGGCGTGCGGTTCGAGGCGGCGATCTCGCCGTCCTCGTGGACGCTTCCGGCGCACGTGACCCTCCTCACGGGAACGCCGCCGGAGCTCCACGGCTTGACCGATCCGCGCCGCCGCCTCGACGCGTCCACGCGCACGCTCGCGGAGGTGCTGCGCGAGAACGGCTACGCGACCGCGGCGTTCGTCTCCGGACCGTTCCTGCGCTCGCTCTACGGCTACGGGCGCGGCTTCGAAGTGTGGGACGACGTGCTCGCGCAGAAGAGTAAGCAGGACGCGCACCGCGGCGTCACGTCGCCGGCTCTCGTGCAGCGCGTCGACGCCTGGCTCGACGAATGGGGCGCTGCCGGCCCGCGGCGGCCGTTCTTCCTCTTCGTCCACATGTGGGACGTGCACTACGACTACGACCCGCCCCCCCCCTACGACACGATGTTCGATCCCGACTACGCGGGCGACGTGGACGGAACGGATTTCGAGACCGGCGCGCGTGTACACCGGCGCATGGAACCGCGTGACCTCGAGCACGTGATCGCCCTCTACGACGGCGAGATCCGCTTCACCGACGCTTGGGTCGGAAAGCTGCTCTCGCGTCTACAGCGGCTCGGCGTGCTCGACGACACGATCGTCGTCGTCACGAGCGACCACGGCGACGAGTTCTTCGAGCATGGCAACAAGGGCCACGCGAAGGCGCTCTACGACGAGACGGTCCGCGTGCCGCTCGTGCTGCGTCATCCGCGGCGTGTGCCGGCGGGACGGGTCGTCGAGGAGCAGGTCCGCCTCGCGGACGTCGCGCCGACCATACTCGGGCTCGCGGGGGTGCCGGCTCCGAAGGACTTCGGAACGGCCGCGGACACGGCGCATCGAGAGCAGGATCTGAGCGCGTGGCTCGTCGGCGAGCGCAGCGACTTCCCCGAGCTTCTCGCCTTCGGCGAGACGTCGCGCGCGGGCCCTCCGAAGCGCTTCGCGCGAAGTCGCGGGGAGAAGTACATCGAGCAGGCCCGCGGACGGCCGCGAGCGGAGCTGTACGATCTCGACGGCGATCCGGGCGAGACGAAGGACCTCGCCGTCGGTCCGCAGCCGCCGCCGTCGCGGTTGCGTGAGGCGGCCGAGGCCTGGAAGCGCCAGTGGTCGCGGGTAGAGAGCCGTGGTCGCCCCGTCGAGCTCGATCCCGAGCTCGAGCAGCAGCTCCGTGCCCTGGGCTATCTGAAATGAGGGGCGGCGCGCTCCCCTCCCCGGAAGCGCGCGAATCCGTATAGTCGCCGCCGTGCTGGGCCCGCGTGCGCACGCCGGATTGGCGTCTCTCCTCCTCGTCGCCGCCGCGATCGCGTACTGGCAGTGGCGCATCCTCGCGCCGATACCGCCCGGGCAGGACGTCTCGGTCCTGACGCAGGACCTCTACACGATCTACGTTCCGCTCCACGCGTTCGCGTTCGGAGCCGACGGGTTCCTGCCGTGGTGGAATCCGTACCAGCTCGCCGGCGCCCCGTCGGTCGGGAGCTACAACGGCGGGCTCCTCTTCCCTCTCAACTGGCTCTCCTGGCTCCTGCCGGTGCCCGAGGCGCTCGGCTGGATCTGCGTCGCGAGCCTCGCGCTCGCCGGCATCGGAACCTTCGCGTGTGCTCGTGCGCTCGGGCTGTCGCTTCCGGCGAGCGTCCTCGGCGGCGCGCTCTTCATGCTCGGCCAGACGCTCGTGTTCACGCACTTGCAGCCGTCGTTCCTGATCGGCAGTGCGCTGATCCCGCTCGTCTTTCTCCTCGGCGGACGGCTTCTCGCGGCGCCGAGCCTCGGCCGCGGCGCGGCTCTCGGAGTCGCGCTCGCGCTGCAGGTCCTGAGCGGACACGCGCAGATCGTCGTCTACAACGCATACGCGGCGGGTTTCGCGGCTCTCGCGTGGCTGCTTCTCTCGGGATGGAGACCGTCGCGGAGCTGGCTCCGTCTCGCGGGAGCGCTCGCTGTCGCGGCGGGAGTCACGGTCCTTCTCGCGGCGGCGCAGATCCTGCCGACGGCCGAGGTGGTCTCCGAGGCGGCGCGTCAGAGTCTGACACCGGCACAGGCGCGACCCGTCGAGCCGCCGCTCGGCTGGGGAGCGGCTCTCTTCGCCGCGGGACCCGTCGCGCTCTTCGCGGTGCTGGCGCTCTTCGATCGGCGTCGGCTCGCGATCGTGCTCGCGGGGATCGCTCTCGTCGCGGTCGCGCTACCGATCGGGTTCGGCACGCGTCTCTTCGACGACTTCTTCTTCCACCTGCCGCTCGTCGACCGCTTCCGGATGCCGATGCGCATGCTCCTTCCCGCCGCGTTCGCCGCTGCCGTCCTCGCCGCGATCGGCCTCGACGTCGCGAAGGGTTGGCTCGCGCGCATCGGTGGCGCTCGCGTCGCGGCAGCGTGCGCGTGGCTCCTCGTGCTCTGCACGCTCGCGGAGCGCTTCGCCGCGAACCCGAACCGCCTGAGGATCCCGCAGTCGAGCGGCGAGGCGTACTTCGAGCCGAAGCCGTTCGCGCACTTCCTGCGCGAGCACGCCGGCCCCGATCGAACGCTTCTCATCAAGAACTGGGGCCGCCGCTTCGATTTGATGGAGAAGCTCGGGTCGTTGCACGGCATCCACGTCGTGCAGGATTTCGAGCCGCTGACGTCGGATCGCTATCGGCGGTTCCTCGGGCTTCCGCCGTGGGCGAACCCGGACGCGCCGCTCTTCTGGGGACGCTACGTCGCTCCGCCCGCCGGAGCGCAGTGGCGCATGCTCGACCTGATGGCGACGCGGTGGGTCGCCGCGGATCTCGCGGTCGGCTGGCAGACCGGCCTGCCGCCCTGGTTCCGCGAGGCCTTCCGCGACGACGAGGCTCGGGTCGGCGTTTGGGAGAATCGCCGCAGCCGGCCTCGCGCAGCGCTCCTCTCGGGCGCGGTGGTGATCGAGGACGACGATGCGGCCCTCGAGTACCTCCGCTCGGAGCGCTTCCAGCCCCGCCGGGAGGTCGTGGTCGATCGGACGGTCGTATGGCCGGCCAACTCGATCTCCGCCCCGACCCGGTCGGGGGTCGAGTGGGTCCGCGACGCGCCGGAGGAGGTCCGCCTCCGGGTCGCAACTGCACGCCCGGCGGTGCTCGTCCTCGCGGACCTCTTCTGGCCGGGCTGGGAGGTGGCGGTCGACGGGGAGCCGCGGCCGCTCCTCCGGGCGAACTACCTCTTCCGGGGCGTCGCCCTGGGCGCTGGGGAGCATGACGTGCGGTTCCTCTACCGCCCGATGTCGCGTCGCGTCGGAGTCGCGGTGTCCCTCCTGACGGGAGCCGGGCTGGTCCTCTGGGCCGTCGCCCGGTCTCTACGATCGTCTGGAGGAAAATATTGACCGAAGGGTAGTCGATCCGCTAGGCGTAAGGCCGAGCCCCTCGGACACCTTATGAAATTAGGTAACGGCAGCGGAAACGGCCTCGACGCGATCGATCTCCGGATCCTCGAGACCCTGCAGTCGGATTGCAAGATCCCACTCAACCGCATCGGCAAGCTCGTCGGGCTCTCGGCGCCGTCGGTCATCGACCGGATCAAGAAGCTCGAGAGCGCCGGGGTGATCCGCGGCTACCACGCGAGTCTCGACTCCCGCCGGATCGGCCTCGACGTCACCGCCTTCATCGGGGTCGTCGTCGAGCAGCCGGCGGCCATCGAGGAGCTGGAAGGCCTCGTCAGCGCCCTCGAAGGCGTCCTCGAGTGCCACCACGTGACGGGGCAGCACACGCTTCTCCTCAAGGTGAAGACGCGCAATACGTCCTCGCTGGAGCACCTGATCAGCCAGCTCCGCAGCATTCCCGGGGTCGCCCGGACCGAGACCATGGTCGTGCTCTCCACGCACACGGAGCGGAGCCAGGTTCCGCTTCCGGAGGAGCCGACCGGGAACTCGTCCGCCTCGGCGCGCCGGCGCGTCCGCGGCGGGGGCGTCAAGCCACTCGCCGCGGCTTCCTGACAGTCCGCACGCATCACGAAGAGGGTCGGTAAATGACGAAAGAAGAGCCAACCACCTCGGGTGGTCGGGACGAGGTGTATTTCGCCGAGCTCCGCCGTCTCCGGCGCGAGGCCGAGCGATCGGGCCTCTACCGGAGCGCCACCGAGTCGGACGCGTGCGGCGTCGGCTTCGTCGCGCACATCGACGGGCACCGCACGCACGACATCATCGAGAAGGGTCTCAAGATCCTCGACAACCTCACCCACCGCGGCGCGTGCGGCTGCGATCCTCTGACCGGCGACGGCGCGGGCATCCTGATCCAGATCCCGCACGAGTTCCTCTCGCGCGAGTGTCGCAAGCTCGGCTTCGAGCTGCCTGCGGCCGGCACGTACGGCGTCGGGATGGTGTTCCTGCCGGGCGACGTCTTCGAGCGGAACGTCTGCCTCAAGATCTTCGAGAAGGTGATCAAAGAGGAGGGGCAGACGTTCCTCGGCTCGCGCACGGTCCCCGTCGACGCGAGCCAGGCCGGTCCTCTCGCGCGCTCGTCGATGCCCGAGATCCGTCAGGTGTTCATCGCTGCCGGCGCCGGCGCGAAGGACGCGGCGGCCCTCGAGCGCAAGCTCTACGTGATCCGGAAGCGCGTCGAGTTCCTCGTCAATTCTTCCGAGGAGCTGAAGGACTCGGAGTCGTTCTACGTCCCGAGCCTCTCGGCGCGCACGCTCGTCTACAAGGGCCTTCTCCTTCCGGAGCAGATCCCCGCTTTCTTCCACGACCTCCGCGACCCGGAGATGACGAGCGCCCTCGCCCTCGTGCACCAGCGCTTCAGCACGAACACGCTCCCGTCGTGGGATCGCGCGCATCCATACCGGATGCTCGCGCACAACGGCGAGATCAACACGCTCCGCGGCAACATCAACTGGATGAACGCGCGGCAGCGGATGTTCCGTTCGGACGAGTTCGGCGAGGACATCGAGAAGATCCTGCCGATCATCGAGTCGCACGGCAGCGACTCGGCGAACTTCGACAACGCGCTCGAGCTCCTGACCCACACGGGCCGGTCGCTCCCGCACGCGGTCATGATGATGATCCCCGAGGCGTGGCAGAAGCACGAGGGGATGAGCCAGAGCAAGCGCGACTTCTACGAGTACCACGCTTGCCTGATGGAGCCGTGGGACGGTCCGGCTTCGATCGCGTTCACCGACGGCACGGTGATCGGCGCGGTACTCGACCGGAACGGCCTCCGTCCGTCGCGCTACGTCGTGACGAAGGACGGCCTCGTCGTGATGGCGTCCGAGGTCGGCGTCCTTCCGATCGCCGACGAGGACGTGGTCGCGAAGAACCGCCTGCAGCCCGGCCGCATGTTCCTGGTCGACACCGCGCAGGGACGGATCATCGACGACCAGGAGATCAAGGAAGGGATGGCGGCGCGCCAGCCGTACGGGGAGTGGCTTCGCGCGAACCTTCTCCGGTTCGAGGATGCGCCACCGGCCGAGGCGAGACAGGTCCCGCCGGATCTCGACCACGACGAGCTCGTCACGCTGCAGAAGGCCTTCGGCTACACGCGCGAGGATCTGCGCATCCTGCTGCAGCCGATGGCGATCAATGGCGAGGAAGCGGTCGGCTCGATGGGCAACGACGCGCCGCTCGCCGCGCTGTCCGACAAGCCGCAGCTCGTCTTCAACTACTTCAAGCAGCTCTTCGCGCAGGTCACGAACCCGCCGATCGATCCGATCCGCGAGGACCTCGTGATGTCGCTGAAGACGACGCTCGGCACCGAGCAGAACCTGTTCGCCGAGACGCCCGAGCACTGCCGGCAGATCGAGCTCGAGCAGCCGATCCTGACGAACGAGGCGCTCGCGCGGCTGAAGGCGCTCTCGCGTCCCGGAATCGAGGTCGTCACTCTGCGGATGCTCTACCGCGTCGCCGACGGGGCAGAGGGTCTCGAGAGCGCGCTCGAGACCCTCTGCCGCGACGCCTCGGCGGCGGTCGCGCGCGGCGCGACGCTGCTCGTGCTCTGCGACCGCGGCGTCGACGAGGAGCATGCGCCGATCCCGAGCCTCCTCGCGACCGCGGCGGTGCACCACCACCTCGTTCGCGAAGGAACGCGGACGCGCTGTGGCCTGATCGTCGAGAGCGGCGAGCCGCGCGAGGTACACCACTTTTCGCTGCTCTCGGGCTACGGCGCGGGTGCGGTCAACCCGTACGTCGCCCTCGAGACGTTGCAGCAGCAGGTGCGCGAGCACGCCTTCGGCGCGAAGTCGAAGGTGACGGTCGAAGAGGCGGTCGCGCACTACGTCAAGGCGATCGGCAAGGGTCTCTTCAAGGTCATGAGCAAGATGGGCATCTCCACCTTGCAGAGCTACCGGGGAGCCCAGATCTTCGAGGCCGTCGGCATCCGCCGCGAGGTGATCGACCGCTACTTCACCTGGACTGTGTCGCGCGTCGAGGGCGTCGGGCTCGACGTGATCGCGCGCGAGTGCTCGATGCGACACAAGTACGCGTTCGGGATGCTGCCGTCGATGAACGGTGAGCTCGATCCCGGTGGGCACTATCAGTGGCGCCGTCGCGGCGAGCACCACGCGTACAACCCGGAGAGTGTCGCGCGCCTGCAGCACGCGGTGCGGGCCGGCAGCTACCAGAAGTTCAAGCTCTACACGCAGCTCGTCGACGACGAGAGCCGACAGCACTCGACGCTACGCGGTCTCCTGCGCTTCAAGAAGTCGAATCCGATCCCGATCGAAGAGGTCGAGCCGGCCGCTTCGATCGTCAAGCGCTTCAAGACGGGCGCGATGTCGCTCGGCTCGATCAGCCGCGAAGCCCACGAGAACCTCGCGATCGCGATGAACCGCCTCGGCGGCAAGTCGAACACGGGCGAGGGCGGCGAGGATCCGGTGCGCTACGTGCCGGACGAGAACGGCGACTCGCGGCGGAGCGCGATCAAGCAGGTCGCCTCGGGACGGTTCGGCGTGACGAGCCACTACCTCGTCAACTCCGACGAGCTCCAGATCAAGATGGCGCAGGGCGCGAAGCCCGGCGAGGGCGGGCAGCTTCCCGGCCACAAGGTCGACGAGTACATCGCGCGGATCCGCTACTCGACGCCGGGCGTCGGGCTGATCTCGCCGCCGCCGCACCACGACATCTACTCGATCGAGGACCTGGCGCAGCTCATCCACGACCTGAAGAACGCGAACGACCGCGCGCGGATCTCCGTCAAGCTCGTCGCCGAGATCGGCGTGGGCACCGTCGCAGCAGGCGTCTCGAAGGGCAAGGCGGACGTCGTCCTGATCAGCGGCTACGAGGGCGGGACCGGCGCTTCGCCGCTCACCTCGATCAAGCACGCCGGCATTCCGTGGGAGATCGGTCTCGCGGAGACCCAGCAGGTCCTCGTGATGAACGACCTGCGCGGGCGCATCCGCGTCGAGACGGACGGGCAGCTGAAGACCGGGCGGGACGTGATCATCGCAGCCTTGCTCGGTGCCGAGGAGTTCGGCTTCGCGAGCTCGGCGCTCGTCGCGTCCGGCTGCATCATGATGCGCGTCTGCCACCTCAACACCTGTCCGGTCGGTATCGCGACGCAGGATCCGGTCCTCCGGAAGCGCTTCGAGGGCAAGCCGGAGCACGTCGTGAACTACCTGACGTTCATCGCCGAGGAGACGCGCGAATACATGGCGGAGCTCGGCTTCCGCACCATCGAGGAGATGGTGGGACGCGTCGACCGGCTCGACGCCGCCGACGCGATCGATCACTGGAAGGCGAAGGGCATCGACCTGACGCAGATCCTGCACAAGCCCGAGGTGCCGTCGAACATCGCGATCCACTGCGTCGACTCGCAGGACCACGGTCTCGAGAAGGCGCTCGACAACCAGATCCTCGAGCTCGCTCGCGACGCGCTCGACGACGCGAAGCCGGTCGAGTTCTCGCTGCCGATCCGGAACGTGAACCGGACGGTCTGCACGATGCTCTCGGCCGAGGTCTCGCGCCGTTACGGCGCGGCCGGTCTTCCGCCGGAGACGATCCACATCCACTTCCGCGGCTCGGCCGGGCAGAGCTTCGGCGCGTTCCTCGCGAGCGGGATCTCGATCCGCCTCGAGGGCGACGCGAACGACTACTTCGCGAAGGGCATGTCGGGTGGCCGGATCGTGATGCATCCGCCCGAGCGGTCGACCTTCGTCCCCGAGGAGAACAGCATCGTCGGCAACGTCTCGCTCTACGGCGCGACGGGCGGCGAGGTGTTCCTGCGCGGCATGGCGGGCGAGCGCTTCTGCGTCCGCAACAGCGGCGTGACCGCGGTCGTGGAGGGCGTCGGCGATCATGGCTGCGAGTACATGACGAAAGGGCTCGTGGTGGTGCTCGGCTCGACGGGACGCAACTTCGCGGCCGGCATGAGCGGTGGCATCGCCTACGTCTACGATCCGGACGAAACGTTCGCGGGGCACCTGAACACGGGCATGGTCGAGATCGAGGAGCTCTCGGCCGCGGACCAGCAGCAGGTGCACGACCTCGTGCGACGCCACTACGACTACACGCAGAGCCAGGTGGCGT
This sequence comes from Deltaproteobacteria bacterium, assembly GCA_016874795.1. Taxonomy (GTDB): domain Bacteria; phylum Desulfobacterota; class Binatia; order UBA12015; family UBA12015; genus VGTG01. The sequence goes on along the minus strand of VGTG01000036.1, from coordinate 926 downwards.
GGCGCATCCTCTCGGGCTGGAAGCAGACCGTCGCGAGCTTCCGGAAGGTCATGCCGGTCGAGTATCGAAAGGTCCTGGCGGAGCGGCATCTCGACAGCGACGACGCCAAGCTCGCCAGCGTCTGAGCGCTGCGCCAGGGGGACGACCTACCGTGGGAAAGATCACCGGATTCTTGGAGTACGAGCGCGAGCTTCCGCCGCGGCGCCCGGTCGACGAGCGCCTGCGCGACTGGCGCGAGCTCGAGGGCAAGCACTCGGAGGAAGCGCTGCAGGAGCAAGCGGCACGCTGCATGGACTGCGGCATTCCGTTCTGCCACCGCGGCTGTCCGCTCGGGAACATCATTCCCGACTGGAACGACTTCATCTACCGCGGCCGCTGGGAGGAGGCGATCGAGCGTCTCCACTCGACGAACAACTTCCCGGAGTTCACCGGGCGGATCTGCCCCGCACCGTGCGAGGAAGCATGCGTCCTCCGCATCAATCAGAAGCCCGTCACGATCAAGCAGATCGAGAAGCAGATCATCGACCACGCGTTCGGCGAGGGATGGGTGCGCCCAATGCCGGCGGACCGCCGCACGGGAAAGCGCGTCGCGGTGATCGGCTCGGGACCTGCCGGCCTCGCTTGCGCCCAGCAGCTCGCGCGCGCCGGACACGAGGTGATGGTGCTCGAGCGCGCCGATCGCATCGGCGGCTTGCTGCGCTACGGTATCCCCGACTTCAAGATGGAGAAGCACATCATCGACCGCCGCATGGAGCAGATGGCGGCCGAAGGCGTGCGCTTCGAGACGGGCGTCAACGTCGGCGTCGACATCGACATCACGCGCCTGCGTGCGACGTTCGACGCAATCGTGATCGCGACGGGTGCAACGCATCCGCGCGATCTCCCGATCCCCGGACGCGAGCTCGACGGGATCCACTTCGCGATGG
>VGTG01000035.1 GCA_016874795.1 Deltaproteobacteria bacterium | reverse complement strand
TCGCCGCCGGCGAGCGCGAGCGGCGCGCCGGGGCGCTCCGCGGTCGTCGGTCCGTACGGCTCGCCCGTCACGGGCCCGCGTGACGTCCATCGCGCGATCCACATGCGGTCGCCCCGTTCGCCGTCCGTGCCGCCGTCGACGGTGCTTCTCTCGCCTGCAGCAAACGCGATCAGCGCACCGGTGGGGCCGACCGCGACGCTCGCTGCCGGCCCGGTCGCGCGCGCGATCACGCCGTCCGGCGGACCGAGGGCGACGGTGCTCTCGAACCGCGGCGAGCACGCGAGGGTGATCGCCGCGAGCAACGCGACTGCGAGAGGTGGGACTTGAACCCACACGGGTGTTACCCCACAGGCTCCTGAAACCTGCGCGTCTGCCAGTTCCGCCACTCTCGCGCAGTTCGGCGACTACCAGTCCCGTCGGCGGCGTTCAAACCGCGCCCTCCGTCGTCGCGGCCCGAGCACGTCCGTGGCAACGTTCGGCGCTGCACGAACCGTCCCTTCGTTGGCGGCCTCTGGGGCAGGTTGCTACCGCTAGCCCCGATGTCGACCGAGCTCGCCAAAGCCTACGAGCCACGCGAGGTCGAGGAACGCTGGGCGAAGGAATGGATCCGCCTCGGTCTCTTCGTCGCGGACCCGAGCGCGCCCGGCGAGAGCTTCACGATCGTCATCCCGCCGCCGAACATCACCGGCCAGCTCCATCTCGGCCACGCGCTCAACAACACGCTGCAGGACGTGCTGATCCGCTACAAGAAGATGGACGGCGCGAACACGCTCTGGCTGCCGGGCACGGATCACGCTTCGATCGCGACGCAGAACGTCGTCGAGCGGATGCTCGCCTCGGAGGGGACCGACCGTCACGCCGTCGGGCGCGAGCGCTTCCTCGAGCGCACGTTCGCCTGGAAGGGCGAGATCGCGCCGTACATCGTCGCGCAGCTCCAGCGTCTCGGCGCGTCCTGCGACTGGACGCGCGAGCGGTTCACGATGGACGAGGGCCTTTCGCGCGCGGTGCGCGAGGTCTTCGTGCGCCTCTACGAAGACGGCCTGATCTACCGCGGCCGGCGCCTGATCAACTGGTGCTGTCGCTGCGGCACCGCGCTCTCCGACATCGAGGTCGAGCACGAGGACGTCGAAGGGCACCTCTGGCACCTTCGCTACCCGCTCGCGTCGGGTGACGGTCACGTCGTCGTGGCGACGACGCGTCCCGAGACGCTCCTCGGCGACACGGCCGTCGCGGTGCATCCCGAGGATCCGCGCTACGCCGGGCTCGTCGGGAAGACGGTGCGGCTCCCGGTCCTCGGGCGCGAGATTCCGCTCATCGCCGACGAGCACGTCGACCGCGAGTTCGGCTCCGGCGCCGTCAAGATCACGCCGGGCCACGACTTCAACGACTTCGAGATCGGCGAACGCCACGGCTTGCCAGCGATCTCCGTGATCGACGAGCAAGGCCGCATGACGGAGGAGGCGGGACCGTACGCCGGTCTCGACCGCGCTTCAGCACGCGAGCGGATCGTCGCGGACCTCGAGGCGAGCGGCACGCTCGAGAAGATCGAGCCGCACGCTCTCGCCGTCGGGACCTGCTACCGCTGCAGCCAGGTCGTCGAGCCGCTCCTCTCGACGCAGTGGTTCGTGCGCGCGAAGCCGCTCGCCGACCCCGCGATCGAGGCGGTGCGCGACGGCCGCACGCGCTTCCACCCGGAGCACTGGGAGCGGACGTACTTCTCCTGGCTCGAGAACATCCGCGACTGGTGCGTGTCGCGGCAGCTCTGGTGGGGGCATCGGATTCCCGCCTGGTACTGCGACGCTTGCGGCCCCGAGAAGGTGATCGTCTCGCGCGAGGACCCGCCCGCGTGCCCGAGGTGCCACGGTCCGCTCCGGCAGGACGAGGACGTCCTCGACACCTGGTTCTCGAGCGGGCTCTGGCCGTTCTCGACGCTCGGCTGGCCGGACGACGCGCCGGAGCTCCGCCGCTACTACCCGACGTCGGTCCTCGTCACCGGCTTCGACATCATCTTCTTCTGGGTCGCGCGCATGATGATGTTCGGTCTGCGCTTCACGGGCGAGGTGCCGTTCCGCGACGTCTACGTCCACGGGCTCGTGCGCGACGAGTACGGCAGCAAGATGAGCAAGAGCAAGGGGAACGTGAAGGACCCCCTCGAGCTCCTCGCGACGTACGGCACCGACGCGCTCCGCTTCACGCTGATCGCGCAGTCGGCGATGGGTCGCGACATTCGTCTCTCGCTCGAGCGCATCGACGGCAACCGAAGCTTCGCGAACAAGATCTGGAACGCGACGCGCTTCCTGCGGATGAACCTCGAAGGATATCGGCCCGACGCGCCGCGCCTGCCGGGCGGACCCGCGGAGCGCTGGATCCGCACGCGCCTCTCGCGCACGATCGAGGAGGCACGCGCAGCGCTCGACGCGTACCGGTTCAACGACGTCGCGAACGTCCTCTACCGATTCCTCTGGAACGAGCTCTGCGACTGGTACGTCGAGCTCGCGAAGCTCTCGCTCACGGGGGGCGACGCGGACGCACGTTCCGCCGCGCAGCAGACGCTCGTCGACGTTCTCGACGGCGCCCTCCGCCTCCTGCATCCGCTGACGCCGTTCCTCACCGAGGAGCTGTGGCGCGCGCTGCCGCGCGTCGGAGAGACCCCGTCGAGCATCGTCCACGCCGGCTATCCCCGAGCGGAAGAGTACGGGCGCGATCCGGCGGCCGAATCGGACATCGAGCGCTTGATCGAGGTCGTGCGCGCCGTGCGGAACCTCCGCTCGGAGCTCGGGGTCAAGCCGGGCCAGGAGATCGCGGTGCACGCGGGGGAGGTCGAGCCCGGCGCATGGGCAACCGTCTCGTCGTTCGAGCCGGCGCTCCGCGCGCTCGCGCGCGTCGGTTCTATCGCGCGCTTCGCGGGAGCTTCGCCGCCGCGTGGCGCCGCGGTCGCGGTCGCGGGCGGAATCGAGATCCACGTCCCGCTCGCAGGGCTGGTCGACGTCGCTGCGGAGCGCGAGCGCGTGCAAAAGGAGATCGAGCGCGTGGACAAGGATCTCGTCGGCGTGCAGCGGAAGCTCTCGAATGACGACTTCGTCGCGCGCGCGCCCGAGGACATCGTCTCGAAGGAGCGCGGCCGCGCGGAGGAGCTCGAATCGCGCCGCGCGCTCCTCGCGCGGAGCCTCGAGCGCCTGGTCGAGGTCGACCGTTGAGCCCGCGCGCTCGCGCGTGGCCCGGAACGGATCCCTTCACGCATCCGAGCACGCGCGCCCTCGTCGCGCGCGCGCTCGAGGAAGACGTCGGTCGTGGCGACGTCACGACTGCCGTGACTCTTTCTCCGGAGACGGAAGGCGAGGCCGTTCTCGTCGCGCGTGAGCCGTGCGTCGTCGCGGGGCTGCCGCTCCTCGCAATCGTCTACGATGTCCTCGCTTCGGGAGGACCCGCGGCCACCGTCGAGACGCTCGTGCGCGAGGGCGCCTCCGTGCCGAAGGGGCGCCGCCTCGCCCGTCTTCGGGGCTCCCTCGCGACGCTCCTCGCGGGCGAGCGCGTCGCGCTGAACTTCGTGCAGCAGCTCTCGGGCGTCGCGACGCTCACGCGGAAGTTCGTCGAAGCCGTCGAGGGAACGGGGGCCGCGATCCTCGACACGCGGAAGACCGTCCCGGGCATGCGCCTCCTGCAGAAGTACGCGGTGCGGCTCGGCGGCGGCCGGAACCACCGCTTCGGCCTCGACGACGGCATCCTGATCAAGGACAACCACGTCGCGGCTTGCGGCTCGGTCGGCGAAGCCGTGCGCCGGGCGCGCGCCGCGGCACCGCACGGCCTTCGCGTCGAGGTCGAATGCGATCGTCTCGAGCAGGTCGACGAAGCGCTCGAAGCCGGCGCCGACGTCGTCCTCCTCGACAACCTGCCGCCTTCCGCCGTGCAGCGCGCGCGAAAGCGCGCTGCGGGACGCGCGCGGATCGAGGTGTCCGGGGGCATCCGGCTCGAGAACGTCCGTCGCTACGCCGAGCGCGGCGCGGAGCTGATCTCGGTCGGCCGGCTGACGCACTCCGCGACCGCGGTCGATCTCTCGCTCGAGGTCACGGGCCGGCGCGGAGCTCCCGGCGAGTGAGCGACGACGTCCTGCTCGCCGCGCTCGAAAGCGGCGACTGGAGATCGGGAGCCGAGGTCGCGGAGCGGCTCGGAGTCTCGCGCGCCGCGGTGTGGAAGCGGATCGAGCGTCTCCGCGAGCGAGGCTACGCGATCGAGGCGGTCGCGGGCCGCGGCTACCGCCTGCTGCGCGGTCCCGATCTCCTCCTGCCGGAAGCGATCGCGCGCGCCCGCGGCACGACGCGCTTCGCGGGCGAGATCGTCCACCGCGCGGAGGTCGACTCGACGAGCCGACTCGCCGCCGACCTCGCGCGCGCCGGAGCCGCGGAGGGAACGACGGTCGTCGCGGAGAGCCAGACGGCGGGGCGCGGGCGGCTCGGGCGGACCTGGTCCTCGCCCGTAGGCGTGAACCTGTACCTGTCGATGGTGCTTCGGCCCTCGCTCGCGCCGAGCGAGGTCACGGCCGTATCGCTCGTCGCCGCGATCGCGGTCCTCGATACGATCGAGGAGACGTGCGAGCTCCGCGCCGAGATCAAGTGGCCGAACGACGTGCTGCTCACGGGGCGAAAGGTGTGCGGCATCCTCACCGAGCTCGAAGCGGAGGCGGAGCGCGTCCGCTTCCTCGTGCTCGGCATCGGCGTGAACCTGAACGCGCGTATCCAGGACTTCCCGCCCGAGCTCCGCCGCAAGGCGTCGAGCCTCCGCGTCGCTTCCGGGCGCCGCGTGGATCGTGTGGCCTTCACCGGGAATCTGCTGCGCCACCTCGAGGAGGTGTACGACGCGTTCCTCCGGGGCGGGTTCGCCGCCGTGCGCCCTCGGTACGAGAGCCGACACGGCCTCGTCGGGCGGCGTGTCCGGATCGAAGGCGGTCCGATCGCGAGCGGGGTCGTCCGCGGCGTCGACGCCGACGGCGCTCTCCTCGTCGAAACGCCGCAGGGCGTCGCTCGCGTCGCGGCGGGCGAGGTCAGCCTGCAACGCGCCTATCGGAGCACGCGAGGCTGATGCCCTTGCGTGAGCCGCTCCGGGTGGCCTAGTCTCCGCGCGTTCGAATGCTGCTCGCGATCGACGTCGGGAACACCAACACCGTACTCGGGCTCTTCGAAGGCGAGACGCTCCGCCGTCACTGGCGGATCCTCACGGAGCGCTCGCGTACCGCGGACGAGTACAGCGTCCTACTGTGGAACCTGACCCGCATGGCGGGCGTGGAGCCGAGCCAGATCGACGGGATCATCGTCTCCAACGTCGTGCCGCCGCTCCAGTCGGTCATCGACGCGATGTGCCGCGAGACCTTCGGCCGCGACGCCGTGGTGGTCGGGCCGGGCATCCGGACCGGGATGCCGATCCTCTACGACAATCCCCGCGAGGTCGGAGCCGATCGCATCGTCAATGCCGTGGCGGCTTACGAGCGCCATCGCGACACCGGCATCGTCGTCGACTTCGGCACCGCGACCACCTTCGACGTCGTCAGCACCCGCGGCGAGTACCTCGGCGGCGTCATCGCGCCGGGCGTCGGCATCTCCCTCGACGCGCTGTTCCAGCGCACTGCGAAGCTGCACGCGGTCGAGCTCGTGAAGCCGGCGAAGGTCGTCGGCCGCAACACCGTGCACGCGATCCAGGCCGGGGTCTTCTTCGGCTACGTCGCCATGGTCGATGGCGTCGTCGAGAGAATCCAGGAAGAGTTGGGAGCGGAGGCGCACGTGACCGCGACCGGAGGATTCGCGGCGCTGATCGCCGCGGAATCGAGGACGATCGACGAGGTGAACGAGTTTCTCACGCTCGAGGGTCTGCGCCTTCTCTTCGAGCGGAATCGGGAGGGAAGTGGACATGGACGCTCTTGACCCCGCGCGGATTCGCAACGTCGTCCTGATCGGACACGGTGGCGTGGGGAAGACGACGCTCGCCGAAGCGCTGCTTCTCGCCGCCGGGCAGACGAACGCCGCCGGGAAGACCAGCGAGGGCACCTCGAACTTCGACACCGAGCCCGAGGAGGAGGCGCGCGGGTCGTCGATGTTCACGGGCTTCCACCACCTCGGGTGGCGCGATACGGCGGTCAACGTCGTCGACACTCCGGGAGCGAACGCCTTCGTGCACGACGCGAGCAACGCGCTTCGCGCCGCGACGACGGCGGTCCTCGTGGTCTCGTCCGCGGGCGAGACGCGCGGCGAGGACGAGAAGGTTCTCCGCTGGGCGCAGGAAGACGGCGTTCCCCGCATCGCGTTCGTCACCGGCATGGACCGCGAGCGTGCCGACTTCGAGCTCGGCCTGAAGGCGCTCGCCGAGGCGCTCGAGCAGAAGACGGTCGCGATCCAGGTGCCGATCGGCGCGGGCGAGAGCTTCCGGGGCGTCATCGACGCCCTTCACCGGAAGGCCTGGCTCGTCCAGGGCGAGAAGGGGCAGATGAAGGAGGCGGAGATCCCCGCCGACCTCGCGGACGAGGCGCAGGCTGCGCGCGAGAGGTTGATGGAGTCGGTCGCGGAGAGCGACGACGCGCTCCTCGAGAAGTACCTCGACGCGGGCGAGCTCGGCGAAGACGAGCTCCGTGCGGGCTTGAAGACCGGCATCGCTTCGGGCGCGCTTCTCCCGGTGCTCTGCGGCGCGGGCGAGAAGGCGTACGGCGCCGGACCGCTGCTCGACTTCCTCGTCGAGGCGTGCCCGTCGGCCTCCGAGATCGCGCCCGCGGTCGGAGACGATCCGAAGAGCGGCGACGAGGTGAAGCGCGCGCCGAAGTCGTCCGAGCCGTTCTCCGCGCAGATCGTCCGGACGGTGATCGATCCGTTCGCGGGGAAGCTCTCCGTGCTGCGCGTCTTCTCCGGCGAGGTTCCGGCCGACAGCTCTGTCTACAACGCGACGAAGCGAAGCAAGGAGAAGCTCGGGCACCTCTTCAAGCTCGAGGGGCGGAAGCACACGCAGGTGCCGAAGGCCGTCGCGGGCGACATCGTCGCCGTAGCGAAGCTGAAAGACGCGTCGACCGGCGACACGCTCTGCGACGAGAAGACGCAGACGTACTACCCGCAGCTCCGGAGCTTCGAGGCTGCGATGTCGTTCGCACTCGAGGCGAAGACCAAGGGCGACGAAGACAAGATCATGACCGGTCTGCAGCGCCTGCAGGAGGAGGATCCCGCGATCCACCTCGACCGCGACGCGCAGTCGAAGGAGATCATCCTCGGCGGCGTCGGCCAGCTCCACATCGAGATGGCGATCGAGCGGCTCAAGCGGAAGTTCGGTGTCGAGGTGACGCTCTCTGCACCGAAGGTGCCGTACCGCGAGACGATCCGCGCGAAGGCGCAGGCGGAAGGGAAGCTCAAGAAGCAGACGGGCGGACACGGGCAGTTCGCGCTGGCGCACCTCGAGATCGAGCCGCTGCCGCGCGGCGGCGGCTTCGAGTTCGTCGACCGCATCGTCGGCGGTGCGATTCCGCGGAACTTCATTCCCGCGGTGGAGAAGGGCGTCGTCGAGACGCTGCGCTCCGGCGCGATCGCCGGCTACCCGGTCGTCGATGTGCGCGTGATCCTCTACGACGGGAAGCATCACGACGTCGACTCGTCCGAGATGGCCTTCAAGATCGCCGCCTCGACGGGCTTCAAGGCGGCCTTCGAGAAGGCGCGGCCGGTGCTGCTCGAGCCGATCATGTCGCTCGACGTCGCGGTGCCCGACGAGGCGATGGGTGACGTCATCGGCGACGTGAACTCGCGGCGCGGAAAGGTGCAGGGCGTCGAGCCGCGCGGGCACAGCCAGGTGATCAAAGCGCTCATCCCGATGTCGGAGATCCTGACGTACGCGCCCGACCTGAACTCGATGACGGCGGGACGCGGCTCGTTCCACGTCGAGTTCTCGCACTACGAGGAGCTTCCGGCGCACCTCGCCGAGAAGGTCGTGCGCGAAGCGAAGAAGGGCGCTGAAGCGACGTGAGCCCGCCCGGGCGTGATTCGGGCTCCGGTCGGAGCGAGGATCAGGATCCGGAGATCGTCGCCGTGCTCGAAGGGCGCGACTCGATCGCGCTTCCCTCCGAGCTCGTCGCCGAGCCGATTTCCCCCGAGCACCGCGATTCGCTCTTCGTCCGTATCCGGGGGATGTCGGTTCCGGCGCGCGTGAAGCTCGCGCTCACCGGCAACAAGGAGGCGCGCCAGATCCTCGCGCGGGACGCGGTCCGCCTGGTGCAGACGTGCGTCCTCCGGAACCCGCGCGTCACGCTCGAGGAAGCGTTGATGATGGCGAAGAACCGGAGCCTGCACGGCGACCTGCTCCGGATGATCGCGGACCAGCGCGAGTGGGTGCGGCATTACGCCGTGCGGCTCGCTCTCGTCCAGAACCCGAAGACGCCGCTGCAGATCGCGCTGAACCTCCTGACGGGCGTGCAGGAGCGCGACATGCGGCTCATCGCGCGCAGCAAGAACGTCTCCTCGGTCCTGCAGCAGCAGGCGCGCCGCACGCTGATGCGCCGCGGCCCCGACGGGAAACCTTGAGCGGCTTACAAGCTTGCCGTGCTGGTGGGCGCTGGCGTGGGCGTCGGGGTCCTGGCGACGGCGATGGTGGCCTGGGCGGTCATGTTGTTGAAGTTGACCATCGCAGAGGAGATCGTGACCGTCTGGTTCTGTGCGACGTTCGCCAGCAATTCGATGGGTGAGCCGATCAGCTCCGCGAAAGGATCGCCAGGCTCGATTCTCGTGGCAGGCACATTCCGGGGTGCCCAGAAGCCGACGCGGAGCGCGCCGGGCGTCACGTTTGCGATCGAGAAGGTGTTGTTGCTGCCGACTTGACCCACCGAGCTCGAAGGGCAGTCGTTGAAATCGGTCTGCTGGGCGGGAAGGCCGACGCACGCAATGACGATGATGTCGCTCGGCAGAACCACGCCGGCGTTGCTCACCGTGCCCACCACCGTCACCGTGTTGATCGGGCCGACGGTCGGGCTCGGGACCGCGTCGCAGTTGAGGCAGATGTCGCCGCCGCCGCAGCGCAGGGCGATGGTCGCGAGCGACAGGGCCGCGACGACTCCGAGGCGCGACTTCATGGCGCGAGTGTAGGTCCACCCAGGGAAGCGGTCAAACGGGCCCCGTCTTGGCGAACGCGGATTTCGCTCGCTACCACCGGGCTCATGGCGAGCGAGAGCACGGTGACGATTCCGCGGGACGGCGAGGCGATCACGGCGAAGGCGGATGGGACGCTGGTCGTCCCCGATCGGCCGATCCTTCCCTTCATCGAGGGCGACGGAACCGGTCCCGACATCTGGCGCGCTTCGCAGCGCGTCTTCGACGCGGCCGTCGAGAAGGCATACGGCGGCAAGAAGAAGATCGCCTGGGTCGAGGTCTACGCGGGCGAGAAGTCCTTCAACCGCTTCAAGAACTGGCTTCCCGACGAGACGATCGACACCTTCCGGAAGTACCGCGTCGGCATCAAGGGTCCGCTGACGACACCGGTCGGCGGCGGCATCCGCTCGCTCAACGTGGCGCTGCGGCAGATCCTCGACCTCTACGTCTGCCAGCGCCCGGTGCGCTACTTCGACGGCGTTCCGAGCCCCGTCAAGCGTCCCGAGAAGGTCGACATGGTGATCTTCCGCGAGAACACGGAGGACATCTACGCCGGCATCGAGTGGGCCGCGGAGACGTCCGAAGCGGCGAAGGTGATCGCGTTCCTCCAGGACCAGATGGGCGTCAAGAAGATCCGGTTCCCGGAGACGAGCGGCATCGGCATCAAGCCCATGTCGCGCGAGGGAACGACGCGCCTCGTTGCCGCCGCGATCGACTACGCGCTCCGGCAGGGACGGAAGAGCGTCACGCTCGTGCACAAGGGCAACATCCAGAAGTTCACCGAGGGCGCATTCCGCGATTGGGGCTACGCCGTCGCGCGCGAGCAGTTCCGCGATCGGACCGTCACCGAGCGCGAGACCTGGATCCTCGGCAACCGCGAGCAGAAGCCCGCGATCACGTCGGAGGAGAACGCCCGCGCGATCGAGCCCGGCTTCGAGATGATGACGCCGGACCAGCGCTCGAAGATCGTCGCCGAGGTCGACCAGGCGCTCGCGCTCTGGCCCTCGCACGGCGAGGGGCGCTGGAAGAAGAAGCTCCTGATCCGCGACGCGATCGCCGACATCGCGCTGCAGCAGGTGCTGACGCGCCCCGAGGACTTCGACGTGATCGCGACGCCGAACCTGAACGGCGACTACCTCTCCGACGCTCTCGCGGCGCAGGTCGGCGGCATCGGGATCGCGCCGGGCGGCAACCTGAACTACCACACGGGCCACGCGATCTTCGAAGCGACGCACGGCACGGCGCCGAAGTACGCGAACCTCGACAAGGTGAATCCGGGCTCGGTGATCCTCTCCGGCGAGATGATGTTCCGCTTCCTCGGCTGGGACGAGGCCGCCGACGCGATCCTGCGCGGGTTCGACGGCGCGACCGCCGCGAAGACCGTCACTTACGATTTCCATCGCCTCATGGAAGGCGCGACGCTGGTCAAGTGCTCCGAGTTCGGAGACGCGATCATCCGTCACATGTGACGGAGCGGACGTGAAGCGCAGAGTCCCGTGATCGGCGCGGCGGTCGACTTCGGCGGCACGATCACGGACGTCGTGCTGCGACGTGCCGGCGCGGACGACCTCCTCGTCGCGCTCCCGGGGATCCCCGAGCCGAGCGCCGCCGACGTCGAGCGGGTTCTCCTGCGCGCGCTCGAGCGGCTCGGCGTCGGGCTCGAGAAGATCCGCTTCGTCGCGGTGACGGGCGGGCGCTCTGCGCTCCTTCCCGAGACCGTCGGCGGTATCACGCTCTATGCGGTGGACGAGACGGCTGCGACCGCGGCCGGTGCGGCGCTCGACGCGCCGGTTCTTCCCGCGGTCGTCGCGAGCCTCGGAACGGGGACCGGGATCGTGATCGCGCGGCCGCCCGACGAGCCGATCCGCTTAATCGGGAGCGGCATCGGCGGTGGAACGCTCCTCGGGCTCGGCCAGGCGCTTCTCGGCACGTCCGATCCGAGCGAGATCGGCCGGCTCGCTCTCGCCGGCGACGCTTCGCGCTGCGACTTGACGGTCGGGGACCTCGTCGGCGGGGGCGTCGGACCGGTCGGGGCCACGGCGACGGCTTCGCACTTCGGGCGCGTCGCGCGCGATCCGGAAGGTGTGCGTCGCGAGGACTTGGCCGCAGCGCTCTTGAAGCTGATCGCGCAGACGCTCCTCCGCATCGCTCTCGAGCCCGTCTTCGCGCAGCAGGCGCGCGCGATCGTCCTCCTCGGTCACGTGCTCGACGTGCCCGGCTTCCGCGAGACGATCGAGAGCACGCCCGGCATGGTCCCGGGCTTCGTGCACTTCGCGCACGAGCCGGGCTTCGCGGTGGCGCGCGGCGCTCTCGAGGTCGCGTATCAGCGACGTCGCGAGAGCGGCGCCTGAGCGAAGCCGCAGCGCCGTCACAGCGCGGCTCCTGGCAGGCCCGGAGGCCGTATGCCATGGAAAGCGCACTCGCGCGGCGAGCGGAGCGACATGAACATCCACGAATTCCAGGCGAAGGAAGTCCTGGCGCGCTACGGCGTGCCGACATTGCGTCGCGCGGTCGCGACCACGGCGGCAGAAGCCGGCGCGGCGACGGCGCAGATCGATCCGAGCGGGGCGGGTCCCTGGGTCGTCAAGGCCCAGATCCACGCCGGCGGCCGCGGCAAGGGCGGCGGCGTCAAGCTCGTGAAGAGCGCTGCGGAAGCGGAGAGCTTCGCGGGCTCGATCCTCGGCAAGCCGCTCGTCACGCATCAGACCGGGCCGCAGGGCCGCATCGTGCGCCGCGTGCTCGTCGAGCAGGGCTGCCGCATCGAGCGCGAGCTCTATCTCGGGCTCACGCTCGATCGCGCGACGGGCGTCGTCACGGCGATTGCCTCGGCCGAGGGCGGCGTCGAGATCGAAGAGGTCGCGGCGCACTCTCCGGAGAAGATCCTCCGCGAGGCGATCGCTCCCGAGTTCGGGTGCCAGGCGTACCAGGGACGGAAGCTCGCGAAGTCGCTCGGGTTGCCTTCGGCGAGCCTCAACAAGTTCGCGAAGTTCCTTTGCGCGCTCTACGACGCGTACGTCGCGACGGACGCCTCGCTCGTCGAGATCAACCCGCTCGTGCTGACGAAGGATGGCGACCTGATCGCCCTCGACGCGAAGATGGGCTTCGACGACAACGCGCTCTTCCGCCACGCCGACATCCGCGAGCTCCGAGATCCGGAGGAGGAAGACCCGCGCGAGCGCCAGGCGCAGGAGTTCGACCTCTCCTACATCGCGCTCGACGGCACGATCGGCTGCATGGTGAACGGCGCCGGCCTCGCGATGGCGACGATGGACATCATCAAGCACGCGGGCGGCGAGCCAGCGAACTTCCTCGACGTCGGCGGCGGAGCGGACGCGAAGAAGGTCGCGGCCGCGTTCCGCATCATCCTCGCCGATCCGAGCGTCAAGGCGGTGCTGATCAACATCTTCGGCGGCATCATGCGCTGCGACGTCCTCGCGACCGGCGTCGTGCAGGCGGCGACGGAGATGAAGCTGACGGTCCCGGTCGTCTGCCGGCTCGAGGGTACGAACGTCGAGATCGGGCGGAAGATCCTCGCCGACTCGGGCTTGAACATCATCACGGCGGCGGACATGGCCGACGCGGCCCAGAAGGTCGTCGCGGCGAGCACGGGATCGGCGCGATGAGCGTTCTGGTCGGCAAGGGGACGAGGGTCGTCACGCAGGGCATCACCGGCTCGACGGGACAGTTCCACACGCGTGCGTGCCGCGAGTACGGCACGCAGATGGTCGCGGGCGTGACGCCGGGGAAGGGCGGCACGGACTTCGAGGGCATCCCGATCTACGACTCGGTCGGCGAGGCCCGTCGTGCGACGGGCTGCGACGCGAGCGTGATCTACGTTCCGCCCGCGGGCGCGGCGGACGCCATCCTGGAGGCGGCCGACGCGGGGCTCGAGCTCGTCATCTGCATCACGGAAGGCATCCCGGTGCTCGACATGGTGCGCGTCAAGCGCTTCCTGCAAGGCCGGAAGACGCGTCTCATCGGACCGAACTGCCCGGGCGTGATCACGCCGGGCGAGTGCAAGATCGGCATCATGCCGGGCTACATCCACACGCCGGGGCGGATCGGCGTCGTATCGCGCAGCGGTACGCTCACGTACGAGGCAGTGCACCAGCTGACCGGGCTCGGCATCGGCCAGTCGACCTGCATCGGCATCGGCGGGGACCCCGTGAACGGCACGGGCTTCATCGAAGCGCTCGAGCTCTTCAATGCGGATCCCGGCACGGACGGCGTCATGATGATCGGCGAGATCGGCGGCACCGCCGAAGAAGCCGCAGCCGACTACGTGAAGCGCGAGATGAAGAAGCCCGTCGCCGCGTTCATCGCCGGACAGACCGCGCCGAAGGGCAAGCGCATGGGGCATGCGGGCGCGATCATCTCGGGAGGAAAGGGCACCGCCGCCGACAAGATCGCCGCTTTGCAGGCGGCCGGGATCCGCGTCGCCGCGACTCCCGCCGACCTCGGCGTCACCATGAAGGCCGCTCTCGCCGGCTAGGCGCGACGCGAGGAGGAGATTTTCCGACGTGGAGAGAACGTTCTCGATCATCAAGCCCGATGCGGTCGCGAAGCACGGCATCGGTCCGGTTCTGGCCCTCATCGAGAAGGGCGGGCTCCGCGTCGTCGCGGGCCGAGTGACGCGGCTCTCGCGCACGCAGGCGGAGGCGTTCTACGCCGTCCACAAGGAGCGGCCGTTCTTCTCGAGCCTCTGCGACTTCATGACGTCGGGTCCGGTGTTCGTCTCCGTCCTGGAAGGCGAGAACGCGATTGCCCGCTACCGCGAGGTGCTCGGGGCGACCGATCCCGCGAAGGCGGCTCCCGGCACCGTCCGCGCCGCGTTCGGCACGGACGTCGAGAAGAACGCCGCGCACGGCTCCGACGGTCCCGATACGGCGCGCGTCGAGATTTCGTTCTTCTTTGCCGGCTTCGAGCTCGCCTGAGCCCGCGCACGAGCTTTCGCAATTTCTCGTCGGGATCCTCGCGATTCGTTGACACTCATTTTTGAAGCGCGTATCGACGCCGCGTGGATCTCCCAAAACTGCGATATACCTCGGCTTGAATGCAGAAGATCGACCGCCTAGGTTGGGCGGGGGGGATGGCGATGGCCGCGTACGGTCATCGGATCGGGATCCGGGTGAGCGAGACGAGCGCCTTGGCGCGGATCGCTGGCTTGCTCCCGCCCGGTGTGAAACCGACTGCGCGGCCGCAGGTGGAATGCTTGTATTCGCTGGTCGTAGGGAGCTCGGGGCGGAAGGTGCGACGCTTCCACCTTCTCTACCGCGGCGCAGAGCGCATCGCGCGCACCCACGACAGCGACGAGCTGTACCAGATCCTGGAGTCGGACCTGCGGCTGCACGTCGCCGAAGGAGCCCGGTCGCGAGTCTTCGTGCACGCCGGCGTGGTCGGCTGGCGTGGCGGTGCGATCCTCCTGCCGGGACGCTCGCTCGCCGGCAAGTCGACCTTGGTCGATGCCCTGATCCGGGCGGGTGCGACCTACTACTCGGACGAATACGCCGTGCTCGACGCTCCGGTCGAGCGCATCCCTTCGCCGAAGCCTTGAAGCTTCGCGCGCGGCCGGGCGAATCGCCTGCCCCGTCGCTGCGAGAGCCCTCGGAGCTGCGCATCGGGAAGCGGCCCCTGCCGGTTCGCCTCGTCGCGCTCACTGAGTACCGGCCGGGGGCGCGATGGCGGGGGGAGATCTTGCCGCCGGGGCAAGCGCTGCTCGCCGTGATGGAGCACACGCTGCCCGTGCGAAATCGGCCGGAGGCGACGCTCCGGACTCTGAAAGAGGTCGTGACGCGTGCGCCGGTGATCAAGGGCGTGCGCGGCGAGGTTGAGGAGGCGGTCGAGAGGCTCCTGAGCCAGGCTCTCGGGTCTTCGACAGGGATGGAAGCGCGCCGGGAATCCACTCCGGCGCTGAGAATGCGGGAGTAGAGGATGAGCGAGAGGAGCAGACGAGGGCGTGGCGAGGTGCGGGCATCGGCGACGGTGTTGCCGCGTGCCCTGCAGACGGGGGTGTGGTCGACGGATCTCGGCGACGAGCTCGTGGTGTACGACGCGAGGCAGCACCAGGGGCACTGCCTGAACCGGCCCGCGGCCGCCGTCTGGCGCAACCTCGACGGCGAGATCTCGATGTCCGAGATGGTGGCGCGCTTGCAGGAGGAGCTGGACGCCCCCGCCGACGAGGAAACGGTGTGGCTCGCTCTCGAGCAGCTCGACGAGGCAAAGCTGCTCGAGGGAGCGCTCGAGCGGCCCGCCTCGGGAGACATCTCCCGGCGCGAGATGCTGGGTCGGCTGGGTGCCGGGGCCGCCCTGTTGCCGGTGATCCTGACGGTGGTCGCGCCCCCGGCGCACGCGCAGGCGAGTGCCGTCACCTGTCAGCCTCAGGACAGCTGTGCGACGTTCACCTGCGCGGGGGACGCGCCTGCGTGCCGACGACGGAAGGGGCGACCGTCTGCATCGTGCCGACCTGCGTCGCGCCGTGCACGACCACCGCCGATTGCCCTCCCGGAACCGTTTGCTTCACGCTGGGCTGCTGCGGTCCAGCGACCTTTTGCGTCCCGATCGCCCCTGTGGGCACGAACTGTGGCTCCTTGACCACCTCTCAGTCCGGTACCGCCCGCGGCAAGCGCTCGAGCGCCTGGCAGCACGTCTCGCCCTGATGCCGCCCCGGGCCGCTCTCGTCGGGGCGATGGGCGGGGGTGGGCGAGCGGGCGCGAGCGCTCCATGTGGTCGAAGACCTGGCATCGAGCCCCGCGCCGAGCTCTCACACCGGAGATCCGCTGGGTGCTGCTGCGCGCCTTTGCCTCGCCGGAGGTGCGCTTCGGTGAGGCCATCGACGGCGCGCAAGCCTCTGCAGTCGCGGGGGCTCTCGGTCTCGTAGAACGTATCGGAGCCCGCGTCCCTCCGTCGACTCTCGCCGCGGACCTCGGGCGGGAGGCCGCTCGTGAGCTTGCCCTGTCGCGTCTGCAGGTCATGGCAAAGGTCGGGGGGCTGTGCGACCTCGTCCCTGAGCTCGCGACTGCCGCATCGAACGCGTCGATTTCGATCGTCTTCCTCAAGTTCGCGGCGCTGCACGCCGGGGGATACGTCGCCGAGGGCTCGCGTGCGGCCGGAGACATCGACGTGCTTGTCCGCGAACGCGACGTGGAAAGGGCCGTCGACATCCTCGCGGGCCATGGGTTCATCGCGGCCGGAACGACCTACGCCGAGCACCATCTGCCGCCCTTTCTCGATCGCCAGGGTCGGGTGGTGGAGCTCCACACGCGCCTGCCAGGCCTACGAGAGCCGGGAAGTCGCCGCTTCGCTGGATTCGAAGCCCTCGAAAGAGGTGGCGGTCTCGAGCCGTCGTCGGGACTCTGCGACGGCTGCTACCGCCTGCGGCCGGGCCTACTCGCCGCGCACGCGATCGCACACGGGCTCGCGCACCACGGAGGAGCGGATGCCTACCCGGTCAGCCGGGCGCTGGCGGACGTGATCGACGTGCTGCCGAGAGACCGCCGGACGATCGGGCTCGAGAGCGCGCAGTGGATCGCCGAGGACGTACCGGCCTTCGAGCTGGAAGCCGTCGTTTCGCTCTGCAATGCGCTGGAGCAGGGCGATCTGGATGGCCTCGTCGGTCGCTCCGAGCCTCGCACCGAGTGCGCACTGCTGCATCACGTTCTGGCCAGCTCCCTCGATCCCGATTACCGCCGCTCGCTGGCGATCGGCTACGTGTTCGACTGGCTGAGCGACGAGCCGCGCTGGTGGAGGCTCCTCAAGACCGCCCAACGGATCGCGCTGCCCACCCGGCAGCAGCTCGCGGCGCGTCTCGGCCTCGCGAACGCGCGTTCGGTCGATCTTCGTCTCCGCTGGGCGCATACCGCCGGACTCGTCAGACGGCTCCCGGAGCTCGCTCGCGCGGCGCGGCACCTCATGCGCCGGCAGAGGAGCCGGTGACGATCCCTCGAGATCCTCCGCGCGCTCACCCGACCCAGCGATCGTTCTCTCGGCAGCTACTTCGGCACGACCTCGATCTCGAACGGCTTCGGCCAGAGCTTGCCCGTGACGAACAAGCGCTTGCGAGGGCACGTCGCCTACATCGAGCCAGTCGAGGAGCGCGCCATGGTGGACATGCGAGGAGAGCTCGAGGCCGTCTCGGCGGGGCTCGCTGGCCTGGCACGGAACGACGCGGACTGGCATCACCTGGTCTACTCGTGCTGCACTTAGACCAAGACTCCGATTGCGGACGATGAGGAAGAGCGCTGAGGGAGATCGCGTGCTGCCCGTTCACGCGCTCGATCCGGCTTCGGCCGAGCGGCTTCTCTCGGAGCTCGGGCACCCGCGCTATCGCACGGAGCAGCTTCTCGGCTGGGTCTACCGGCGCGGCGTCGACGACCCTCAGGAGATGACGGACCTTCCGGCGGCGCTGCGGGAAGCGTTGCGCGAACATCTCGGGCCGCCCGCGCTCGCCGTCGATCGCGTCCAGACGTCCTCCGACGGGACGCGGAAGCTCGCTCTCCGGCTCGCCGACGGCGAGCGCATCGAGAGCGTCCTGATCCCGGACCGGGAGCGCTTGACCCTGTGCGTGTCCTCGCAGGTCGGCTGCGCGATGGGCTGCGGCTTCTGCGCGACGGCGCTCCTCGGTCTCCGGCGGCAGCTCTCCGTCGAGGAGATCGTCGGGCAGGTGATGCAGGCGCGACGCGAGGCCGCGGAGGCATGGCCCGACGGAACGGGCATCACGAACATCGTCTTCATGGGGATGGGCGAGCCGCTGCACAACCTGGATCGGCTGTTGCCGGCGCTCGACATCCTCGTCTCGCCGTGGGGGCTCGGCATCTCCCCGCGGCGCATCACGGTCTCGACGGTCGGGCTCGTGCCCGAGATGCGGCGGCTTCTCGAGTCGACGAAGGTGCATCTCGCCGTCTCTCTCGGCGCGACGACGGAGGAGACGCGACGCGAGCTGATGCCGGTCACGCGGAAGTACAGTCTCGCGTGTCTCCTCGAAGAGTGCCGCAGGCTGCCGCTGCCGCGGCGGAAGCGGATCACGTTCGAGTACACGCTTCTCGCCGGCAAGAACGACTCGGACGAGGACGCGCGGCGTCTGGTCAGGCTGCTGCACGGCATCCGTGCGAAGGTCAACCTGATCTACTGGAACCCGTTCCCCGAGGGCCGCTACGAGCGCGCCTCGCGCGAGCGAACCGAGCGGTTCCAGCGCCTGCTCCTCGATCACGGCATTCCTGCGAGCGTCCGCGAGAGCCGCGGGCCCGACATCGCGGCCGCCTGCGGCCAGCTCGCCGCCCGCGCCGAAGCGGACGAGGAGAAGCAGAGCGAAGCGCCGGCCACGCCGGTCTGAATTGCCGCCGCTCGGGCGGTGTGCGAAAGGGCGAGCGGAGATGGGTGAGGCGGCGCAGGCGACGCTGGGGGTGATCGGGGGGAGCGGGCTCTACGACCTCGCGGAGCTCGAGGACGTACGGAGAATCCGGCTCCCGACGCCGTTCGGCGATCCCTCCGACGAATTCGTGCTCGGCACGCTCTCGGGGGTCCGCGTCGCGTTCCTCCCGCGGCACGCGCGCGGCCATCGGATCCTTCCGGGCGAGCTCAACTTCCGCGCGAACATCCACGCAATGAAGCAGCTCGGCGTGCGCCAGCTCGTCGGCGTCGGTGCGGTGGGAAGCCTGCGCGAGCAGATCGCGCCGGGCGACGTCGTCGTTCCGGATCAGTTCATCGATCGCACGTTCGGGCGCACGGCGACGTTCTTCGGCGGCGGCGTCGTCGCGCACCTCCAGTTCGGCGATCCGGTATGCGCGAAGCTCGCGAGCGCGGTGTCCGCCGCGGCGAGCTCGTCCGGCGCGAAGGTGCACCAGGGCGGCACCTACGTGTGCATGGAAGGGCCGCAGTTCTCGACGCGCGCGGAGTCGAACCTCTACCGCACGTGGGGCGCCTCGATCATCGGCATGACGAACCTGCAGGAGGCGAAGCTCGCGCGCGAAGCGGAGATCTGCTTCGCGAGCCTGGCGCTGTGCACGGACTACGACTGCTGGCACGAGTCGGAGGCCGAGGTCGACGTCGCCGCGATCCTCGCGGTGCTGCACGCGAACGCGAAGCTCGCCACGCGGACGATGGTCGAGCTCGCCGGGACGCTGCCACAGGGCGACTGCGCGTGCCGTCACGCTCTCGACGGCGCGATCGTGACGGATCGGAGCACGATCCCGGCCGAAGCGCGCGAGCGTCTGCGCGTGATCGCCGGGAAGTATCTATGACGGCCGTCGCGGCGGACGACCGCTGCGATCTCTCGGTCGTCGTCCCGTTCTACGACGAGCAGGACGCCGTCGAGCCGTTCTTTCGCGAGCTTCTCGGCTGCCTCGACCGGCTCGGCAAGGACGCCGAGGTCATCGCCGTCGACGACGGATCGCACGATCGGACCTTCGAGCGCCTCGCCGCCGTGCACGCGAGCGATCCGCGCGTCCGTGTGATCGGGCTGCGGCGCAACTTCGGTCAGACGGCGGCGCTCGCCGCGGGCTTTGCGCATGCACGTGGACGCATCGTCGTGACGATGGACGGCGACCTGCAGAACGATCCCGCGGACATCCCGCGCCTCCTGGCCACGCTCGACGAGGGGCACGACGTCGTCTCCGGCTGGCGCCACGAGCGGCGCGACGGCCGGCTCGACCGCGTCTTGCCGTCGCAGATCGCGAACTCGATCATCTCGCGCGTGACGGGCGTGCATCTGCACGACTACGGCTGCGGCATCAAGGCGTATCGCCGCGAGGTGGTCGAGGCGCTCCGGCTGTACGGGGAGATGCACCGCTTTCTGCCCGCGATCGCGGCGGATCTCGGCGCTCGCGTGACGGAGCTTCCCGTCAACCACCGCGCGCGCACGCTCGGCCGCTCGAAGTACGGCCTGACGCGGACCGTGCGCGTGATCCTCGATCTCCTGACCGTCAAGTTCCTGTCCGACTTCTCGACGCGGCCGATCCAGGTGTTCGGGCTCGTCGGCTTGCTCGTCACGCTCGTCGGCGGCGTGATGCTGCTCGGCCTCGGGATCGAGCGCATCTTCTTCGGGATCGAGCTCACCGGCCGGCCGATCGTGCTGCTCGCGATCGTGCTCTTCCTCACCGGCCTCCAGTTCATCACGTTCGGCTTGCTCGGCGAGATGCTCGCGCGCACGTACCACGAGTCGCAGGGGAAGCCCGTCTACGTCGTGCGCGAGATCCTCGACCGCGGGCGGTCCTAGCAGAGGTCCTTTTGCCTCGGATCGGCCTCGACGCGCGCTATCTCCGGAACGGCGGGATCGGGCGGTGCATCTCGGCGCTCCTCACCGCGTATCCGAAGCTCGTGCGGAACGAGGAGATGGTGATCCTTGCGCATCCCGAGGACCTGTCCGAGATCCGCGGGCGCGCGCCGACGTTCGAGGTCGCGGCGGTGCGCTCGCGGGTCTACTCGCTGCGGGAGCACTTCGAGATCGCGCGCGTGGTGAAGCGCCTGAAGCTCGACCTGCTCCACCTGCCGCACTACGTCGTGCCGCGGGGGATCCCGTGTCCCCTCGTCGTCACGGTGAACGACCTGATCCACTGCCAGCTTCCGCGGACCCGCTGGCACTCTCGCTACTGCCGTTGGATGCTCGGGCAGGTGCGTGCACAGGCTCGCTTGGTCCTCACCCTCTCGAAGGCGGTCGCGCGGGACGTCGAGGAGGTCGCCGGCGTCGAGCCCGCCCGGATCAAGGTCATCCCCCCGGCCGTCGCCGAGGGCTGGACCGCCCCCTCGAGCGGGCCCGAGGTCGAGGCCTTCCTGCGCCGCCTGCGGATCGAGCTGCCCTACGTCCTGAACGTGACGAACGGCCTGCCGCACAAGGGGCTGGACCTCCTGCTCGAGGCGCTCCAGGAGCTTCCGGGGATCCGTCTCGTGCTCGCCGGCCAGGGATCCGACCGGCCGGAGGTCCTGCGCCAGGTCGAGGCCTCGGGGCTCTCCGGCTCGGTCCTGGTCCTCGGCGCTCTTTCCGACCGGGAGCTCCGCCTGGCGTACGCCTCGGCGCGTGCGGTGGTGGTCGCGTCCCGGCAGGAGGGGTTCGGGCTTCCGGCCCTCGAAGGAATGGCGGCCGGGGTTCCGGTCGCCACCTCGGATGCCGGCGGGCTCCCCGAGGTCGTCGGAGACGGGGCGATCCTCTTCCGGAGCGGTTCTGTTGCCGAGCTACGGAGGGCGCTCTATACAGTAGCCGTCGAGCTCGAGGGGGGTGATCGGGCAGGCTTGATCCAACGAGGTCTCGCGCAATCACGCAAGTTCTCGTGGGATGCAACGGCGAGGGCCACCCTGGCCGCCTACGAGCGGGCGCTCACGAGCGCGGCGTGACGGGAGTAGGGGTGCTGGGCCAAACCAGACGCGGGACAGGACGATGTTGAAGGAGCGACGCCAGCTCTTCGTCGGCTTGTTCGTCGCCGCCGACCTCACGATGATCGGCCTCGCGTGGGTCCTGGCGTACGTCCTACGGTTTGAGCTTCCCCTCGTGCCGGTCACCAAGGGGACGCCGCCCTTCGAGAACTATTTGGCGCTCTTGCCGCTCCTGTTCGCGATCTGGGGGCTCGTCTTCCGCGGCTCGGGACTCTACGACCCGATGCGCGCCGCGAGCCAGGCGGCGGAGCGTCGTCGTATCCTGCGCGCCTCGTCGCTCGCGATGCTGATCTTCACGGCGGTGACGTTCCTCGGCGTGGAGAAGGCATTCTCCCTATCGCGTCTGACGCTTCTCTACTTCTACGTCCTCGCGACCGCGGCGGTGATCCTCGAGAGGGCGACGCTGCGCGAGGTCCTCCGCGAGGCGCGCCGGCGCGGCTACAATCTGCGTCACGTCCTCCTCGTCGGGGACGGGAACCTCGGGCGCGCCGTGTACGAGCGCATGACTCGCCACCCCGAGTTCGGGCTAAAAGTCCGCGGGTTCCTGACCGATGATCCCGCGAGGATCGGTGGAACCATCGAGTCGGTGCCGATCTGCGGTCAATGGGACGACGTGCCGGACATCGTGGCGAAGCGGGGCATCGATCAGGTGGTGTTCGCGCTGCCGTTCGAGGCGCTGCCGCGCCTCGGGGGCCTGATCGCGAGCCTGGACTCGGCGGCGGTGGATGTGAAGGTGGTCCCGGACGTCGAGAGGTTCGTGAGCCTGCACTCGGGGATCGAGGAGTTCGGGGGTCTGCCGCTGATCAGCCTACGGGCGACTCCCTTGATGGGCTGGAACCGGGTCGCGAAGCGCGTGATGGACTTCGTGCTGGCGGGGCTGGCCCTGGTGCTGCTCTCGCCGGTGCTGGCGCTGATCTCGGTCCTGGTGAAGCTCGGCTCGCCCGGGCCGATTTTGTTTTCGCAGGAGCGCATGGGCCTGGACGGCCGGGTCTTCCGCGTCTGGAAGTTCCGCACGATGCGGAGCGACGCGGAGGCGGACAGCGGCCCGGTCTGGGCGACGGCGGACGATCCGCGACGGACGCGCCTCGGCCGGTGGCTTCGGCGTCTGTCCCTGGACGAGCTGCCGCAGCTCCTGAACGTCCTTCGGGGCGAGATGAGCTTGGTCGGTCCCCGGCCGGAGAGGCCGGTCTTCATCGAGCAGTTCCGCAGCCGCGTTCCGCGCTACATGCTGCGTCACATGGTCCAGGCCGGCATGACGGGCTGGGCGCAGGTGAACGGCTGGCGTGGCAACACGTCGATCGAGCAGCGGATCGAGCACGACTTGTACTACATCCAGAACTGGTCGCTGCGCCTGGATCTGAAGATCCTGATGCTGACGTTCGTACGCGGCTTCGTGAACAAGAACGCGTACTGAGCGAGACTGCGGCCCTCTCGCCCGTTCTCGACTCTGAGAGCAGGGCGGCTTTCCGGGAGATTCGCGAATGAGGATCTGTGTTGTTGGGACCGGCTACGTCGGTCTCGTCGCGGGCACGTGCTTCGCGGAGTGCGGCAACGACGTCACCTGCGTCGACGTGATTCCGGAGAAGGTCGAGGCGCTGAAGCGCTGCGAGATCCCGATCTACGAGCCCGGACTCGAAGAGCTCGTGCGGCGGAACTCGGAGGAGCATCGACTCTCGTTCACGACCGACCTCGACTCCGCGGTGCGCGCTTCGGAGATCTGCATCATCGCCGTCGGCACGCCGATGGGGCGCTCCGGCGCCGCGGACCTGTCCGCCGTGATGGCGGTCGCCGAGTCGATCGCGCGTGCGGCGAACGAAGACAAGGTCGTCGTCATCAAGAGCACCGTCCCCGTCGGTACGGCGGACCGCGTCCGCCGCGTCATCGAGGAGACGGGCAAGCACCGGCTCGAGGTCCTCTCGAATCCGGAGTTCATGAAGGAAGGCGCCGCGATCGACGACTTCATGAAGCCGGATCGCGTCGTCATCGGCGGACGCGACGCGGCGGCCATCGAGAAGATGAAGGAGCTGTACGCGCCGCTCGTCCGCACGGACAATCCGATCCTCACGATGGACAATCGCTCCGCGGAGATGACGAAGTACGCCGCGAACGCGCTCCTCGCGACGCGCATCTCGTTCGTCAACGAGATCGCGAACCTCTGCGAGAA
Organism: Deltaproteobacteria bacterium; assembly: GCA_016874795.1. GTDB lineage: Bacteria > Desulfobacterota > Binatia > UBA12015 > UBA12015 > VGTG01. The sequence continues at coordinate 19,108 of VGTG01000035.1, read as the reverse complement.
GGTCGGCGCGGACGTCGGCCTGGTGCGTCGCGGCATCGGACACGACCGCCGGATCGGGCACCACTTCCTGTTCCCCGGCGTCGGCTACGGCGGAAGCTGCTTCCCGAAGGACGTGCAGGCCGTGATCGCGACGGCGCAGGACTACCAGCTCGACTTCACGCTTCTCCGCGCGGTCGAGGACGTGAACGACCGCCAGAAGCGGCTCCTCGTCGGCAAGGTCATGGAGCACTTCGGCGGCGACGTGAACGGCCGCCGCTTCGCGGTCTGGGGCCTCGCGTTCAAGCCTCGTACGGACGACATGCGCGAAGCTCCCTCGGTGATCATCATCGAGCGGCTTCTCGCCGCCGGCGCGAAGATCGCGGTCCACGACCCCGAGGCGATGGAGGAGGCGAAGCGCGTCTTCGGCGACCGGATCACCTACCACCGGCTCAACTACGACGCGCTCGAAGGTGCCGATGCGCTGCTCCTCGTGACCGAGTGGAACGAGTTCCGGCGGCCCGATTTCGACCGGATGAAGAAGCTCCTCGCCCGCCCGGTCGTTTTCGACGGCCGCAACGTGTACGAGCCCGAGCAGATGGCGGCGCAGGGCTTCACCTACTACTCCGTGGGACGTTCGCCCGTGCGCCTCGGCTGAGCGCATGCGGATCCTGATCACCGGCGGGGCGGGCTTCATCGGCTCGCATCTCGCCGACCGGCTTCTCGCGGATGGTCATTCCGTCATCGCGATCGACAACCTCGCGACGGGCCACACGCGCAACATCGAGCACCTCGCCGGGCACGAGCGCTTCCGCTTCATCAAGCACGACGTGACCGAGTTCGTGTACGTCGAGGGGAAGCTCGACGTCGTGCTGCACCTGGCTTCGCTGCCGAGCCCGGTCGACTACCTGAAGAAGCCGATTCCGACGCTCAAGGTGGGCGCGCTCGGAACGCACAAGGCGCTCGGCCTCGCGCGCGACAAGGGCGCGCTCTTCATGCTCGCTTCGACGTCGGAAGTGTACGGCGACCCGCTCGTTCACCCGCAGCCGGAGGACTACTGGGGGAACGTGAATCCGGTCGGTCCGCGCGGCGTGTACGACGAGTCGAAGCGCTTCGCCGAAGCGATCACGATGGCCTACCACCGCTACCACGGCCTCGACACGCGCATCTTCCGCATCTTCAACACCTACGGGCCCCGCATGCGCGCCGACGACGGCCGCGTCGTGACGAACTTCATCGCGCAGGCACTCCGCGGCGAAGCGCTGACGGTGTACGACGACGGCTCGCGCACGCGGAGCTTCTGCTACGTCAGCGACCTCGTCGACGGCATCCTGCGCCTCCTCGCCGCGAAGGAGACGGAGCCGATCAACCTCGGCAACCCGACCGAGATGACCGTTCTCGAGTTCGCGAAAACGGTTCAGAAGCTGACCGGCGGAACCTCGGAGCTCGTCCACGTGAGCCCGACGGACGAGCGCACGAAGGACGATCCCCAGGTCCGCCGCCCGGACATCCAGAGGGCCCGCGAGATCCTCGGCTGGGAGCCGAAGGTTCCGCTCGAGGAGGGTCTCCGGCACACGATCGACTACTTCCGCCGCCTCTTCGACGAGGGCGGACGCTGAGAGGGAAGCGGGCACCGCGATGAAGATCCTGGTCACGGGAGGAGCCGGCTTCATCGGCTCGCACGTCGCGGACGCGTTCCTCGCCGAGGGGCACGACGTCGTCGTCGTCGACGACCTTTCCGGTGGAAAGCGAGCGCAGGTTCCCGAGCGCGCGCGCTTCTATCAAATGGACATCCAGGACCCCGGCATCGCGGACGTGTTCGCGAAGGAGCGGCCGGAGATCCTCGACCACCACGCGGCGCAGATGGACGTGCGGCGCTCGGTCGCGGATCCGGGCTTCGACGCGCGCGTCAACGTCGGCGGTCTCTTGAACCTCCTCGAGGCGGGTCGGCGGAGCGGCCTTCGCCGCGTGCTCTTCTCCTCCTCCGGGGGAGCCGGCTACGGCGAGCAGACCGAGTTCCCCGCCCCGGAGACGCACAAGATCGAGCCCGTGAGTCCCTACGGGGTCAGCAAGATGGCGAGCGAGCTCTACCTCGCGTGCTACCGCGCGATGTATGGGCTCGAGTACGCGGCGATGCGCTACGCGAACGTCTACGGGCCGCGGCAGGATCCGCACGGCGAGGCGGGCGTCGTCGCGATCTTCACGCAGAAGGTCCTCGCGGGGGAGACGCCGACGATCAACGGCGACGGACGGCAGACGCGCGACTACGTCTACGTCGGCGACGTCGTCCGCGCGAACGTCGCGCTCGCGACGCACGGCTTCTCCGGCTCGATGAACTTCGGAACCGGCGTCGAGACCGACGTCAACACGCTCTACCGCGGCATCTGCCGCGCCTGCGGAGCGGACCTGCCCGAGAACCACGGCCCCGCCAAGCCTGGCGAGCAGAGCCGGAGCGCGATCTCGCCGAAGCTCGCCGGAGGGGTGCTCGGCTGGAAGCCGGAGATGAGCCTCGACGCCGGGCTCGCGCGGACGGCCGAGTACTTCCGCCAACGGCGGTCCGCCGGCTAGGCCGGAAGCAGCGGGCGCGGACGGATCCCGTCTGGTAACAATGGCGGTTTCGTGGACACCGCGCTCATCCGTAATTTTTCGATCATCGCGCACATCGATCACGGCAAATCGACGCTGGCGGACCGGCTTCTCGAGCACACCGGGACCGTGGCTTCGCGCGAGATGCAGGCGCAGCTCCTCGACGACATGGAGCTCGAGCGGGAGCGCGGGATCACGATCAAGGCGCGCTCGGTCCGCCTGGTGCACCACGCCCGCGACGGACGCGAGTACGTCCTGAACCTCATCGACACGCCCGGCCACGTGGACTTCTCGTACGAGGTGTCGCGGAGCCTGTCCGCCTGCGAGGGCGCGATCCTGGTAGTCGACGCCGCGCAGGGCGTCGAGGCGCAGACGCTCGCGAACGTGTACCTCGCGCTGGACAACGACCTCGAGATCATCCCGGTTCTGAACAAGATCGACCTGCCATCGGCCGAGCCCGATCGCGTGCGCCGCGAGATCGAGGAGGTGATCGGCCTCGACGCTTCCGACGCGATCTGCGCATCCGCGAAGCAGGGTGTCGGGATCGGCGAGATCCTCGAGCGCATCGTCGAACGGGTGCCGCCGCCGGGCGGCGACACCGCACGGCCGCTGCAGGCGCTGATTTTCGACTCGTGGTTCGATCCGTATCACGGCGCGGTCATCCTGATCCGCGTGATGAACGGGGCCGTCCGCCGCGGCGAGCGGATCCGCTTGATGGCGGTCGAGCAGGAGTACGACGTCACTCGGCTCGCGGTCCTCGTCCCCTCGGCGCGCGAGGTCGAGAGCCTGGGGCCGGGCGAGGTCGGCGTGCTGATGGCGTCGATCAAAGAGATCGCGCACGCGCGGATCGGCGACACGGTGACGCACGTCTCGCGTCCCGCGAGCGAGCCGCTGCCGGGGTTCCAGTCCGTCAAGCCGATGGTGTTCAGCGGCCTCTATCCGGCGGACACGAAGCAGTACGAGGCGCTGCGCGCGGCGGTCGAGAAGCTGAAGCTGAACGACGCCTCGTTCACGTACGAGCCCGAGAGCTCGATGGCGCTCGGCTTCGGGTTCCGCTGCGGGTTCCTCGGGCTCCTGCACATGGAGATCGTGCAGGAGCGCCTCGAACGAGAGTTCGCGTTGACGCTGATCACGACCGCGCCGACGGTCGCGTACCGCGTGACGACGACGGCCGGCGCGACGATCCTCGTCGACAGCCCGGCGAAGCTCCCCCCGGTCCAGGAGACCCTGGAGGTCGAGGAGCCGGTCATCCACGCGACGATCCACCTCCCTGCGGAGTTCCTGGGCGGGATCCTCAAGCTCTGCGAGGAGCGGCGCGGCACCCAGAAGGAGATCCGCTACGTCGCGGAGCGGCGCGCCGTGCTGACCTACGAGCTGCCGCTGAACGAGGTCGTCGTCGACTTCCACGACCGCCTGAAGTCGGTGTCCCGTGGCTACGCCTCGCTGGATTACGAGTTGCAGGGTTTCACCGCGAGTGATCTAGTCAAGCTCGACATCCGCATCAACGGCGACGTCGTCGATGCGTTGTCCCTGATCGTGCATCGAGACCGCGCCTACGCGCGAGGTCGTGACCTGGCGCTTCGGATGAAGGATCTGATCCCCCGGCAGATGTTCGAGGTGGTGATCCAGGCCTCGATCGGAACCAAGATCATTGCGCGCGAGACCGTCAAGGCGATGCGCAAGAACGTCACCGCGAAGTGCTACGGCGGCGACATCTCGCGCAAGCGGAAGCTCCTCGAGGCGCAGAAGGAAGGCAAGAAGCGCATGAAGCAGGTCGGCCGGGTGGAGATCCCGCAGGAGGCCTTCCTCGCCGCTCTCAAGGTGGAGACGTGAGCGCCACCGGAGCGCGGAAGCCCCGGGCGGCGGAGGCCACGGCCGGCTCCGGGACCAAGACCAAGTCGGCCTTCCGCGAGTACGCGGAAGCACTGATCGTCGCCCTGGCGCTGGCCTTGTTCATCCGGACGTTCTTCGTCCAGGCCTTCAAGATCCCGTCCGGCTCGATGCTCCCCACCCTGCAGATCGGCGACCATCTCCTGGTCAACAAGATCCTGTATGGAATCCGCGTACCCGTCCTCGGGACGCGATACTTGAGCTTCTTCGAGCCGGAGAGAGGGGATATCGTCGTATTCGTCTACCCGGAAGACCACGAGAAGGACTTCATCAAGCGGGTCGTGGGGGTCCCGGGCGACGTCATCGAGATCCGGCGGAAGCAGCTTTATCGGAACGGGAAACCGGTCGATAGATCCGACGAGCCCTATGCGCACTACACGAAGGAGATCGAAGCGGGTGCTCGGGACAACTGGGGGCCGCAGACGGTCCCTCCCGGCCAAGTCTTCGTGATGGGCGACAACCGGGATCACAGCTTCGATTCGAGATTCTGGGGATTCGTCCCCTTCGAGTACATCAAAGGAAAAGCGTTCATCATCTATTGGTCGTGGGACGGCGTGGACACCTGGGTGCGCTGGTCGCGCATCGGCAGCCTCGTCCACTGAACCGATCTGGATGGAGCGCATCGTCCGCGAAGGAATCTGCGGGAGGTCGGCATGCAACTGAGTGAGAAGCTCGCGTCGCGCAAGGCGAAGCTCGGCGTCATCGGTCTCGGCTACGTGGGGTTGCCGCTCTCCGTCGAGATGGCGGAAGCCGGTTTCACCGTCGTCGGAATCGACGCCGACGGCCGGAAGGTCGAGGAGATCAACGCCGGCCGCTCGTACATCTCGGACGTGCCGACGGAGGTGCTGGCGAAGCACGTCTCCGAGGGGCGGATCAGTGCCACGACCGACACGAGCGTGCTCGCGACCGTCGACGCCGTCAGCATCTGCGTGCCGACGCCGCTCTCGAAGACGAAGGATCCGGACGTTTCGTACATCCTCGACGCCGTCGCCTCGATCAAGAAGCACCTGCACGCCGGCCAGCTGATCGTGCTCGAGAGCACGACGTATCCCGGAACGACGGACGAGCTGATCCGCGCCGAGCTCGAGACGGACAAGCTCAAGGTGGGCCGCGAGTTCTTCCTCGCGTTCTCGCCGGAGCGCATCGATCCCGGAAATCGCACGCACGGCACACGCAACACGCCGAAGGTCGTCGGCGGCATCACGCCGCGCTGCACCGAGCTCGCGGCGGCGCTCTACTCGCAGTTCATCGATCGCGTCGTCTCGGTCTCGTCCGCACGCACGGCGGAGATGGTGAAGCTTCTCGAGAACACGTTCCGCAGTGTGAACATCGCGCTCGTGAACGAGCTCGCCTCGATGTGCGACGTCCTCGGCGTCGACGCGTACGAGGTGATCGACGCCGCGGCGACGAAGCCTTTCGGCTTCCTGCCGTTCTACCCGGGTCCGGGCCTCGGCGGTCACTGCATCCCGATCGACCCGCACTACCTCGCCTGGAAGCTGAAGGCGCACGACTTCACGGCGCGCTTCATCGGTCTCGCGGCCGAGGTCAATCTCCAGATGCCGCACCTCGTGGTCGAGAAGATCACCGCCGGCTTGAACCACCAGGGCCGTCCGGTGAAGGGCTCGCGCGTGCTGGCTCTCGGCGTCGCGTACAAGCGCGACGTCAGCGACATGCGCGAATCGCCGGCGCTGACCGTGATCAAGCTCCTCGAGGACCGCGGCGCGCGCGTCACGTACCACGATCCCTACGTGCCGGAGCTGATCCTCGAGTCGGGCTCGATGGCGGGCGTTCCGCTGACGGAGGAGAACCTTCGCCTCGCGGACTGCGTGGTGATCCTGACGGATCACGGCGCGTTCGACATCCCGTGGATCGTCTCCTGCTCGCGGCTGATCGTCGACACGCGCAACTCGACGCGGGGACTCGAGGGCCGCTTCGGCGAGCGGATCCTGAAGCTCGGCGCACCCGCGCCGTTCGCGCCGCCGCTCGCGCTGGCCGCCGAGTCCGCCTGAAGGAAAGCGCGCCGGGGCAGGGACGTCCGTTACGGAGGGCGGATGGCCGACGACGGAGAGGATCTCGGCGCGGACGCCGCAGTCGAGAGCGAGAGCCCGGCGGGGGGCACCCCCGGGAAGCGAGCCCGCGTTCGCGGCCGCGTCGCCGGTCTCGTCAAGGGCGGATTCGAGGTCGAGATCGACGGGGAGACCGCCTTCTGCGGCCTCGGGCACATCTCGCTCGGCCGGGTGAGCGATCCGTCCTCGTTTCTCGGGCGGGAGCTCGAGTTCGAGGTGCTGAACGTTCCACCGGGAGCCACGACGTCTCCGCGTCCCCGGCTTTCGCGGCGTCGTCTCCTCGAGGAGGAGGCGCGCGAAGCGACGCGCGCGGCGCGTCGCCGCTTGACGTCGGGCGCGCGCGTGCGCGGCCGCGTGACGCGCATCGCCGACTTCGGCGTCTTCGTCGATGTCGCGGGCGTCGAGGGGCTGGTTCCTCTTTCGGAGATCAGCCATCGGCGCTTCGAGCGCGCGAGCGACCTGCTCTTCGTCGGGCAGGAGGTCGATCTCGTCGTCCTTCGCGGTGGCGGCGAATCGTCGGGGCGTGTCGCCGTCAGCATCAAGGCGACCGAGGAGGATCCGTGGGCGCGCGCTTCGGAGCGCTGGCCGCGGTGGCAGGTCGCCGACGGTCGCCTCGTGCGCGTGACCGAGTTTGGCGCCTTCTTCGAGGTCGAGCCGGGGATCGAGGGCTTGCTGCACGCGAGCGAGCTGCCGCCCGGTGCGCTGGAGAAGCTGGAGGAAGCTTCGCGCGGCGGCGCTCTGATGTCCGTCTTGATTCTCGGGGTGGACACGGTGCGGAGGCGCGTCTCGCTTGCGGCCGCGCCGCGCGGCCTCGAGCCCGGCCAGCGCGTCGAGCCGGTCGCGCTCCGTCCCGGATCGGTCGTCAGCGGGCGCGTCGAGGACGTCGATGCCACCGGCATCGTCGTGCGCTTCGGTCCGGGGCAGGTCGGGATGATCCCGCACCCCGAGATGGGGACGCCTCGCGGAACGGATCATCGCGCCGAGTTCCCGCGTGGAAGCGAGATCGAGGCCGAGGTCGTCCGCGTCGAGGGCGGAGGCCGCCGCGCGCAGCTCTCGCGCAAGCGTGCGATCCGACGCGCCGAGCGCGCCGAGGTCGAGCGCTACTCGCGCGAGCAGTCGATCGGGAGCTTGTCGACGTTCGGCGATCTCCTCGCGCAGGCGCGCGAGAAGAAGAAGCGCTGAACGAGCCGGGCGCCGCGCTTTCGCGCTCGGCTTCTCCGGCTCAGTCCGCGCTCGCGCGGAACTGGCGCTCGTCGTTCCGGCTCGTCGATGAGTACGACGCCCCGAGGCAGACGCCGTTCTCGCCGCGGAGTTGGACGACCACCGGCGTGACGAGCGGCATCGGCGGCATCGGAATGCCCGCCCCGATGGCCTTGAGCTTCGCCGATGCCCGTCCGTCGGCGCCGGCGGTGGCCTGGAGGACCTTCGCCTCGGCCGGCGTCACACGGGGCGCAGGGAGCTCGGTTGACACGCGCGGGCGCGAAGCGCTAACAACCGCTCATACCGCACACGCCTTTTAATCGGATCCAGAGAGGTTCGGAAAGGTCGATGAATGAGCGAAGACATCGGGCACGCCCCTAGGCGTGTCATCATGGACGCGGCGGGTGTTCAGCGCGCCCTCGTCCGGATCGCTCATGAGATCGTCGAGCGGAACCGCGGAGTCGACGGTCTCGGGATCGTCGGGATCCGCTCCCGCGGCGACTTCCTCGCGCGGCGCCTGCAGTCGCTGATCGAGCGGCTCGAGGGCGCGCAGGTACCCTACGGCGCGATGGACATCACGCTCTACCGCGACGACATCCATCGCGGCGCCGACCATCCGCTCGTGCAGATCACGGAGATCCCGTGGGAGGTCGACGGACGCACGGTTCTCCTCGTCGACGACGTGCTGTTCACCGGCCGTACGGTGCGCGCGGCGCTCGACGCGCTGATGGACTTCGGACGGCCAGTCGCGATCCAGCTCGCGGTGCTCGTCGACCGCGGCCATCGCGAGCTGCCGATCCGCGCCGACTACGTCGGCAAGAACCTGCCGACGCAGCGGACCGAGAACGTCGAGGTGCGGCTCTCCGAATCGGAGGGCGTGGACGAGGTCGCCATCCGGCCGGACTGGCCGAACGCCAACGCGGCGGGCCGCGGCGGGCGGGTGCCCGAACCAGCGGGGCGCGGGCGCGCCCAGGGGAGCTAGCGATGCTGTTCCAAAGGCCGCATCTGCTCGGGCTCGAAGGCTTGACCGCCGACGAGCTCACCTTCCTCCTCGACACGGCGGAGTCCTTCAAGGAGGTCTCCGAGCGCGAGATCAAGAAGGTGCCGGCGCTGCGCGGGCGGACCGTCGTGAACCTCTTCTTCGAGCCGAGCACGCGCACGCGGATCTCCTTCGAGATCGCGGCGAAGCGCCTCTCCGCCGACACGGTGAGCCTGTCGACGCAGGCGTCGTCGGCGAGCAAGGGCGAGACCCTCGCGGACACGGCGCGAAACCTCGCCGCGATGCGCCCGGACGCGATCGTCGTGCGCCATCCGTCCTCGGGCGCGCCGGACCTCCTCGCACGCCACGTCGACTGCCCGATCATCAACGCGGGCGACGGCGCGCACGAGCATCCGACGCAGGCGCTGCTCGATCTCCTGACGATCCGCGAGCACAAGGGGCGGATCGAGGGCCTGACGGTCGCGATCGTCGGCGACCTCCTGCACAGCCGCGTCGGTCGCTCGAACCTGCACGGCCTCCGGACGATGGGCGCGCGCGTGCGATTCGTCGGGCCGCCGACGCTCGTGTCGCCGCACTTCGCGGAGCTCGGAGCGGAGCTCGTGCACGATCTGCACGAGGGCGTTCGCGACGCGGACGTCATCATGATGCTCCGCATTCAGCGCGAACGGATGACGGGCCGATACTTCTCGTCTCTCAACGAGTACTCGCGGCTCTATTGCCTCTCGGCGGACGCGGTCGCGAAGGCGAAGGAGGACGTGATCATCCTGCATCCAGGGCCGATGAACCGCGGCGTCGAGATCTCGAGCACCGTGGCGGACGGGCCGTATTCGGTGATCATGGATCAGGTGACGAACGGCGTCGCCGTCCGCATGGCGACACTGTTCGTCCTCGTCGGGCGCCGGCGGAGCGGCAAGGACAAGGACGAAGCGAGCGACGCGGAAGAGTCTGGAGCGATGGAGCAGCCCGAGGCGGTGCTGCTGCGGAGGGCTGCAACGGGTGAGTGAAGAGCTGCAAGGGGAGGGCGGTCCGACGGTTCGGATCGTCGGGGGAACGGTCGTCGATCCGGTCGCGAAGCGGGAATTCCGCGGGGACGTCCTGATCGAGAACGGCGCGATCGCCAGGGTCGCGCCGGCCGGTGAGATCGCACCGATCGTCGGCGTGACGACGATCGACGCGACCGGCCTGATCGTGATGCCGGGCGCGGTCGACATGCACGTCCACCTCCGCGAGCCCGGCTTCGAGTACAAGGAGACGATCGAGTCCGGCACGCGCGCCGCGGTCGCCGGCGGCGTCACGAGCGTCGCTTGCATGGCGAACACGCGTCCGGTGAACGACTGTCCCGCGGTGACGCGCTTCATCCTCGAGCGGGCACAGGCCGCCGCCGCGGCGCGCGTGCATCCGATCGGAGCGGTTTCGGTCGGTCTCGAGGGAAAGAATCTCGCCGAGTTCGCCGGCATGCGCCAGGAAGGCATCGTCGCGGTCTCCGATGACGGCATGCCGGTCGCGGACGCCGAGCTGATGCGTCGCGCGCTCGAGTGCGCGAAGCTCTTCGACATCCCGGTGATCGACCACGCGGAGGATCCGAGCCTCGCCGCCGGGGGGTGCATGCACGAGGGCGCGATCTCGCTGCGCCTCGGCTTGAGGGGAATCCCCGCGGAGGCCGAGGAGGTGATGGTGGCGCGCGACATCGCGCTCGCACAGCTCACCGGCGGACACCTCCACATCGCGCACATCAGCGCCGCCGGCTCGGTGCGTCGCGTCCGGAACGCGCGCGCCGCGGGCATCCGGGTGACCGCGGAGGTCTCGCCGCATCACCTCTGGCTCACGCACGAAGCGGTGATCGCGTACAACACGCACGCGAAGATGGCGCCGCCGCTCCGCACCGAGGAGGACCGTCAGGTGCTCCTCGAGGGTCTCGTCGACGGCACGATCGACGCGATCGCGAGCGATCACGCGCCGCACCACCGCGACGAGAAGGACGTCGAGTTCGACACGGCGCAGAACGGCGTCGTTGGCCTCGAGACCCTCGTCCCGCTGACTCTCCGCCTCGTGCACGACGGCATCCTGGATTTGCCAACCGCGATCGCGAAGATTACGAGCGAGCCGGCCGCGATCCTCCGGCTTCCCGTCGGACGGCTCGACGTCGGCGCCCCAGCCGATCTGGCCCTGGTGGATCCCGATCGCGAGTGGGTGGTGGAGCCGGCGAGCCTCAAGACCAAGAGCAAGAACACGCCGTTCGAAGGGAACCGCTTGCGGGGCCGCGCGGTGTTGACGCTCGTCGCTGGACGCGTCGTCTACGACGAGAGGCCGTCGGCAGCGGCAGCGACGCGGCAGAGCGCGTGAGCGACGCGAATCCGACGACGGCGGGGGAGGCTCCGGGCCGGGCGCTTCTGGCGCTCGCCGACGGCACGACCTTCCACGGGCGCGCCTTCGGCGCGATCGGGGAGGTCTCGGGCGAGGTCGTCTTCAATACGGCGATGTCGGGGTACCAGGAGATCCTGACCGATCCCTCGTACGAGGGACAGCTCGTCGCGATGACGTATCCCGAGATCGGGAACGTCGGCGTGAACGCGGCGGACGTCGAGTCCACGCGCCCCTACGTGCGCGGCTTCATCGTCCGCGAGTACTGGCACGAGCCGTCGAGCTGGCGCGCCGAGGAGAGCCTCGACGCGTACATGAAGCGGCACGGCATCGTCGGCATCGAGGGCGTCGACACGCGCGCGCTCGTCCGCCACCTGCGCGACGAGGGAGCGCAATCGGCCGTGCTCTCGAGCACGGACCTCGACGAGGACAGCCTCCGGGGGAAGGCGCGCGCCGTCCCGAGCCTCGAAGGCCAGGACCTCGCGACGCGCGTGAGCTGCACCGAGCCGTACGACTGGGACGAGGGCCGCTGGACGCTCCGGGGCGGCTACGAGAAGGGTCGAAACCTCGATCGCTTCGTCGTCGCGTACGACTACGGCTTGAAGCGGAACATCCTGCGAAACCTGGTCGACGCGGGCTGCCGCGTTCGCGTGGTGCCGGCGGCGACGCCCGCGCGCGAAGTCCTCGCGATGCAGCCGGACGGCGTCTTCCTGTCGAACGGGCCCGGCGATCCGGCCGCGGTCGAGTATGCGCAGAAGGAGGTCTCGGAGCTGATCGGCTCGGTGCCGATCTTCGGGATCTGCCTCGGCCACCAGATCCTCGGCCTGTCGCTCGGCGGGCGCACCTACAAGCTGCCCTTCGGGCACCACGGCGCGAATCATCCGGTGCAGGACCTCGCGACGGGCAAGGTCGAGATCACCTCGCAGAACCACGGCTTCGTCGTCGACGCCGATTCGCTGAAGGGCATCGGCGCGGTGACACACGTGAACCTGAACGACTCGACGGTCGAGGGGCTCGCGCACGAGCGGCTTCCGATCTTCTCGGTCCAGTACCATCCCGAAGCTTCGCCCGGCCCGCGCGAGTCGGCGTACCTCTTCCGCCGCTTCGTCGACATGATCGAGCGCACGAGGAGATCCTGATGCCGCGTCGCGAAGACATCCGCTCGATCCTCCTCATCGGCTCGGGCCCGATCGTCATCGGCCAGGCCTGCGAGTTCGACTACTCGGGTGCACAGGCGTGCAAGGCGCTTCGCAGCGAGGGCTATCGCGTCATCCTCGTCAACTCGAACCCGGCGACGATCATGACGGATCCGGAGTTCGCCGACGCGACCTACGTCGAGCCGATGACCGCGGAGGTGCTCGAGAAGATCATCGAGCGCGAGCGCCCCGACGCGCTCCTGCCGACGATCGGCGGCCAGACGGGGCTGAACCTGGCGCTCGAGGTCGCCGAGGCGGGCGTGCTCGACCGCTACGGGGTCGAGATGATCGGCGCGAACGTCGCGGCGATCAAGAAGGCCGAGGACCGCGACCTCTTCAAGGCGGCGATGGAGAAGATCGGCCTCGAGGTGCCGCGCTCCGGCTACGCGCGGAGCCTCGAGGAGGCGCAGGCGGTTTGCCGCGGGCTCGGCTTCCCCGTGATCATCCGGCCGTCGCGTACGCTCGGCGGCATGGGCGGCGGCTTCGCCTCCGATCCCGAGACGTTCGACGCGATGGTCCGCTGGGGTCTCGAGGCTTCGCCGCACCACGAGCTCCTCATCGAGGAGTCGATCGCAGGCTGGAAGGAGTTCGAGCTCGAGGTCATGCGCGATCGCGCGGACAACGTCGTGATCGTTTGCTCGATCGAGAACCTCGACCCGATGGGCGTTCACACCGGCGACTCGATCACAGTGGCGCCGATCCAGACGCTGACCGACAAGGAGTACCAGATCCTCCGGGACGCGGCGATCGCGATCATCCGCGAGATCGGCGTCGACACGGGCGGGTCGAACATCCAGTTCGCGACTGATCCGGCGACGGGGCGCATGGTCATCATCGAGATGAACCCGCGCGTGTCGCGGAGCTCCGCTCTCGCTTCGAAGGCGACGGGCTTCCCGATCGCGAAGATCGCGGCGAAGCTCGCCGTCGGCTTCACGCTGGACGAGGTCCAGAACGACATCACGCGCGAGACGCCGGCTTGCTTCGAGCCGACGATCGATTACGTCGTGACCAAGATTCCGCGGTTCACCTTCGAGAAGTTCCCGCAGGCGGAGGACAAGCTCACCTCGCAGATGAAGTCGGTCGGCGAGGTGATGGCGATCGGCCGCACGTTCAAGGAGAGCCTGCAGAAGGCGCTCCGGTCGCTCGAGATCGGGATCGCCGGGCTCGAGCCGACGGCGGGCAACAGGAGCGGCGACGTCCTGCGCGAGCGGCTTCAGGTGCCGAACGCGCAGCGTCTGCTGCTCGTCGGCGATGCGTTCCGGCGCGGGTGGAGCCTCTCCGTCGTGCAGGACCTCACGAAGATCGACCGCTGGTTCCTGCGGAACATCGAGGAGATCGTGCGCGTCGAGCGCGAGATCGCCGACGCCGGGCTCGCGGGCGCGGAAGCCGACGGCGCCGTTTCGCTGGCGCGCTGGAAGCGCCTCGGATTCTCGGATCGCCGGCTCGGTGCGCTCCTCGGCGCCGACGAGCAGGTGATTCGCGACCGACGCCGGCGCGCCGGCGTCTTGCCGGTCTACAAGACGGTCGACACGTGTGCGGCGGAGTTCGCGGCCTATACGCCATATCTCTACTCGACCTACGAGCCTGGCCCCTGCGAGGCGGGACCGACGGATCGCCGGAAGATCATCATCCTCGGAGGCGGGCCGAATCGCATCGGCCAAGGGATCGAGTTCGACTACTGCTGCGTGCACGCGGCCTTCGCGCTCAAGGACGACGGGTTCGAGACCATCATGGTCAACTGCAACCCGGAGACCGTCTCGACCGACTACGACACGTCCGACAAGCTCTATTTCGAGCCGCTGACGCTCGAGGACGTGCTCGCGATCGTCGCGCGCGAGAAGCCCTTCGGCGTGATCGTGCAGTTTGGCGGCCAGACGCCGCTTCGTCTCGCGGTGGAGCTCGAGCGTGCCGGCGTCCCGATCATCGGCACGAGCCCGGACGCGATCGATCGCGCGGAGGACCGGGAGCGCTTCAAGCAGCTCCTGGACCAGCTCGGCCTGAAGCAGCCCGCGAACGGCACGGCGCGCTCGCTCGAGGAGGCGGCCGAGATCGCTGCGCGGATCGGCTATCCGGTGCTGCTCCGTCCGAGCTACGTCCTCGGCGGGCGCGCGATGGAGCTCGTCGCGAACGAGGACGCGCTTCGCTCGTACATGGAGCGCGCGGTGCGGGCTTCGCCGGACCACCCGGTGCTCGTCGACCGCTTCCTCGACGGCGCGATCGAGATCGACGTCGACTGCATCGGTGACGGCAAAGACGTCCTGATCGGCGGCGTGATGGAGCACATCGAGGCGGCGGGAATCCACTCCGGCGACTCCGCGTGCGCTCTTCCGCCGCAGCGGCTGCCGCGCTCCGTGCAGGACGAGATCCGCCGGCAGACGATCGCGCTCGCACGCGAGCTCGGCGTGATCGGGCTGATGAACGTGCAGTTCGCCGTGCCCGCCGGCGAGGTCTACGTCCTGGAAGTGAACCCGCGTGCCTCGCGCACCGTGCCGTTCGTCTCGAAGGCGATCGGACGGCCTCTCGCGAAGATCGCCGCGCGGGTGATGGGCGGGAAGTCGCTCGCGGAGCTCGGCGTGCTCGAGGAGATCGTCCCCGAGCACGTGAGCGTCAAGGAGTCCGTCTTCCCGTTCCTCAAGTTCCCCGGCGTCGACACGTTGCTCGGACCCGAGATGAAGTCGACCGGCGAGGTGATGGGCATCGGCGACGGCTTCGCACGCGCGTTCCTGAAGGCGGAGGACGGCGCGAGCACGTTCCTGCCGGCGAAAGGCACGGTGTTCCTGAGCGTGCGCGAGGAGGACCGCGAGCGAGCCGTGGCCGTCGCGCGGCGCTTTGCGGAGGCCGGGTTCGCACTCCTCGCGACGCACGGCACCGGCGGGTTCCTGCGGGCACGCGGCGTCGAGTGTGAGGAGATCAACAAGGTCCATGAGGGATCGCCGCACATCGTCGACGCCCTGCGGGCCGCTCGGGTCGATCTCGTCGTCAACACGACGTCTTCGTCGCAGTCGATCGTCGACTCGTTCTCGCTTCGCCGGACGGCGCTCGAGACACGAACGCCCTACATCACGACGATCGAGGGTGCCGTCGCCGCGGCCGAGGCGGTGGTCGAGCGCGCGCGGGCTCCCGTCGAGGTGCGCACCCTGCAGGAGTACCACGCCGCCGTGCGGGGCATCTGAGGTTGCGGAGCGATCTTCTCGCCGAGCTGATCTCGAGCGCGGGGCGCCCGCTCGCGTTTCTCCGTGGCGCCGACGAAGCGCAGCGTGCGCGGACGCATCTGCCGGTGTCGACCTGGCTCGCGTGCATCGATCGGCTCGGCGGCGGGGATCCTACGCTCACGGAGCTCGCGGGGATCTTCCGCCGTCTCGGCGACGAGAGCGCGCCGCGCGACACGGCGCTCCTCGATCGTGCGCTCGCTCTGCTCGAGGGTCTCGTCGAGCCGCGCGAGGACGTCGCGCGCGTGGCTGCCGCGCCCGCGAAAGGGAAGATCGTGGCGGAGGGGCTCGAAGCGCATCTCCGCGCGCGCGCCGCAGACGTGACCGAGATCTCCGGCGTCGGCCCCGCACGCGCGAAGGAGCTCGTCCGCTTCGGTCTCGAGACCGTCGAGGACATCCTCTACCACCTGCCGTTCCGCTACGACGATCGCAGGCGCATCGGCACGACCGCGGATCTCGTCGCGGGAGAGGCGGCGACGGTCGTCCTGACGCTGACCGGGGTGCAGGAGCGTCTCGCTGGAAGGACGCGGCGACGCTTCCTTCGCGCCGTCGGGCGTGACGAGCGCGGTGCGGTCGAGCTGATCTGGTACCACCAGCTCCGCTACTTCGGATCTCGGCTGAAGGACGGCTCGCGATGGCTCGTCCACGGCCGCGTCGAGCGTGGCTACGATCTGCTTCACCGCATCGTGCATCCCGAGCTCGAGGAGGCGGACGAGGATCCGTCGAGCGGCGTTCGCATCGTTCCCGTCTACGAGAAGCCGACGCCGATGCCGGCCTCGGCGATGCGCCGCATCGTGCACGCGGCGGTCCGGAAGCATGCAGCCGACATTCCGGACGTCCTGCCCCCGGAGATCCGCGCGCGCCTCCGCCTCGAGCCTCTCGGGCGGGCGTTCCGGCGCGTGCACGACCCGCCGCCGGAAGAGGATCCTGCGACGCTTGCATCGGGACGCTCGCGCTGGCATCGCGCGATCGTCTTCGACGAGTTCTTCTTCGTGCAGCTCGGGCTCCTCCTGCGAAAGGCGGCCGTCGCTTCGAGCTGCGGCATCCCGTTCCCGGCGGGCGGAGCACTCCGGCGTCGTCTCCTCGAGCAGATCCCGTTCGCGTTGACGGGCGCGCAGCAGCGCGTCCTCGCGGAGATCGAAGGCGACATGGGGTTGCCCCGGCCGATGCACCGCCTCCTCCAGGGCGACGTCGGGAGCGGCAAGACGGTGATCGGCGTCGCGGCGGCACTCGGCGCGATCGAGGCGGGCTACCAGGCCGTCCTGATGGCGCCGACCGAGCTCCTCGCGGAGCAGCACTGGCAGACGGTGCAGCGGGTCGCGAGCGGGCTCGGCGTCCACCTCTGGACGCTCACGGGCGAGACCCCGGCCGCGGAGAGGCGCGAGGCGTTGCGGGCGCTCGCGGCGGGCGAGCCGGGCCTCGCCGTGGGCACGCACGCGCTGATCCAGGAGGAGGTGCGCTTTGCGCGTCTCGGCCTCGCGATCATCGACGAGCAGCACCGCTTCGGCGTCCTGCAGCGCGCGGCTCTCTCGCGCGGCGAGGGGCTCCCGCCGGACGTTCTCCTGATGACGGCGACGCCGATCCCGCGGACGCTCGCGCTGAGCGTCTACGGCGATCTCGACCTTTCCACGATCGACGAGCTGCCGCCGAGCCGGAAGCCGGTCACGACGCGGCTCTTCGGTACGTCGCAGCGGAGTCGCGCCTACGACCTCGTACGGAAGGAGATCGCCGCGGGACGGCAGGCGTACGTGGTCTATCCGCTGATCGAGGAATCGGAGAAGAGTGATCTGCGCGACGCGACGTCGGCGGCGGAGGAGCTCGCTTCCGGCCCGTTCCGCGACCGCAAGGTCGCGCTCTTGCACGGGCGGATGACGTCGAGCGAGCGCGACGTCGTGATGCGCGCGTTCCGCGACGGGGGCTACGACATCCTCGTCGCGACGACCGTGATCGAGGTCGGGATCGACGTCCCGAACGCGAGCGTGATCGTCGTCGAGCACGCGGAGCGGTTCGGTCTGGCGCAGCTCCACCAGCTTCGCGGCCGCGTCGGACGGGGCAGCGACGCCGCGTACTGCTTGCTCGTCGCCGACTACGCGCAGTCCGCCGAGGCCCGCGAGCGCCTCCGCGTGATGGTCGGCACGAGCGACGGCCTCCGGATCGCCGAGGCGGACCTGGAGATCCGCGGACCGGGATCGATGCTCGGGACGCGGCAGGCGGGCGTCCCGGACTTCCGCGTGGCGAGCCTCCTCCGGGACGCGGCGATCCTCGGCGAGGCCCGCGGGGCCGCCGAGGAGGTCCTGGCCGCGGACCCGAATCTGTCCACGCCCGCTTCGGCGGCGATCGCGCGGGTCCTCGAGGCACGCTGGGCGGGGCGCCTCGGGCTGGCCCGGGTCGGCTGAGCCGCACGGCCGTCGAAACGCGAGCCCTCGCGGGCTTTTTCCGGCTGCGGGACGCTGTGCTACTCAAGCCGGATGGACTTTCCGCGCATACGCCGGCTGCCGCCCTACGTCTTCAACGTGATCGGGGACCTGAAGATCGCGGCCCGGGCTCGCGGCGAGGACATCATCGATCTCGGCATGGGAAACCCGGACCATCCCACGCCGCCGCACATCGTCGCGAAGCTCGTCGAGGCCGCGCAGAAGGGGACGAATCACCGCTACTCGGTCTCGCGCGGCATCTACAAGCTCCGCCTCGCGATCTGCGACTGGTATCGCCGGCGTTACGACGTCGAGCTCGATGCCGACCGCGAGGCGATCGTCACGATCGGCTCGAAGGAAGGGCTCGCGCACCTGGCGCTCGCGTGCCTCGGCCCGGGCGACGTCGTTCTCGCGCCGACGCCGACGTATCCGATCCACCAGTATTCGGTGATCATCGCGAACGGCGATCTGCGCTCCGTTCCGCTCGGCCCCGGACAGGACTTCTTCGCGAACCTGACCGAGGCGATCCGGCAGATGTGGCCGCGGCCGAAGATGCTGATCCTGAACTTCCCGCACAACCCGACGACCGAGGTCGTCGACATCGCGTTCTTCGAGCGGATCATGGAGGTCGCGCGCGAGCACCAGATCTACGTCGTGCACGACCTCGCGTACGCGGACATCGTCTTCGACGGCTACGAGCCGCCGAGCATTCTCCAGGTGCCGGGGGCGCGCGAGCTCGCGGTCGAGTTCTTCACGCTTTCGAAGAGCTACAGCATGCCGGGCTGGCGCGTCGGGTTCATGGTCGGGAACAGGGACCTCGTCGCGGCACTCGCGCGAATGAAGAGCTACCTCGACTACGGCATCTTCCAGCCCGTGCAGATCGCGGCGATCGCCGCGATGAACGGTCCGCAGGACTGCCTCGACGACATCCGCGAGGTGTACCGCTCGCGCCGCGACGTCCTCTGCGATGGCTTGACGCGCGCCGGCTGGAACACGCCGCGGCCGCGCGCGACGATGTTCGTGTGGGCCGAGATCCCGGACGAGTGGAAGGCGAAGGGCTCGATCGAGTTCTCGAAGTTCCTCCTGAGCGAGGCGAAGGTCGCGGTCTCGCCGGGGATCGGCTTCGGCGAGTACGGCGACCACTACGTGCGCATGGCGCTGATCGAGAACGAGCACCGCACGCGTCAAGCCGTCCGCGGGATCCGGCGCG
>VGTG01000034.1 GCA_016874795.1 Deltaproteobacteria bacterium | reverse complement strand
TGCGCCGCAACAACGCGCCCTCTCGCTCCTTGACGAGATCCGCCCGTAGACAGAACGACGCACTCTACTTCCAGGGTAACTGTGCGAGACTACGCAGGAATCTGTCTGGCGAGTCGGGGAACTTCAGTTTAGGACTTTCGTCGTACGAGCGTTACGGGCCGGAACCAGCAGACGTCCCAGCGGACGCCGGGGCGGAAGGTCCCCCGTACAGAGACAGCGGAATCGAGAGGTCGACCCACGCGTAATAGAGGAGCGTGATTCCGCAGAGCGCGGCCAGGAGGAGTGCGACGCGCACCGCGTTCGCTCGACGGTCCGCCAGGGCGAGAGCCATGACGATCGTCACCGCCGGGAACGCCGGCAGGAAGAAGCGATTGACCGGAAGGGTGACCACCAGTGGAACGCCGATCCCGAAGAGCCAGGCCAGGGCGAAACCGTTCGCGGACCGCACGGAGCGTGCAGAACGTGCGCAGTCCCACATCCCGAGCAGGATGACCGGGATCGCGTAGATCCCGAGGGCGGACGGCAGCCGCACGAAGAGCCCCTGCAACGCCCAGCGCGTCGAGCGCGTGCTGACCGTGGCGAGCTGTCCCACCTTGGCGGTCTGACGCTCGAGGATTCCCGCCGTGCTGGCGAGCACGAGCCACACGGCCAGCATCCCGAGCGACACCGCGAGGACGATCGCGAGGAGCCGCCAGATACGCGGCGGGCGTCCGAACGGAAGGAGCAGGGCGAGAAGCACCGGGTAGACGAAGACCATCGTGTACTTCGTCAGGAGCCCGATCCCGATCACGACTCCGAGTGCGACCGCGCGCCGATCGCTCGGCGCCTCGAGGAGACGGATCCCGAAGAGGATCGCGAGGCAGAAGAGGAACATGAGCGGGATGTCGTTCGTCGCGGCGGAAGCGGTCCGCACGAAGAGCGGCGTGGTGAGAAGGAGCGCTGCTCCGGCGAAACCGATCGTCCGATCGAACAGCCGCGCGCCGATCCGGAACGCGAGCAGGACGACGCCGCATCCGAGGACGACGCCGACCATCCGCATCGCGAAGACGCTCGCCCCGCCGAGCGCCCACACCACCGCGTAGAGGAGAGGCGGCAGAGGCGGGTGCTGCGGTCCGAGCCACGGATTGACCCGGTACGACTCGATCAGGCCGCCGAAACCGAATGTCGCGATGCGCGGCGCGGCGTCGAGGATCCCGCGCTCGTCCCACGCGTGCGGCTGCTGCAGGAAGACGTTCGCGAAGAGGAGAGCGAACGAGACGAGGAGAAGCGCTGCCGAAGCGCGAACGTCCCTCGCGTGGACGGCGCGCACCCCGCTCTCGACCGCCTGCACGGCGCGCTCGGGGAGCCACAGCACCGCGGCGCCCGCGAGGAGCGAAAGGACGAGAATCCCCGCGACGAGAAGATGCGCTTCGGGGCCGAGCATGACCCCGCGCATCGCCAGCGTTCCCACCTGCAGCGCCAGCATCGCGAGGACGAGCCAGCCCCCACGCTCGCGTGCGATCGCGAGGAGGCTGCTCCCGGTCATCGCGTAAATCCCCTCAGCCGCGGTGATTGCCCCAGCGGTTCCAGTGCGTGAGCTGCTTCGCGGGGAGACGCTTCGCGGGCTTGAAGTCGTCGCCCGTGAAGTACGCGACCGGAAGGAGCACGGACTGGGTCACGGTCGGCGGGATGCCGAGCAGCTCGGAGGTTTCCTTCTCGTGAAAGAGATGCAGCGTCGTCCACGCCGAGCCGAGCCCACGCGCGCGTGCGGCCAGCATGAACGACCACGCCGCCGGAAGGATCGAGCCGTAGATCGACGCCTGCGCGGCGAGACCGGCCTCCTCGACGCGCCCGTCGATGCAGAAGATCACCATCACCGGCGCCTTCTCGAAGTGCTCCGCGAGGTAGAACGCCGACTCGTACACGCGAGGAAGCTGCTTGGCGCGGAGGTCGCTCTCCTCGTAGCGCGGCCCGCCCTCCTCGATCATCTTCGCGTAGAAGCCCATCGCCGTGCGGTAGTGGTCCGCGATTGCGCGCTTCTTGTCCGCGTCGGTGACGACGACGACGCTCCAGCCCTGCATGTTGGAGCCGGTGGGCGCCTGGAGTGCGATCTCGATGCACTTCTCGATCACCTCGGGCGCGATCGGGCGATCGAAGTCGAGGCGCTTGCGCACCGAACGCGTCGAGGTGAGGAGGTGGTCGACCGTCGCGAGATCCATCGTGCTTTCCTTTCCGTCCGAACCTGCCGAGGCTTCCGAGCGCGCATTCGACCATGCGACGAGCGTCCGCGCCACCCCGGCTCCGGTCTCGCCACGCGCGGCCCTCGGTGATAGATCGGCGCGGCTTGGAGGGCGGGAGATGAGAAAGCGATCGACGGTCGTGGGGCTCGGGATGCTGCTCCTCGTGGCGCTCTGCTCCAGCGGCGCGCGGGCGGACGAGATTCCGCCGCCCGAGGAGACGATCGTCGCCGACGAAGCGCCGCCGGCGACGAGCGGAGAGTCCACCGCGGAGGAGGTCGAGGAGGAACTCCTCGAGGGCTGGCAGTTCGAGTTCGTTCCGTACATGTGGATCCCGGGGACCTCGGGGCGGGTCTCGATCGGCGATCGCAGCGCGGGCTTCGACACCACGGTCGGCGACGTCCTCAATCTGATCGGCAGCCTCGAGGCAGGCGGCGCGATGTTGCACTTCGAGGCACGGAACCGCCGTGTCGCCATCTTTACCGACGGCATCTTCTCCGCCGTCCGCGCGACCGAGCCGATCGGACGCCGTCAGGTCGACACGAACATCAAGTCGCTGACGTACCTCGTCGAGTTCGGAGCGGCGTACCGCTTCTTCGAGTACGCGACGACGCTGCCGTCGAAGTCGCCGATCGCGGTCGACGTGCTCGCCGGCGGCCGGTGGAATCGCTACTCGAACGAGGTCGGGCGCGAGAATCTCTCCCGGGACGCGGAGTCGCTGATCCGATTCATCGATCCGATGGTCGGTGGCCGCTTCTTCGTGCCGTTCTTCGAGAGGAGCGAGGCCGGATTGTTCAGCTTGACGTTCCGCGGCGACATCGGAGGCTGGGGCATCGGCTCGGACCTCGCCTGGAACATCGTCAGCACGCTTGCGTGGAGCACGCCGTGGAAGTTCCTCGGCTCGAGCTTCTCGGTCTACGCCGGATACAAGGCGTACTCCGTCGAGGTCGAGGAGAACGTCGACGGGATCGACGTCGATCTCTCCCTCCAGATGAACGGCCCGGCGATCGGCCTCGGCTTCCAGTTCTGAGCGACGCTCAGCCGCGGCGCAGCACGAAGTAGAGCACTCCGGCGACGCCGACGATCGCGGCGAGGATTCCGAGCCAGACGAGCGACGAGCCTTCTGCCGTCTGCTCGGGGGTGGTCGCTTCGCTCGTTCCCGCCGAAGCGACCTCGTTCGGCAGCGACGTCGCGGCGACGGCGCCGGTCGTCGCACCCGCACCCGCACTCGCTGCCGGCGGAGCTCCCGCTCCGGCGACGACCGGCGTTTCGACCGGGAGCTCCTCGAGGCTCGCGAGCGCGGTGCGCGCGAGCGAGCACCCGCCGAAGCCGAACGGCGGCGTCTCGCGTCCTCGCCACGAGACGAGCGGCATCTCGCGGTAGTTCTGCACCCACGCCTGCATGATGGCGCTCGGGTCGAGCTCGCCCAGGCGACGCTCCATGCGGCGACGCTCTCGATCCTTCTTCGCGTCGGCGTCGGCGTCGGCATCGGCATCGGCAGACGGCTCGGCTTCGCCGGCGTTCTCGTCGGGACACTTCGCGAGCAAGCCTTCGAGCTCCTTTCGCGCCGCACGCGGGTCGCCGTTCTTCCGCTCGAGCTGCGCCTTCGCGTACGCCGCTTCCGTCGCGAGTCGCGGGTTCGAGCCGCCGATCACCTGATCGAGCAGCGCCGCGGCCTTCTCCGTGTCGCCGTTGCGCAAGTGCACCGAGGCTTCCGAGAAGAGAGCGGCTTCGCGGAGAGGCGGTGCGAGGTCTTCGGTCGCCGAGAGCTCCTGCAGCGCTTCGAGCGCCTCGTCGGTCTTGCCGATCGCGGCCGCGGATTGTGCCGTGCCGAGCTTCGCCCAGACCGCGACCTGGCTCTCCGGCCCGCCGGCACGGCCGAACTCTTCGTAGGCTCCGGCGAAGTCGCCGCCCTCGACCTCGACCATCGCGAGCCCGAAGTGGCCGATGCTGCTCGCGGCGGTCGGCCGGTCCTCGACCTCTTCCTGCTCGACCACCTGACGGAAGAGCCGGCGCGCTTCGCCGTACTCTCCGGCGCGAAACTGCGCGTCGGCGATCAGCAGGATCGCCGGTGCGCCGAGTCCCTCGGTGCCGCTCTTGCCGAGCGCCAGGACCGCCTCGCGGTTGCCTTCCGGATCGACGAGGTAGGCATGGAGGAGCTGCTCCCACTCGGGATCCTGCGGCTCGAGCGCGAGAGCGGGCCCGGAAAGAAGTAGGAGCGCCGCGGCGACGGCGAGCCAACGGCCCGATGGGACCGCAGTGGTGCGGAGCCTGGAGCGATCCACGTCCCGCTCACCCTGCTGGGCCGCGCTGCCGGCGTCAAGGGAGCGAAGCGGGCTCGAGCAGGCGTAGCTCTGCACCGCGGACCCTGCCTATACTGCCGCGCGGGAGGGTTCCGCGATGTCCGAAGGCGTGCAGTTCGACAATCGCATGAGCGATGCCGACGCGCTCATGTGGCACATCGAGCGGGATCCGCTCCTGCGCTCGACGATCACCGTCGTCTGGGTGCTCGACCGGGCGCCCGATCGGGAGCGCCTCCTCGCGAAGATCGACCGCGCGACGCGCATCGTGCCGCGGCTTCGCGAGCGCGTCGTCTCGAATCCGTACTCGATGGCGCCGCCCCGCTGGGAGGCCGATCCCGATTTCGATCTCGCCTTCCACGTGCGTCAGGCGCGCGTCCCGGGCGACGGCTCGATGCGCGCTCTCCTCGACATGGTGCAGCCGATGGCGATGCAGGGCTTCGACCGCGATCGGCCTCTCTGGGAGCTGCTCGTGGCCGACGGCCTCGAGGAGGGCCGTGCCGCGATGGTGATGAAGCTCCACTACTCGCTCTCGGACGGCGTCGGCCTCGTGCGGATGACGAGGAGCATGGTCGAGCGAACGCGCGAGCCGGAGCCGGACAGCGACCTCGACCCGATGCCCGACGCACCGCCCGTCCACCTGATGAGCCAGGCGGAGCGATTCCTCGACGCTCTCGACCACGAGCGCCGGAAGCAGGCAGACCGCGTCAAGCGAACGTGGAATGCTCTCGGAGAGAGCCTCGCCGGTGTCGCGCGCGATCCCGTCGGCGCAGCGCGCGACTTGACGGGAGCGCTCGCTTCGGTCGGACGCCTCCTTCGACCCGTCTCGGAGCCCGCGAGCCCGCTGATGCGCGGCCGCTCCTCTCGCTGGCGCTTCGACGCGCTCCGCGTGCCGCTCGCACCGACGAAGGCGGCCGCACGGAAGGCCGGCGGGACGTTGAACGACGCCTTCGTCGCGATGGTCACCGGCGGGCTTCGTCTCTACCACGAAGCGCTAGGCGCCAACGCGAAAGAGCTTCGCATGAGCATGCCGATCAATCTGCAGAGCTCCGAAACGAAGACGAAGGCGGGCAATCAGTTCGTGCCGGTCCGATTTCTCGTGCCGCTCGACATCCCGGATCCGATCGCGCGCATGCGCGAGATCCGCGACCGCGTGCAGAAGCAGCGCAACGAGCCCGCTCTGCCGATCGTCGAGGAGATCAGCTCCGTCCTGAACCGGTTTCCCACGGCGGTCACGACGACGGCCTTCGGCGCGATGCTGAAGGGCGTCGACTTCGTGACGAGCAACGTGCCCGGTCCGCCGTCCGAGGTGTACCTCTCGGGCGCGCGCATCGAGCAGATCTACGGCTTCGGGCCGCTCTCGGGCGCCGCCGCCAACATCACTCTTTTCAGCTACAAGGGCGACCTCGGCATCGCCGTCAACACGGACCGGGCCGCGGTTCCGGATCCGGAG
Organism: Deltaproteobacteria bacterium; assembly: GCA_016874795.1. Taxonomy (GTDB): domain Bacteria; phylum Desulfobacterota; class Binatia; order UBA12015; family UBA12015; genus VGTG01. The sequence goes on along the minus strand of VGTG01000034.1, from coordinate 37,624 downwards.
CGCCTGGTCGAGTGTCTCGAGCAGGGCGTCGCGGAGGTGCTCGCGGTCGCTTGACGGGCCGGGCCGGGCCGCGCCGCGCTCGGCTGGCAACTGTTCGCCGGCTCCTGCCAGAATGCGGGCATGCCCGGAGTCGACGCTCTTCTGAACTTGATGCTCGCGCAGGGCGCGGAAGCGCTCGTCCTGAACGCGGGGGAGGTGCCCGCGCTGATCAAGGCCGGCGAGCGCCGCGTGCTCTCGATGCCGGCGCTCGAAGGAGGCATCCTCGCTCGTTTCGTCGAGGAGCTGCGCAGCGCCGGCGTCGTCGATCGCTACATGCTCGAGGCCAAGGGCGAACGAACGGCGTTCGAGGTCGAGTTCGACGGAACGAAGCGGCTCGAGGTCCGGCTCGCCGACGGGCCAGGAGCTTCGAGCGCCGCTCGGCCCGTGCGAGAAGCTCGCGCGACCGGCTCGGCCGAGGCGAGGCCACCTCACCCGGACGACGTCGCGGAAGCGGCGATGCTCGAGCCGCTCGTGGCGCGGGCCCTCGAGGTCGAGGCGACGGACCTCTTCCTCTCGACCGCGGCGGACGCGCGGATGCGCGTCGATCGCGACGTCGAGGAGATCCCCGGCACGCGGTGCACGGCGGAGGGGATCTTCTCTCTCCTCCGCATCGACGAAGCGCAGCGCGCGGTGCTCGAGAGCCACGGCAGCGTCGACCTCGGTCTCGACCTGGGCGTCGGCCGCGTGCGCGCGAACGTCTTCCGGCATCGCGAGGGTATCGCCGCGGTGTTGCGGCCGATCCACCGGCGCATCCGCACGCTCGCGGGGCTCGGCTTGCCCGGGGACCTGCGGACTCTTGCGGAGTACCGCGACGGCCTCGTGCTGATGGTCGGACCCGCCGGCTCGGGGAAATCGTCGACGCTCGCCGCGCTCATCGATCATCTGAACCAGACGCGCGCGTACCACATCGTCACGCTCGAGGACCCGATCGAGTTCGAGCATGCGCACGGCCGCTCGCTCATCCACCAGCGGGAGCTCGGGCGCCACGTCGAGAGCTTCGCCGGGGGCTTGCGCGCCGCGCTGCGCGAGGGGCCGGACGTCATCCTCGTCGGCGAGATGCGCGACCCCGACACGATCGCCGCGGCGCTGACGGCCGCGGAGACGGGGCACCTCGTGCTCTCGACGCTGCACTCGGGCGGTGCCGCGATGGCGATCGATCGGATCGTCGACGCGTTCCCACCGTACCAGCAGGGGCAGGTGCGCTTGCAGCTCGCGAGCGTCTTGCGGGCGATCGTGACGCAGCTCCTGCTCCCCTCGACGCGACCGGGCCGCCTCGTGCCCGCGATCGAGAAGACGATCGTGAACCACGCCGTCGCGCATGCCATTCGCGAGGGCCGCGGTCATCACATCGCGAGCCAGATCCAGACGGGGCGCGAGGAGGGCATGGTCTCTCTCGAGCTTTCGCTCGCCGATCTCTTCCGGCGCGGCGAGATCTCGCGCGAGACGGCGCACTCCGCCGCTCGGAACTCGGAGCTGCTGCGGGAGCTCCTCCGAAGCTGAGACCGGGCGAGAAGCCCGAGAAGGGGATCGAGCATGATCCGGGTCTTCGGTGCTCCACCGAACCGCACGCACCGCGTGCTCTGGATGCTGGAAGAAGGCGGTCTCGAGCACGAGCTCGTCCCGTTGCACACCGCGGAGGAAGTGGCGGGGTGCGCCGAGCTCGCGCGCCTGAATCCGAACCGTCGCGTGCCGACGCTCGTCGACGGCGACGTCGTGGTGTGGGACTCGCTCGCGATCAACCTCTACCTCTCCGAGCGCTACCGGCTCCTGCCGCCCGAAGGCACCGCCGGGCGCGCGCACGCCGTGCAGTGGAGCATCTGGGCGCAGACGGACGTCGACGGGCCGATGCTTTCGCTCCTGAAGAGCCGGAGCGGACCCGAGCCGGAGCGTGACCTCGCCGTCGAAGCGACGGCCGAGACGACGCTTCGCGGACGGCTCGCGGTCCTCGAGGAGGCGCTCGCCGGGCGAGAGCATCTCCTCGGCGGCGGCTTCACCGTCGCGGACCTGAACGTCGCCGCGGTCGTCGCGCCCGTCTTTCTCGTGAAGATCGACCTGCATCCGTTCCCGCGCGCCCGCGGCTGGCTCCGGACCGCGCTCGCGCGGCCCGCGGCGCAGAAGATCTTCGCGCTCGCGATGCAGGGATCCCCTGCGCCGGCCGGATGACGTCGCGCGGATCCGTGCGCTAGAGGGAGGCCCATGGCCGTCGTCGGACACGTGAAGGAGATCTGGCGCTATCCCGTCAAGTCGATGGCGGGCGAGCGCCGCGAGCGTGCGGAGGTGGGCGAGCGCGGGATTCCGGGCGACCGCGGCTGGGCTCTTCGCGACGAAGCAGCGGCGGAGATCCGCGGCGCGAAGAAGATGCCGGTCCTGATGCGCTGCCGCGCTTCGTACGAAGCGGAGCCGAGCGCCGCGCACGTGCCTCCCGTGACGATCACGCTGCCGGACGAGACGAGCGTGCGCAGCGGCGACTCCGACGTCGACGCGCGGCTCTCGGCGCTCGTCGGACGGGCCGTCAAGCTCTGCTCGCTTCGGCCGGCGGAGGACCGAGATCACTATCGCCGCGGACAGCCCGACGATCCCGATTTCGAGAAGGAGCTGCGGCAGATCTTCGGCCGGCTGCCGGACGAGCCGCTTCCGGACTTCTCCGTCGTGCCGCCCGAGATCTTCGAGTTCACGTCGCCACTCGGGACGTACTTCGATCTCGCTCCGCTGCACCTGATGACCACGGCGTCGCTACGCGCGCTCTCCGCGCTCGCTCCGACGGCGCGGTTCGAGCGCGCTCGCTTCCGGCCGAACTTCCTCGTCGAGCCCACGGGCGGGACGAGCGGATTCGTCGAGACCGCGTGGTGCGGACGGAAGGTCCGTGTCGGTGGCGTCACGATCGGCGTGACGATCCCGACCATGCGCTGCAGCATGACGACGCGCGCCGTGGACGATCTGCCGGGCGATCCGACGGTGCTGCGCGCGATCGTGCGCGATGCGAACCAGAACCTCGGCGTCTACGCGACGGTCGAGGCGGCCGGCGAGGTCGCGGTCGGAGACCCGGTCGAGCTGGTTTGACCCGAGCCGCTGCGCTCGTCAGCCGTCCGCGAGTAGATTCAGGAGCATGCGCTCCACGACCTCGGCGTGCGCCTCGATCATCTCCTCGGACGCCGTCGGATCGATGCCGGTGATGCGGCGGCACTCCTCGGCCTGGCTGAAGATCATCCCGATCGAGCCGATCAGGACGTAGTACAGATGGATCGGCGGCACCTCCGCGCGAAGCCCGCGCCGCCGCGCCGCCGCGAGCACGCCGAGGAGCAGGTCGTAGAGCGGCTTCCCGTGGCGGAGCTGCACGCCGCGCTCTCGAGGATCCTGTGTTGCTCGACGGGGCTCGTACGGCGGGTCGCGAGCGCCGCTTCGCGCGTGTGAGCGGTCGCGCTCAACGCTCCGCGAGCAGGTAGACGGCGAGTGCGCGGCGCTCCGGCTCGCCCAGCGGAAACGTCGGCATCGGCGGGCGCGGACGCGCGAGGAAGGCCTCGAGCCCGTCGACGTTCCAGCGCGCCGCGAGGTTCGAGAGCGGGAGCGTGACGACACCCGGCGCGCGACGCTCCGGATCGTGACAGCGAGCGCATTCCCACTGCATGAAGAGCGCGGCTCCCTCCTCGACCAGAGCGCGGCGCTCGCGCTCGGAGAGCCCGGCGAGCGGATCGACGGCCGCCGGTGCTGCGGACGGTGGGCCCGACGCGATGCGGAGCGCGCCTTCTCCTTCTCCCGGGTACACGCGGTAGATCGCTCCCGCGTGATCGTCCGAGACGTACGCGGCGCCGTCGGGGCCTTCGGCGACGTCGACGGGGCGGCCGATCACGTCGTCCTCGCGGAGGAAGCCGGAGAGGAACGCACGCTCCTCGATCCGTCCGTCCTCCTTCCAGTGCAGGGAGACCACCTCGTAGCCCTGCTTCCGGTTCCGGTTCCACGAGCCGTGCAGCGCGACGAGCGCGGCGTGGCGATAGTCTTCGGGCCAGCTCGAGTCGCGAAGGAACGTGATGCCGAGCGGCGTCGTGTGCGCCGGGAACTGGTGCGCGGGCAGAAGGGCAGTCGCGATCACGGCCTCGTTCCCTTCGCCGAAGTCCGGATCGGGAACGTTCTCGCCGTTCGCGTATGGCCAGCCGTAGAAGCCGCCGGGGACGATGCGGTTCAGCTCCTCGGGAGGGAAGTCGTCGCCGAGGAAATCGCGTCCCGCCTCGGTCGCGTAGATCTCTCCCGAAACGGGCTGCCAGTCGAAGCCCTCCGCGTTGCGGAGACCGCGCGCGACCGTTTCCTCTTCCGAGCCGTCGAGCGCGAAGCGGAGCATCGTCGCGTGGCGCGGATCCTCCTCCTCGCAGACGTTGCAGCTCGAGCCGACGGTCACGTACGCGCGCCCGTCGGGGCCGATCCGGACGTTCCTGTACCAGTGTCCGACGCCCTCGGGCAGCGGAGCCAGCGTCTCGAGCGGACCGTGCACCTCGCCGCCCTCCGCGTCGAAGCGGATCCGCACGAGCGACTCCGACTGTGCGACGTAGAGCCAGCCGTCGTGGACGTCGAATCCGTGCGGCCACGCCAGGCCGTCGAGCAGCACGCGCTCGCCGTCCGCTCGCCCGTCGCCGTTCGCATCCCGCTCGAGGAGGAGGATGCGTCCGTCGTTCGGCTGGCTCACGAGGAGATCGCCCGCGGGCGTGAAGCCGAGGAAGCGCGGGCGGGCGAGCCCGTCCGCGTAGACGGCGACGGCGAAGCCTTCCGGAACACGGATGCGTTGCTCGAGAGCCTCCGCGTCGGGCGCCCCGGCGGACGTTCCGAGCAGGAAGTGCAGCACCGGCGTGTTGACCGCGTACGGCTCGGGGAAGAGACGCCAGAGGCAGCCGCTCGCTCCGGCCGCGGCGATGAGGACGAGCATCGCGAGTCGTGCCATGCCGTCGATTTGACAGATAAGACTATCTGTGTAAAGTCAGATCATGCGCCGGTCCGCGTGGGCGGGAAGCAGCCCCTCCGGGGAGAGCGAGGCGCGCGATCGCCTGATGGACGCCGCGATTCGCTGCGTTCGCCGCTTCGGCCGCGAGAAGACGAGCGTCGGCGACATCGCCGCCGAGGCGCGCGTCACTCGCCCGACCGTCTACGCCTACTTCAAGGACCGCGACGAGATCCTGACCCTCGCGCAGTACCGCGCGGCGGCGCTTCTCTCGGGGAGGCTCTTCGAGCACCTCGAATCCTTCGACGCGGATGCGGATCGCGTCGTCGAGGCGCTGCTCTTCTTCCTTCGCGAGCTGCCCGCCGACCCGACGCTCGGTCTGCTGTTCTCGCCCGGAGGGCTCGACACGGAGGGGATCTTCTCGGCTCGCCCGCGCGCGTTCCTGCGTGGCGCGCTCGGGAGCATCGTTCGCCGCCACCGGTTCGACGAGGCCGAGCTCGACGAGATCGGCGAGGTCCTCGTCCGCTTCCTGTTCTCGTTCCTCCTGCTGGAGTCCCCGGAAGGCCGCGACGAGTCCGAGCTCCGCGCGCTGCTGCACCGGCGTCTCGTGCCCGCGCTCGGCCTCCGGCCCGCGCGCGGCAGCCGAAGGAAGGCATAGAGCCCGCCTCGCGGCGCATACGTCCGCTGGCGGTCTCGCCAACCTCGCTTGGCGGCGGGCGCCAGCGTTCTTCGAGACGGTGGACGAGTGGAGGCCTACCCGCACCTCGTCGTCGCGCAGATGGGCGGGGAGCCGATGTCGCAGCACCTCGTGCGCTTCGGCCCCGGGCTCGAGGACGCGATCAAGACGTTCGTGTCGAACGAGTACGGCGAGACGGAGGATCCCGTCGCGACGCTCGAGGCCGGCATCGATGCCGAGCAGCGGAAGGTCGTGGGGCTCCTCGACGACCACTTCCTCTCCTGCGCCGTCCACACGCGTTCGAGAACGTCGACGGGGAGCACACCGTGGAGCCCTGAGCGTCGCCCTTCCGTCCGGGGCCGGGCGCGGGGTAGAGTCGCGCTCGTTCTCGCTCCCGGACGAAAGGAAAGCCGCTCATGCCGACTCCCGCTCGCCTCTCCCGTGTCGCGACTCTCGCCGCCGCGCTCGTCGTACTCGTCGCTCTCTCTGCCGTGCCCGCCGCGGCGCGGCCGCCGGTTGCGGGACCCGTCGAGGTCTTCGCGGGCGATCTCGCCGGGCCCGAAGGGCTCGCGTTCACGCGCGACGGTCGGCTGATCGTCGGCAGCACGACGGGCGACCTCCTGAGCTTCGGGCCGGACGGCGTCGGCGAGCTCCTCGCGACGGTGCAGGGACCGCTCGCGGGCATCACGGTCCTCGCCGACGGCCGCATCCTCGCGACCTCGGTTCCGAACGATCGCATCTGGGCGGTGACGCCCGACGGCGAGTCGACTCTCTTCGCGGAGGGAATCGGCGGCCCGAACTTCGTCGTGCAATCGATCCGCAGCGGGCGCGTCTTCGTCAGCGGCTCGACGAGCGGAAACATCGTCGAGATCATCGACGGCGAGCCCTTCGTTCTCGCGAGCGGACTCAACTTCCCGAACGGCCTCGCGACGTGGGAGACCGGCGGCCAGAGCTGGCTCTACGTCGCGCTGACGCTCCCGGGACACATCATCCGGATGCGGCTTCTCTCCGACGGCTCGCTCGGCGAGCCCGAGCTCTATGCGGAAGGATTGCCGATCGCGGACGGCATCGCGTTCGACCGCGCGGGAAACCTGCTCGTCGTCGGGGGCGGGATGCTCCTCGCGGTGACGCCTTCGCGCGAGGTCGTCGAGCTCTCGGAGGATCCGCTCCTCAACTGGCCTTCGAACCTCGCGTTCGGGCAGGGGCCGGGCTTCGACACGCGCGACGTCTACCTCGCGAACTTCGGGAACGCGTTCGGCAACGGCACGGACGTGGTGCGCTTCCGCTACAGCAATCCCGGTGCGCCTCTCGCCTCGACGCTCGGGTCGGGCTCGCTCTGCACGCCGTCGAGCTTCCTCGCGCATCGCGCGCCGATCGGCCGCGGCAGCATCCGCTGCACGCCGTCGATCCCGCGCCGCCTGCCGCGTCGCTGAGCTCGCGGTTGTATCCGGCTCCCGCCCGTGTAGGCTCGTGAGAGTCGAACGACGACGGGAGGTACGAATGGCGGACACGGACGGGAAGGAAAACCCGCGCATCAGCCGGCGCACGCTCCTCACCTCGGGGGGCGTCGTAGCCGGCGGCGCCGCGGCGGTCGCCGCCTGCAAGTACGGGACGCAGCTCTTCCTCGTCCGCGAAGCGCCCGAGGCGGAGGCGCCGCAGGCGCGCTGGGCGGACTCGAAGGTCGTGTCGCACCGGCCGCTCGGGAAGACGGGCTTCGCGATGTCGGACATCTCGTTCGGCTGCTCGGACCTGACCGATCCGAAGGTCGTCCGCCGCGCGATCGAGCGCGGCGTCAACTACTTCGACACGTCGCCGGACTACTCCGACGCGGTCTCCGAGACGACGCTCGGCGAGGGCATCCGCGGGACGCCGCGCGACCAGCTCTTCATCGTCTCGAAATTCTGCACGACGGACGGCCACCTCGCCGACGACACGCCGGTCTCCGAGGTGATCGAGTCGGTGAACGCGAGCCTGAAGCGGATGAACCTCGAGTACCTCGACCTCGTGCACATCCACGCGGTGAACACGGTCGACCGGCTCATGGCGCCGAACATCCACGAGGCAGCAGGCCGGTTGAAGGAGCAGGGGAAGGTCCGCTTCCTCGGCGTCTCGAGCCACACGCCGGACCTCGAGACGGTGATGCGCCACGCGGTCGACAGCGGCCGCTTCGACGTCATCATGGTCGCGTACAACTTCAAGAACTGGCCCGACCTGCACGACATCTTCCACGACGCGAAGGAGAAGGGCGTCGGCGTCGTCGCGATGAAGACGCTGAAGGGCGCGTACCACAGCCAGCTCGCGGACTTCACGCCGACGGAGCGCGAGTCGTTCGCGCAGGCCGCGTTCAAGTGGGTTCTGTCGAATCCCGACGTGAGCGGTCTCGTCGTGACGATCGCCCACTTTCCGCAGATCGACGAGTACCTGTACGCGTCGGGACAGCCGATGACGTCGCAGGACACGGCCGTGCTCGAGAAGTACGACCGGCTCGTGTCGAACCGGTACTGCCGGCCCGGCTGCGGGGAGTGCCTCGATTCCTGTCCGAACGAGGTCGCGATCGACGACCTGCTGCGCTTCCGCATGTACGCCGAGACGTACAAGCAGCAGCGCGAAGCGATGCGGATGTACGCGAAGGTCGACGTGGCGCGCTCCGCTTCGAGCTGCACGCACTGCCCGGCCCCCTGCGAGGCGGCTTGCCCGTTCGACATCCCGATCCGCCAACGTCTCCTCGAGACGCACCGGATGCTGCACTGGGCTTGACCGCGACGCTCGTGGCGCGCGCGACGGTGATCGCGAGCGGCAAGGCTCTCTAGAGCGCCTGGGAGCGAGCGGGACCGTCCGCTTGCCGGAGTCGGCGGCGACCCCGTATCGTCGACCGCATGTCGAGAAGAACGCTTCGCTTCGAGAGGACGGGCGTCCTCGTCGGCGCCCTCGTGCTCGTGCTTCTCCCGAGCGTCGCGCAGGCGCACACCGGCTCGATCGGCGGGTTCTGGGCCGGCTTCCTGCACCCGCTCGGCGGCATCGATCACGTGCTCGCGATGCTCGCGGTCGGCATCTGGGGCGCGCAGCTCGGCCCGCCGGCGCTGTGGATCCTCCCCGTCGCGTTCCCGATGGTGATGGCCCTCGGCGGGGTCGCCGGAATCATCGGCTTGCCGGTGCCGTGGGTCGAGCTCGGCATCGCGATGTCGGTGATCGTCCTCGGCTCGATGATCGCGCTCGATCAGCGGCCGCCGCTCTGGGTGGCGGCGCTCCTCGTCGCGTTCTTCGCGATCTTTCACGGCTACGCGCACGGCCTCGAGCTTCCCGGGCAGGTGGGCGCCGTCGAATACAGCGCCGGCTTCGTGCTTTCGACGGGGCTGATCCATCTCACCGGCATCCTGATCGGGTTCGTGATCAAGCTCCCTTCGGGTCTCCACATCCTGCGCGCGGGCGGAACGGTGATCGTGATCATCGGGCTCTATCTCGCGGCGAGCCTGCTCCTCGCGTGAGGGCGGGGGGGCTCGCGTGTGTCGCCGGTCTCGCGGCGGCGCTCTGTCTCGTCCCGACCGTCGCGTTCGCGCACGGGACGCTCGCGGCGGGCGACTTCTACGCCGGCGTACTGCAGCCGGTCACGCATCCGGAGTCGCTGCTCGTCGTGCTGGCACTGGCGCTCCTCGCCGGGCAGCAGCCCGAGCCGAACCTGCCGAGCCTCCTCGGAGCGATCCTCGTTGCGACGCTCCTCGGCAGCGCGCTCGCGGCGACGAGAGTCGCGCTGCCGTCGCTTCCCTGGGTCGCTCGCGCCGGCGCGCTGATCGCAGGAATCCTCGTCGCGGCTCGGTGGGCGCCCCACTGGATCGCCCTCGTCGTGTTCGCGGCGATCGTGGCGGCTTCGCACGGCTACTCCGCGACGTTCGGCGAGCTCGAGGAGATCGAGCGTCCGCTTCTCTACGTCCCGGGGCTCGTCGCGGGCGTGCTCCTGATCCTCGGCAACGTCGTCTCGCTGATGCTCCGCTTCGACGCGTTCTGGACGCAGGTCGCGTATCGCATCGTCGGGAGCTGGATCGCGACGATCACGCTCCTCGTGAGCGCTCTCGAGCTCCGCGGACCGTCGTAGAGGCGCGTCCTCAGACGGACGTCTGCGTCCAGCGGCCGCGACGGAACCAGAGCCAGAGCGCGACCGCTTCCGCGAGGATCGACACGAACATCCCCCACCACACGCCCTCGACGCCGAGTCCGAACGGGATCGCGAGGGCCCACGCGAGCGGCAGCTTCAACGGCCAGTTCGCGAGGAACGCCGCGATCATCGGCGGACGCGTGTCGCCCGCGCCGTTCATCGCCGCGGACATCGGGAGCGCCGGTCCGTTGAACAGGATCCCGACCGCGATCATCTGCAGGAACGGCACGCCGGCCGCGATCACCGCCGGCGACGCGTCGAAGAACGCGATGAACTCCTCCGCCCAGGCGACGTAGGCGGCGCAGAACGCGAAGCCGAGAGCCGTCCCCAGAGCGAGGCCGCGCTCGACGACGCGCCAGGCGCCGCCCTGGTCGCGCGCACCGAGCCGCTGTCCGACGAGCGTCGCGACCGCGGCGTTCAAGCCGGAGTAGGGGATCCAGTTCAGCGAGAACGCGCGCAGTGCGATGCCGAACGCCGCGAGCGGTGCGGTGCCGAACGAAGCGATCACCTTCAGGAGGAAGAACGTCGACAGCGGCCGCGCGAGCATGCTGACGCTCGCCGGGATCCCGATCTCGAGGAGACGCCAGAGCTCGACCGGACGGATGCGTACCGCGCCGCGCGCGGCCTTCGGGAACGGGCCATCGAGGAGCCAGAGTGCGAGGAATACGAAGCAGCCGAGCGCCGTCGCGATCACGTCGGAGATCGCAGCACCTTGCACGCCGAGGCCGAGGCCGAGGAAGCCGACGTCGAAGCCGCCGACCACGAGCTCGCCCGGCGCGAAGATCAGGAGCGGATCGAGGATCGCATTGAGCGCGACGACCGCCGTGCTCACGATCATCGGCGTACGCGTGTCGCCCATCCCGTGGTATGCCGCGCCGAGCGCCATCGAGACGAAGAAGAAGGCGTGCGCCGCGAGCGTGATCTCGAGGAACGGTACCGCGACCCGCGTCACCGCCGGCTCCGTGTCGAAGAACGCGACGAGTGGACCGGCACCGAGCCAGCCGGCGCCGCCGACGATCACGCCGAGGATCGCGCCGAGCACGGCTGCGTGCACGGAAGCGGCGAACGCCTCGCGCGCGTCCCCCTCACCGATACGTCGCGCGACCACGGCGACGCCGGAGACGGAGACGATCTGCGTCAGCCCGAACGCCATGAACAGCACGTGGCTGCAAAGAGAGACCGCGGCGACGGCTTCGGTTCCGAGGTGTCCGATCCAGAACAGGTTCGCGATCTGCGCGAGCATCACCGTCGCGGACGAAACGCTGACCGGCCAAGCGAGACGCCACATCTCGCGGTAGCCCTCGAGCGCCTGCCGCGACCAGACGGACCGGGAAACGGTAACGACGCGCTCCGAGGACATCGCGGGAGGCTAGCACGCCTCTCCTCCGGTCCGACCGCTCGGATTCCGCCCTCGTCTGTACGCGCGTGGAACGGGTGCGGCGTCCGGACGGCTGCGCTAGGGAAGGCCGAAATGCTCGCTACTGTCCTCTCCTCCCTGTTCTGGGTCTTCATCACCGTGAGCTCGCTCCTGCTCTTTCCGGTCGCGGTATTGATCTGGGCGGTGACGGTCCTCTTCGATCGGCGGCTTCGCGCGTTGCACCTGTTCACGTGCTTCTGGGCGTCGATCTACACGTGGCTCAATCCGATCTGGCGGGTCACGATCCGCGGGCGCGAGCGGATTCGCCGCGACTGCGCGTACGTGATGGTCGCGAACCACCAGTCGCTGCTCGACATCCTCGTGCTGTTCCGTCTCTTCGTGCACTACAAGTGGGTCTCGAAGATCGAGATCTTCCGCGTGCCGTGCATCGGGTGGAACATGTCGATGAACCGCTACATCAAGCTTCGCCGCGGCGACGCGGCGAGCATCACCGCGATGATGTCCGCGTGCGAGAAGACGCTCGCCGAGGGCAGCTCGGTGATGATCTTCCCGGAGGGAACGCGCTCCGCAGACGGGCGATTGAAGCCGTTCAAGCGCGGCGCGTTCCAGCTCGCGAAGTCGGAGCGCGTGCCGCTCCTGCCGATCGTCGTCGAGGGCACGAGCCACGCGCTTCCGAAGCGCGGCTTCACGCTGCGTGGGCACCACGACATCCGCGTGCGCATCCTCGACGAGATCCCGCCCGAGAGCTTCGCGAATCTTTCCGTCGAGGAGCTGATGGCGCGGACGCACGCTCTGTTCGCGTCGGAGCTGTCGAGTGTGCACCGGCCTGCGGCGTAGGGGATTCGGTCTCGGCTACCGCAGGAACTCGACCTCTCGTGCGATGAGAAGTCCGCCCTCCCCGGCGACACCTTCGACGTCGACCCGGGCGCCGACGACGAGATCGGCGCGATCGCCGCCTTCGAATCGCGTCTCGGCCGTGAGCCGGACCGGTTGCGTCTCGTTCAGCACGAGCTCGTCGGGCGAAGGGACCCGCGTGACGAAGCCCTCGACGTCGAGGCCGTCGCCTTCCTCGGCGAGCGACGAATCGAACACCTCGACGCCGACCGCCGTGAGGACGTCGTTCGCCGGAGGAACCTCCGCTTCCACTTCGACGAGAAGCTCGTCCACGAGGCCGCCGCTCGGCGCGCCCTCGACGACCGCGCCGGCGAACTGGACGACGAGGCCCCCGATGCGGAAGGTCAGCGCGGCCGGGTCGAGATCGGCGACGAGGCCGGTCAGCTCGATCTCTCCGTCCTCGGGCGCCGCGATCCGCGTGGCACGGATGCGGCCATCGCCGCCGAGAAAGCCGCTGACCGCGACGCGGTCGCCCGGCGCGAGCTCCGCGAAGGGAACGGGCTCGAAGACCGTGCTCGCGTCGGCGACGATCTCCTGCCCGAGGAGCGAGAGTCGCGCAGCACCCGGATCGACGAGCGCGAGCGGTCCTCGAGCGAGGTGATCGACGCGAACGGTCTCGGCGACGCCGGCGGCGCGTCGCGGCTCGATCGTACCCCGCACCAGCGCCACCATTCCGAGGCGTAGATCGGCAACGTCCGCGGGATTGCCTTCGATCGTCACCGTGGCGGAGCCCGTGTCGAATTCGACGCCACCGACGATGATGCTCCCGAAGCCCGAGATCGGCCCCGACACCGAGGAGGTCCCGGCGATGCCGCCCCCCATGCTCAGATTCGAGCCGCAGCCCACCGCGACGGCGAGCAGCGGGAGACGCCGGAGCGTCGAGTGTCGCTTTGCGCTCTTCGCGATCATCACGGTTTCTTCTCCTCGTCCGGCTCGACGTCTTCGACGAAGAAGTACACGCCGGTCATGACCCGCTTGCGTCCGGTTCCCTGCGACTTCGGATTCGAGTCGCGATCGTGCCGTGCGAAAACGCGATCGAGCCGCTCGAGCAGGGAATGACCCTCGCGCCGGACGCGCGCGTGAAGCTCGTCGACCGCCTCGGCAGGAATGTCGTCGTAGGAGACGCGGCGCTGGAAGAATCCCGCATCCGGACCACTCGAGAGGTTGTGGTCGATGGCCGCGATGAGATCGGCGACGTCGCTGCCGAGGATGGCCAGGCTCTCGACCGAGGCAGCGGCAGGTACGTAGGCGCGCGCGACGAGCTTGATCCGGCCGTCGCGAAGCCGGGATACCGCGCCGACGCGCGTCAGCTCGTCGAGCACCGCTCGACCCGGGACGTCGCGGCCACCGTGGCGCTTCACGAGATCGACGAAGCTCGACGCGCCGCCTTCGAAGGGCAGTGCCGCGGGTCCGCCGCGCGGGTCCGCAAACGTCTCGTCCCGCCGCCAGCCGCCGATCACGCGAGCGGCGTAGGCGACGCGCGCTTCGGCGACCGGGTCCGCCGGCTGCTCGGCCTTCATCATCCGGCCGACGTCCTTCCGGTGGAGCCCGGTGAGAAGCGCGATTCGCGAGGCCGACTGCTTGCGGCCCGGAATCCGGAACTCGCGCCTCGCCGTGTCGACAAAGGCGCGCTTCGCGATCTCGGCGGTCGCTTCATAGGAGAGTCCGTGCCGCAGGCAGAGCCTCGCCAGAGCGCGGAAGATCCGATCGAGCGCGGCCGCGAGGGCCCGACGGTTCGCCTGTCCGGACGAATCGCTCATGGACGGGGCCTCCGCGGGAGATCGAGGTCGTTTTTCACGTTGACCCGGCTACCATGATCTGGCATTTCGATCCCAGAATCTAGTCTTTGGCAAATATTTGCCAAAATAGATCGGGGGGACGAGATGCAACATTCACCGGACGGCGCGACTCGACGGAGCTGCCGGGGACACGTGAGGGGCTGGGCGACACGTTCGCTCGCTGCCGCGGTCGGCTTCGCTCCCGGAGTGGTTCCTGCGATCGTCGAGGGGCGCTTCTGCTCGGCTACCGCTGCTGCACAGCTGGACGCATGCCGCTTCGAGGTGCGAGAAGACTTCCTCACGGCGAAGGCCGTCTGCATCAACGTCTCCGACGACGAGGAGCGCAATGAGTGCGTCGACGAAGCGGAGGCCGCGCGCGTCGAGGCTCGGGCGCTCTGCCGTGAGCAGTACGCTGCACGCCGCGACCTCTGCGGCGAGATCGGGGAAGCGCGCTACGACCCGGGCTTCGACCCGGCCGACTTCGACGACGACTTCACCGACCTCACGACGCCGAACCCGTTCTTCCCGCTCGCGCCGGGTCACCATTGGGAATTCGCCGGCGGAGAAGAGCGTATCGTCATCGAGGTTTTGGATGAAACGAAGCTCGTCGAGGGGGTGACCTGCATCGTCGTCAACGACCGTGTCGAGGTCGCCGGCGAGGTGATCGAGGACACGGACGACTGGTTCGCGCACGCGAGGAGCGGCGACGTGCTCTACTGCGGCGAAGAGGTGAAGGACTTCGAGACGTTCGCCGGCGATGTCCCCGCGCTGCCGGAGCTGATCCGCATCGATGGATCGTTCAAGGCGGGTCGGGACGGTGACAAGCCCGGAATTCTCTTCCCGATCGCGCCCGCGCCGGGTGAGGTGCACCGCCAGGAGTTTTCCGCCGGCAACGCGGAAGACGTGATCCGGATCCTGTCGACGACCTACCGGTACGGCGTCGATCCGGAGCTCGACGAGCTCGTTCCACCGGAGCTGGCCGAGCTCTTCTGCAGCGCGGGCGACTGCGTCGTCACGTACGACTTCTCACCGCTCTCGCCCGGCGCATTCGAGCGCAAGTACTATGCCCGGGGGATCGGGAGGTTCCTCGAAACGAACCCGCCCGACGCAGAAGTGGTTCGGCTCGTCGACTGCAACGTCGACCCGCGATGCGCGCTCCTGCCTTCGCCGTGAGGGGCTGCTCCGAGCGGGAACCGGGACATCCGCTTGCGGAGCAGTCGCCAACGTCCGTCGTCATCGGGGCGCGCCCATCCCACGGCGGGCGTCTCCGTAAGGATCGGCGACCTGCCGACGAGTCGCTCCCATGAAGGCATGAAGCTCTCTCGTCAAACGCTCTGCCGCCCGTTCGTGGCTGCGGAAGAGATTCTTCGTCTCGTCGGGATCGTCTGGCAAGCGGAATAGCTCGTGCTGCCCATCCGAGGAGAGAATGAGCTTGTAGTTCTCGTCGAAGATCGCGGTCCGGATCCTCTGGAAACGGTCGCCCCAGATGGGATGGCGAAGATCTTTGACCCGACTCAAGTAGTTCTCGCTGATGATCGGATGACGGCCCGGCTGCCGGCTGAGGTATGTCGTATCGCCGACCTGCGCTCCGCCGATTGCCGCGAGGATGAGGCCGGGCACGTTCACGCTCGACAGCGTGCTGTCGCTCACTCCTTCGCGCGTTTGGTTCGGGGTTCGCATGATCAACGGCACGTGGAGCGCACTCTGATAGACGTCCTTCGAGTGCTCTACCAGGCGGTGCTCACCGAAATACTCGCCGTGATCCGAGGTCACGACGATGATGGTGTCCTCCTCGAGGCCGTGCGAACGGAGGACTTTCAACAGCTCCCCGAATGCGAGATCGGCGTTTCGTACCCCGGTGTCGTATTGGTCGACGACTTTCTGTCGAAGGTGCGGGTTCGCCGGGCCCGAACCCCCCATCACGTCTCGATAGAGTCGGTCGAGAAGCTCGTGAGGATCGGCCTCCGCGTGGTTCGGCCAGCTTTGGGGGGAGCGAACCTTCGTGTCGTAGGGCCGATGCGTCTCCATGAAGTTGACGTAGAGGAAGACCGGGCGGGCGGGAGTCTTCGCGAGCCAATCGTTCACCCTCCGATTGATCTGTTCGCCCGGAAGATGCTCGACGTCGTACGTCGCGAACCCTTGATCGAGCCCGTAGTGGCGGTCGAGATAGCCTGCGTTCGCGCTGATGTCGGCCGTGGAATATCCACGCTCGCGCAGCTCTTCAGCAAGAGTCCACTCGCTTCGGTCGAGTGGAGCTGCGTTGTCCGGCGCATCGGGAGGGGAGGGAACCTCGTGGGCGCCATGCTCGAATGGAAACTTGCCCGTAAAGAGGGATGCGTGAGCGGGCAGCGTCCACGGGGCCGTCGAGAAGACACGGGTGTAGCGCATCGCCGACCGCGCGAAGTGGTCGAGATTCGGCGATGTCCGGCGCTCATATCCGTAGACGGAGAGGTGGTCGGCTCGCAGGGTATCGATGACGACCAGGACGACGTTCGGCTGCTGTTGCGTCGAGGCGCAGCTGTGGGCAAGTGCCGCAACGATGAGAATCACCGAACCTGCGAGCACCGCAGCCCTTCTCGTCGCAAGTGCCCAAGCATTCCGGTGCATCGGTCTCGCTCGTTGGCATTCGAAGATCACGACGGGGAACGATCGTGCACGGGGCTGCGTTTGGTGCTCGGGGGACGGCGTCGGCAGCTCAGCCCGCGGCGAAGCCGAGCCCGCCGTCGATCTTGATCACCGACCCCGTCGTGTAGCTCGAAGCGTCCGAAGCGAGGTAGAGCGCCGCGCCGACGATCTCGTGCGCCTCGCCGCCGCGCTGGAGAGGGATGATCGATTTCGCGGACTTCTTGAAGCCTTCGAGGTCCCAGGCCTTGCTGATGTCGGTGAGGAACGGGCCCGGCATGATGCAGTTGACGCGCACCTTCGGCGCAAAGACGCGTGCGAGACCGCGCGTCAAGTTGTTCAAGCCCGCCTTCGCGGCGGCGTAGGGGATTTCGATCGGGCTCGGCTGCACGGCCGCGACGCTCGACACGTTGATGATCGAGCCGCCGTTGCCCGCGGCCATCCGCTCGCCGACGAGCGACGAGAGGCGGAACGGACCTTTCAGGTTCACCGCGAGCACCTTGTCGTAGAGCTCCTCGCTGACGCCGGAGAGGGTCTCGTAGAGCGGCGACATGCCCGCGTTGTTCACGAGCACGTCGACCTTGCCGAACTCCTCGTAGGCGGAGTCGACGAGCGCGTCGCACTGGCCCCACTCGCCGACGTGGCAGCCGACGGCGAGCGCGTGCCGCCCGGTCTCCGCCTCGACCTCGCGCGCGAGAGCCTGGCACTTCTCGATCTTGCGGCTCGCGATCACGACGTTCGCGCCGTGGCGGGCGAAGGCGAGCACCATCTCGCGGCCGAGGCCACGGCTGCCGCCCGTCACCACGGCGACGCGGCCGGTCAGGTCGAAGAGGTCCTTGCTGCTGCCGTTGCCGGCTCCGCCGTCCGATCCGCTCATGAGGCCGACGCTAGCCTGCATTTCTCACCAGATCACGTCGCGAGGCGGTCGAGAGTGCGGAAGATTCGCGAGCCTCGGACCGGAGGGCGACGCAGGCGTACTCGAACAGTACGTCGAGGAGCCCAGAGGGAGAAGCTCGCGAAGATTCCGTGCTATCGGCCGCCGCAGTAGGGATCTGGTGAGAAACGCAGGCTAGCTAGTCGCCGCGCCGAAAGCGGCGTCGAAGGGGTCGCGCCGCGCGACCCGCGGCGCACGCTGCGGCTGCGTCATCCTGCGCAGGTCTATCAGCCCTCGGCCATCGCTTCGCCGAGGATGCGCGACGTCGTCTCGCGCATGATGCGCGGGTCGACGGGCTTCCCCTGCGTCAGCGCCGCGCGCACGTCCTTGCCCGAGATCGACACCGGCTTCTCGTCCGGGTGGTTCTCGGTCAGGTCGACGCGGCCCATCGAGTCGTAGAACGCGGCGAAGCCGACCTTCAGCGGCTGGATCGAAAGGCCGCCGCCGAGGTTCGAGAAGATCTCCTGCGCGTCGAAGTCGCCCCAGATCGCGCTACCGTCGGCGTAGGGCGCATCGGCGTGCTTGCGGCCGATGACGATGTCGGTGAAGCCGAAGTTCTGGCGGTAGATGGCGTGCATCACCGCCTCCTTCGGTCCGCCGTAGAACATCTTGATGTCGAGCCCGAGCAGGATGACGCGATCGGGCACGGACTCCTTGCGCGGGCCCCAGAGCGTGGCGTCGCTGTCGCCGTCGCCGATGCCGCGCGACTCGATCAGCGCCTCGTACGTGCGCATCCGGACGTCGGCGCGCACGTCGTCGCCCTTCGTCTCGCCGACGAGCGGGTTCAGGCACGCGCCCGCGTCGTGTCCCGCGCGGATCAGCGTCTCGAGCCCGTAGACGAGCGCGTACTCGTGTGCGCGGTGAAGCGGGTTGCGCGTCTGGAACGCGACGACGCGCTTCCAGCCCTTGTCGCGCAGGAGCGCGCGCACCTCGCGCGGCGTCTTGACGTACTTGCCGAACGAAGCGTTCTTCGGCTGCGGCAGAACCTCGATCGTGCCGCCGATCAGGTGCGTCTTGTCCGCGTCGCCCTTCAGCACCATGTCGGCGCCCGGATGATCGGTCCGCTCGGTGCCGTAGACGGACTTCAGGTAGCGCGGCTTGTCCCACGCGAAGACGTCGTCGATCTCGAGCACCGCGACGACCTCGTCGCGGGAGCTCGTCAGCGCGACGCGCTCTCCCTTCTTCAATCCGTCGGCGAGCTCCTTCGTCACCGGCAGAGAGAGCGGGATCGTCCACGCCCAGCGCTTGCCGCCGTGCTCGATGCAGCCCTCGTCGAGAACCCGATTGTACGTCGCCGAGCTCATCGGGCCGGTGAGCGGAGAGAGCGCGCCGTCGCCGAAGCGGTAGACCGTCGAGAGGTCCGCGTCGGAGACGGGGACCTTGCGAAGCTTCGCCGCTTCGCTGCGGAACGCGCTCTCGCGCTCCGGCGGGACGGTACGGGAAAGAGGTTCGGTGAGGCCGCCGTGCGGCGCGATCAGATCTGCCATCGGGGGGATTCCTTCGAGGTTTGCGTCGGTTCTGCGAAGAACGACGCGCGGGAGAAAACCCTACGAGCCTAACGGCTGGGTGCCGCTGCGGCAAGGACGCGTGCACGGCGAGCGCGCGCCGACGGGCTCGTCGCGCCACGTCGGAGAGTCCGAACCGAGGACGAGTCGACGCACGGCTCGGTCGGCGTCGATGCCGGCGAGCCAGCGAAGGACGACGAGCGCCGACATCGCGCCTGCGAAGGCATCGAGGACCGCATCGGGAGTGACAGGGCGACCGTCCGGTGCGGGCGCGGCGCAGGCGACGCACGCGTCCGCCGCCGCGGGGACGACGAGGATCTCGCGCGCGCCGTCTGACGAAGCGCCGATCCCGACTTCCCCGATCGTGGCCCGACCGCCGCCGATCCGAGAGCTCGTCACGGCACCAAGATCGAGCACGGCCGCATCGTACGCGCCGAGGTCGATGGCCGAGCCCGGCTCGAGCATTCGCAGCTCGACGTCCGGATTCCTGTCGGCGAGTGGAGCGAGGGCCGTTCGAGATCTCTCCGTCGCGAGGCGATCGAGCCGGCCGATCCCTGCGCCCGCGAGGTAGCTCGCCGCGAACTCGATCGCGCTACCGGCCCCTACCAGGAGACAGCGTGCTTCCAGGAGCCGCCGTTGTCCAACCCCGCCGAGCTCCCGCAAGATGATCTGCCGGCTATAGAGGTCGATCTGCTCGTCGCGGAGCGACACGGCGCCCTCAGAACGCCTTCGGCGCGCTCTCCCAGCCGTGCCAGAGCGTCGTGCTCAGGTACTTGTCGCCGAAGTCGGGAAAGATCGTGACGATGTCACCCGTGCCGACCTTCTTCGCGAGATCCAGCGCCGCCCAGCACGCGCCGCCGGCGGACTGGCCGACGAGAATCCCTTCCTCCCGTCCGAGACGGTAGACCATGTCGTACGCGTCCTCGGTGCCGATCGGGATCTTTCCGTCGAGCTCGCCCTCCTTGTAGATGCCGGGAACGATCGAGCTCGCCATGTGCTTCAGACCCTCGAGCCCGTGGAACGAGTCGTCGGGCTCGGCGGCGAGGATCCGCACGTTCGGATTTTTCTCCTTGAGGAAGCGTCCGGTGCCCATCACGGTGCCGCTCGTGCCGATGCCAGCGATGAAGTGCGTGACGCGGCCCTGCGTCTGCTCCCAGATCTCGGGTCCCGTCGTCGTGTAGTGGGCGAGGGGATTCGCCGGATTGCAGTACTGATCCGGCTTGAAGTAGCGATCCGGATCGCGTGCGATGATCTCGCGGCAGAGGCGGATCGCGCCGTCGGAGCCTTCGAGCGGATCGCTCTCGATCGCGACCGCGCCGTACGCCTCGATGATCTTCCGCCGCTCGACGCTGACGTTCCCCGGCAGGACGAGGTGCACGGGAAAGCCGAACGCCGCGCCGAGCATCGCGAGCGCGATGCCCGTGTTTCCCGACGTCGAGTCGATGATGGTCTTGCCCGTGCGGAGCGCGTTCGAGCGCAAGCCCTCTTGCAGCATGCGCAGGGCGGGGCGATCCTTGACGGAGCCTCCGGGATTGAAGCCCTCGAGCTTCGCCCAGACGCGCACCGTCGGCGGCAGATCCTTGGTGACGCCGCGGAGCCGCAGAAGCGGAGTCTTGCCGACCAGCTCCGTGACGCTCGTCGCCCGGAGACCGTCGGGCCGGCGAAGGAGTTGGCCCGATTCGGGCCTCGAGCTCAGCGCGTTCCCCCGGCGATCGCGGGGACGATCGAGATCTCGTCGCCGTCCTTCACCTGCGTGTCGAGCTGCTGGAGGAAGCGGATGTCGTCGCCGTTCACATACAGGTTGACGAAGCGCCGAACGCGTCCTTGGTCGTCGCAGATCCGCTCGCGGATTCCGGGGTACCGCTTCTCGAGATCATCGACGAGCGCGCCGACGGTAGCGCCCCCTCCCTCCACGGATTCGGACCCCGCGGTGAACTTGCGGAGCGGCGTGGGCACTTTCACGGTCACAGGCATCGAGCAAAACCTCCCTTTCCGTTGGAATATCGCGTCGGCCGCCGCGCGACGCAAGCAGGCCCACTCAAGCGGGGTCGCCACAAGCGTGGCAGGCCGGGTCGCGGCCGAGTCCGATCTCCCGCCAGCGAAGGCGAGAGCCGTCGAGGATCGCAAGGCGGTCGGCGAGCCGCGGCGGGCGGCCCAGGGCGATGTCGAGCGCCTCTCGCGCCGCGGCGATGCCGACCGCACCGACGACGGGTCCCAGGACACCCGCCTGCTGGCAGGTGGGCAGGTCGTCCTCGGCCGGGAGCTCGTGAAAGAGGCAGCGGAGGCACGCGCTCCGCCGCGGCAGGATGGTGAAGAGCTGTCCGTCGAGGCCGAGCACGCCGGCGTGCACGAGCGGCGTCCCGAGGTCGAGCGCGACCTGGTTCAGGAGGGCCTTCGCGGGGAGCCCGTCGGTCGCGTCGACGATCACGTCCATCCCCTCGAGGACCGCTCGTGCGGAGGTCTCGTCGATGCGGCACGAGCGGGCTTCGACACGCGTGCTCGGGAACGTCGCGCGAATGCGCTCCGCCGCGACCTCGACCTTGGGCCGGCCGAGGTCGTGCGTGCCGAAGAGCGGCTGGCGTGGCAGGTTCGAGAGCTCGACGCGGTCGTAGTCGAAGAGGGCGAGCGACGCTCCCGAAGCGGCGAGCACGGCGGCGGCCGGGGCGCCGAGGCCCCCCACCCCGACGATCGCCACGCGGCCGCTCACGACGTCACATCGTGCCCTGGACGTTCTCGACGGTCCCTGGCCCCGCGAGGCGGGCGCGCAGCGCGGAGACGGCGTCGCCAGCGGTCGGCGGCACGGCGAGCACGTCGTTCTGCGGAGCGGCGACGGCGGGCGGTGGGGAGACGGCGATGGGCGCGTCCTGGGCCTCCACGGCCGGCTCGACGGGCGGAGAGGACGCTGCGGCGTCCACGATCGGGACCTCCGCCGCTCCCGTCGTCTCCGTGTCGCTCGCGACGGCGGGCTGCGTCGGAGGAGGCAGCGTCGTCTCCGCGAGCTGGGGTTGCGGCGCTTTCGGCTCCTCGTCGTCACCGAGGCCGACCCAGCCGAGGACGACGTCGGTGTAGCTCTCGTCGTCCTCCGCTTCGATGCCGGCCGGCGGTGGCACGGGCACCGGCTCGGGAGCCGCGGCGACGGTCGCTTCCGGCGCCTCGGCCTTCTCGTCCGAGCCGAGGCCGACCCAGCCGAGCATGACGTCGGTGTAGCTCTCCTCGTCCTCGACGGGGTGGGGCTCCGGCGCGTGCGCGATGGGCGCGGTACCCTTGGGCATCTCGTCGTCGCCGAGGCCGACCCAGCCGAGCATGACGTCGGTGTAGCTCTCCTCGTCCTCGACGGGGTCGGGCTCCGGCGCCTGCGCGACGGGCGCGCTACCCTTGGGCATCTCGTCGTCGCCGAGGCCGACCCAGCCGAGCATGACGTCGGAGTAGTCGGTCTCGTCGAGCTCCGGATCGGGCGGCAGGTCGGGTCGCGGCGAGCTCGCCATCTCCGCGACGGCGGCGTCCGCGAGGCGCGCGGTCTCGAGGTCGCCCGCTGTGCGCGCGGCGTCGGCCATCCGCTCCGCCGACTCCTGCGCGATTCGCGTCTCGGGGTACTGGCTCAGGATCGTTGCGACGCGGACCTTTCCGGCTTCGTACCGATCGTGCGCGAAGTAGAAGCTCGCGATGTAGAGCTCGCGGCTCGCGAGGTGCTCGCGGACATGTGTCAGCTTCGCTCGCGCCTCGCCCGAGAACTCCGAGGTGGGATAGCGACGTAGCAAGCTTTGCAAACGGTCGTGCGCGTTCCGCCCGGCCGCGAGGTCGCGGTCGATCGTATCCATCTGCAGGACGTACGCCTCGGAGATCCGATACTCGACCTCGGGAAGGTGCGGGCTCGTCGGATGCATCCGCTGAAAGTCGCTGAAGGCGGCGATCGCCTCGGGATACGCGTTGTTCTGCAGGTGGGCGTGCGCGATCCGGAGCTCCACCTCCTCGGCCCGCGGGTCGAGTGGATAGTGGTCGAGAAGCTGCCGGTACTGGGTGATCGCGGCGTCGTAGCTGCCGTTCGCATGGTCCTGCGCCGCCTGCGCGTAGAGCTGGTCCGGCGCCCCGACGCTCAGGGCGCTTCGACCGCAGGCGGTGCCCAGAAGCACTGCGAGCGCTCCGCCCAGGACGACCCCGGTGAAACGCTCACTCAAGGAGCGGCTCCACATCCCGGGCCAACCTAGACGACGAACCGGGTAGGCTTCAACAGCGAGCCTCGCGATCACGGGCGAGGCTCCTTGACACTCGTCCAGAGGGTTCCATACCTACGCTTGGGTCCGCGCCGCGTCGCGCGGACGGGGGAACGGAGCTCGGATGGCGGGCGAAGGAAGACCGCCGCGCCGCGTGGCGGTGACAGGACTCGGCACCGTGAGTCCGCTCGGGTGCAGCGTCGAGGAGAACTGGGCAGCCGTGCGCGCGGGGCGCTCCGGTGTGCGCCCGATCACGCGCTTCGACTGCTCCGACTATCCCACGCGGATCGCGGGCGAGGTCGACTTCGATCCCGAGCCGTACATCGAGAAGCGCGACCGGAAGAAGATGGACGTCTTCATCCAGTACGCGATGGCTGCTTCGACGATGGCGATGGAGGACTCGCAGCTCAAGATCGACGAATCCAACGCACAACGCGTCGGCTGCATCATCGGAGTCGGGATCGGCGGGCTGCACACCATCGAGGAAACTCATCTGTCGTTCCTCGACAGCCGTCTGAAGCGGCTCTCTCCGTTCTTCATCCCGAAGCTGATCGGGAACCTTGCTCCGGGGCAGATCTCGATGCGCTTCGGCGCCCGCGGCATCAACTACGCGCCGACGAGCGCTTGCGCTTCCGGCGCTCACGGCGTCGGCGAGGCCTTCCGTCTGATCCGCGACGGCTACCTCGACGCGGCGATCGCGGGCGGAGCCGAGGCGGCGGTCACCGCTCTCGGCGTCGCCGGGTTCTCCGTGATGCGCGCTCTGTCGACCCGGAACGACGATCCCGAGGGCGCGAGCCGGCCGTTCGACCGCGGCCGCGACGGCTTCGTGATCGGCGAGGGCGCCGGGATCCTGATCCTCGAGGAGTGGGAGTTCGCCCGCGCCCGCGGCGCCAAGATCTACGCCGAGATGATCGGCTACGGCGCCAACGCCGACGCCTACCACATCACGCAGCCGGCGCCCGAGGGACGCGGCGCCGCCGACTGCATGCAGCTCGCGATCGACGATGCCGGCGTGGCGCCGACCGAGGTCGACTACGTCAACGCACACGGCACCTCGACGCAGTTCAACGACGCGAACGAGACGCTCGCGATCAAGCGCGTGTTCGGCGAGCACGCGCACCGGCTCGCGGTGAGCTCGACCAAGTCGATGACCGGCCACCTGCTCGGTGCCGCGGGCGGCCTCGAGTCCGTCTACACCGCGCTCGCGGTGCACGATCAGGTGCTTCCTCCGACGATCAACCAGGAGGAGGCGGATCCGGAGTGCGACCTCGACTACGTTCCGAACGAGGCGCGGCCGGCGCCGATCGGCGTCGCTCTCTCGAACTCGTTCGGCTTCGGCGGAACCAACGCCACCCTCGTCTTCCGGCGGGCGGAGGAAAACGGGTCTCGGTGAGTCTCGCCGATCTCTTGTCCCGGCGTCTGCTCTTCACCGTGGGCAAGGGGGGCGTCGGGCGAACCACCGTCACCGTCGCGCTCGCGCTCGAGGCCGTGCGCCGCGGGAAGCGCGTCCTCGTGATCGAGTTCGAGGGCGCGCGCGGGCTCGAGCGCGCCCTGGACGCGCACCGTCAAGCGCGAGATCCGGCTCCGGGGCTCGACCGGCTCACGTATCTCGCGGTCGACGGGAAGCGCGCTCTCGAGGAGTACCTCGAGATGATCATCCCCGTCCGCCGCCTGCTGCGAACCATCTTCGACAGCGCGATCTACCAGTACTTCGTCGCGGCCGCCCCGGGCCTGAAGGAGCTGATGGCCATCGGGAAGATCTGGTACGAGGCGAATCGCGCCGACGCGGAGGGCGATCCGCGTGCGGCGAACGGCAACGCCGACGATGGCCCGCATCCCGACCTCGTGATCGTCGATGCACCCGCGACCGGCCACAGCCTGCAGTACCTTCGCATGCCGCAGGCGGCCCACGAGGCGTTCCCCGTCGGGCTCGTCCATCGTGAGGCCGAGCGCGTCCTGAGCCTGCTGCGCGACCCTTCCAAGACGGGCGTGGTCGTGGTCTCGATCGCCGAGGAGATGCCGGCGAACGAGACGCTCGAGATCCTGGCGGGGCTCGAGGGAATCGGGCTCCAGCACGCGGCGCTCGTCGTCAATCAAGTGCACGCGGCGCCGTGCTCCGAGGAGGAGCTGGACGCGCTCCGCCGCGAAGCGGAGACCGTCGAGCCGCTCGAAGCGGCGGCGTCCGACGCTGCCCTGTTCGTCGAGGCCGTTCGGCGAGCGGAGGAGGAAAGCGGCTGGGCGCGGATCAACGCGACGCACGTCGCGCGGCTCGAGGCCGCGACGAGGGCCCCGGTCGCGCTCCTGCCGTACGTGTTCTGCGAGGAGTTCGGTCCCGAGCAGGTGCGCGAGATCGGCCGCGTCTTGCGGGCGCGCTTCGAGGAGACCTCGGCGAGTGCGAAGCCGCGCGGCGTCGGACGAGGACGCGCGTCGTGAGGGCTGCGGTTTCGAAGAGCACGCGCGAGGCCGCGGTCGTGAGATCGCGCGGCACGCGCGATCTCGGCGACGTTCTCTCGCGCCATCGCATCGTCGTCTGCGCGGGCTCGGGCGGCGTCGGGAAGACGACGACAGCCGCGAGCGTGGCCCTCTGGGGAGCGCTGCACGGCCGGCGCGCGATCGTGCTGACGATCGATCCCGCGCGACGGCTCGCCGACTCTCTCGGCGTCGGACCGATCGGCAACACCCCCATCGAGGTCCCCGCGAGCGCGCTCGCCGGCCTCGGCGTCGGCAAGGGCGGGACGCTGACCGCGATGATGCTCGATCAAAAGGGAAGCTGGGACGAGCTCGTCGCGCGCCACGCACCCTCCGAGGAGGTTCGCGAGAGCATCCTCGCGAACCCTTTCTACCGCCAGCTCTCGCAGAGCTTCGCCGGTTCGCAGGAGTACATGGCCGTCGAGCAGCTCGGCGAGCTCGATGCGAGCGGGCGATACGACCTGATCGTCGTCGACACGCCGCCGACGCAGCACGCGCTCGATTTCCTCGAGGCCCCGGACCGCCTGCTGCACTTCCTCGACCGGAAGATCGTGCGCTGGTTCGTGCGTCCCTCGATGAGCGCGGGCTGGTCGACGTTCCAGACCATGAACCGCACGGTGCGCTTCCTCCTCGGCAAGATCGAAGACGCGACCGGCGTCGCCGCCCTGGCGCAGGTGAGCGATTTCTTCAGCGCGATGGGCCAGCTCTTCGACGGGTTCGAGGCGCGCGTCGATCGCGTGACGGCTCTCCTGCGCGACCCCGCGACCGCGTTCCTCCTCGTCGCCGGTCCGGACGAGCAGGTGCTGGGGCAGGTCGATTACCTCGCGAGCCAGATGGCGGAGCGCCGCATGCCGCTGAAGGGTGTCGTGATGAACCGCGTGCACGCGCCGCTCGACATCGACGAGAGTGCGCCGGAAGAGATCGCTTCGGCGATCGAGCCGCACGTCGATCGCGCGATCGGCGCGAAGGGCCGTGGCGAAGCGAGCGTTGCAGGAAAGGTGGCTCGCCGTCTCGCGGAGAACCTCGCTGCATGGCAAGGACGGGCGCGCGGCGACGCTCTACGGATCGAGGTCTTCCGGCAGGGCTTGCCGCGGGGAGTGCCGCTCGTTCAGGTTCCCGACCTACCGCGCGACGTTCACGACCTGGAGGGCCTTCGTTCTCTGCACGCCTTCCTCTTCGGCGCGGTCGACTGACCACTCGTACGTTCCGTAGCCGCCGCACTCGCACGATTCCTTCCACTCGCGCGTCGTCCGCCCGCAGTGACGGCAGGTGAACGAGAACGGTGTGCGGCGCCCTGTCGCGGCGCGCAGGAAGAGCTTCGCGGCTTCGCGGTCGTTGCCGCGCGCGAGCGCGAGCTCGCCCGCGACGAGGTCGCGCTCCGGAGCGATGTCGACGCCCGTCGCGCGCGTCGTGCTCTCTCGCGCGAGCTCGGCCAGCTCGGACTCCGCCGCGTCGAGGTGATCCGCCGCGACGAGAGCGCGCGCGAGGAGCAGGCGAGGGCCCGGCGTCGTTGCGCCCGTGCTCGTGTCCCGCAGCGTTCCGAGAGCGCGCGCCGGCTCGCCTGCGCTCGCGTGCAGGCCGGCGAGACGCTCGAGCACGATCCCCGAAGCGCCGTGCCGAAGTGCGTCGCGGTAGAGCCGGTCGGCTGACTTCACGTCGCCCTCCGCGCGTGCGCGCGCGGCGAGTTCGAGGGTCGGGGGCAGAAAGGCCGGCTCCTCGCCGACGAGCCGCCGGAGCTCCTCCTTCGACTTGCGCGTGTCCTTCTCCGCGACGGCCGCGCGAAAGCGGAGTGCGAGCCAGTCCTCTTTTGCTCTCTCGCGACGCGCTGGCTGGCGCTCGAGGGCGAGACGTCGACGCGCTGCCGCGGCGGCTTCGTGGAACCGGCCTTCGGCCGCGAGGGCGCCCATCAGCTCCGCGAGAAGGCGTGGGCTTTCGGGGTGCGCGGCGGAGGCTTCACGGAAGGCGTCGATCGCCGCACCGGCGTTGTGTCTCGCGAGCGCGAGGTTTCCGAGACGGGAGAGCAGGCGCGGATCGGGGCCGTGCTTCGCGCGAGCGGCCTCGAGGATGTGCTGCGCGTTCTCGAGCTCGCCGAGCTCCTCGTGCGAGCGCGCGAGCGCGAGAGCGGTCTCGAGGTCGTGCGGCTCCTTGCCCGCGGCGCGCGAGAGCTTCCGGCCTGCAGTCAGGAAGTCGCCCGCCCAGAGACGATTCTGGCCTTCTTCGCGAATCCGGCGCACGCGGTCGGCGCGTCGCTCGCGCCGGCTCTCGCTCCATCCCTTCAGCGACTGAACGACGGCGCGTCCGAGGCCGGCAAGGAGGACGAGGCCGGCGCCGATCCCGAGCGCGATCAGGATGTGTGCCGCCATCGGCAGCTCGATCGAGCTCTTCTCGCCGAGGTTCAGCGTCGCCGCGTGCGGGTTGTGGTGGAAGAGGTAGGCGACACCGCCGCCGACCAGCAAGACAAGAATTGCAATGGCTATCCGGCGCACGGCTACCTCGGGGCGGCTGCGGACGGATCGTCTGCGCCGGCGGCAGTACGAAGGGGGTCGGGGAGAGCACGCTGCGGCGCGCGCGACCACAGTCGCTCGAGGTCGTAGAACTCGCGAACCGGGTGATAGAAGACGTGCACGACGAAGTCGCCGAAGTCGAGCAACGCCCACTGACCGCGACGCTGACCCTCGACGGCGAGCGGCCGGACCTTGTCGCGCCGGAGTCGCTCTTCGACCCCTTCCGCGATCGCTCGCACCTGCGTGTCGGACCGCCCGGAGAGGATCACGAAATAGTCGGCGAGCTGGCTGTGACCGCGCAGATCGAGGACGACGGGATCCGTCGCCTTCCTGTCGAGCGCGGCCTCGAGAGCGGCGAGGACGCGCGTCCAGATGAGGTCGTCCTGCGCGTCCGGAGAGAGCTTTCGCGACACGGGTGGGAACGACGCCTCAGCCTCGGCGGGGATCCGCGGAGCCGCCCGCTGCGGGCGACCGGTAGAGACCTCGTTCGGTGATGTACGCGTCGACGGCATCGGGAACCAGGAAGCGCAACGTCCGCCCGGCGGCTCGCTCGGCTCGCACGGCCGAAGCCGAGATGTCCAGCGCGGTCACCGGGAGAAACTCCAGGCGGCGACCACTGCCATGAGCGTAACAACCAATGTTTGCGTCGTAGCAGAAGGTGCGCGACACGGCAATCGGCAATCTCCCGAACAGAGTGGCGTTTTCGCCTGCAACGACGACGTCCGGCGGCCTCGACGTCACGATGAGATCGCATTCGGCGAAGAGCGCTTCGTACTCGTGCCACGTGTGGATCTCGCGAAACGCCTCGAAGCCGAGGATCAGCGCGAACGAGGCGCCGTGACGCTCGCGCAACGCGCGAACGGTGTGGACCGTGTACGAGGGGCCGGGTCGCTCGAGCTCGATCGGCTCGGCGCGAAGCTCCGGCACGCCAGCGACCGCGAGCTCGACCATGCGGAGTCGGTCCTCCGCGGGTGCGATGTCGCCCGCATCCTTGTGCGGCGGAAGGCGCGCGGGGACGAGCCATACCGAGGCGAGATCCGCGCGACTGCGAACCTCGACCGCAGAGCGCAGGTGGCCGAGATGGATCGGATTGAAGCTGCCACCGAGGAGCCCGATGCGCTTCTCTGTCGCGCTCGGCGTCACGTCGTCGCGTCCAGGATGACGAGATCGTCGCGGTGAACGAGTGCGTCTCCCATCTTGTAGCCGAGGACGCGCTCGACCTCGTCGCTGCGCTTCCCCGCGATGCGTGCTGCTTCTTCCGCTCCGTAGGTGGAAAGGCCGCGGGCGAACTCCGCTCCTTCCGGATCGACGAGGCGTACGCAGTCGCCGGCGACGAATCGTCCCTCGACCGTGGTGACGCCGGAGGGAAGGAGGCTTCGGCCCTTCTGCCGCACCGCGGCCGCGGCGCCCGCGTCGCAGCGGAGCGTGCCGCGCGGTTTCAGCGAGAACGCGATCCAGTGCTTGCGACGCGCCAGGCGATCGGCGTTCGGAAGCACGAACGTTCCCTCTTCGCCCTCGGGATCGAGGACGCGCGCGAGCGTCCCGGCGGCACGTCCGTCTGCGATCACCGTCGCGATGCCGGAGTGTGCCGCCTTCTGCGCCGCGATCAGCTTCGAGCGCATGCCGCCCGTGCCGAAGCTCGTCCCGTCGTCTCCCACGCGTGCGAGCGCTTCCGCGTCGACGCGGCGGAGGAGGGCGATGCGACGCGCGTCGGGATCGAGCCGCGGATCCGACTCGTAGAGTCCCGCAACGTCGCTCAGAAGGACGAGCAGGTCCGCGCCGACGAGGCCCGCGACGAGCGCGGACAGGTTGTCGTTGTCGCCGAATTTGAGCTCGTCGACCGCGACGGTGTCGTTCTCGTTCACGATCGGGAGGATCCCCCCACGATGCAGGGCGGAGATCGTGTGCGCCGCGTTCAGGTAGCGATGGCGGCTCGCGAGATCCTCCGCGTCGACGAGGATCTGCGCGACGGTGATGCCGCGCGCCGCGAACACGCGCTGGTACTCCGACATCAAGAGGATCTGGCCGACGCTCGCGGCGGCTTGACGCTCCGGGATGGAGCGCGGCCGTCCTCCGCCGAGCACGCTCCGGCCCGCCGCGATCGCTCCGGAGGTGACGACCGTGACCGCGATCTCTCGTGCACGGACCGCGGCGATCTCGTCGGCGAGTCGCTCGAGAGTCGGAGCGGAGAGGCCTGCCTCGTCCGCGAGCACGGAGGAGCCGATCTTGACGACCGCGCTCCGCACGCGCGCGACGAGGGCGCGGGGTCCCTCTTCAGACATCGCTTCCCCGCGCCGCGGACTCTTCGTCGCGCTTCTCGCGGAGGCGGCCGACCGCTTCCGCGATCCGGCCGACGAGAGCGCGCACGCCGTCGCCGGTCGCAGCCGAGATCCCGAGGAGGTCGATGCCGCGCTCGGCGAGGGCCTGCCGCGTCGGCTCGAAGCGAGCGCGCGCTTCGGGGAGGTCGAGCTTGTTCGCGACGACGATCTGCGTCTTCGCGGCGAGCTCGGGATCGGCCTCGGAGAGCTCGCGGTTGATCGCCGCGAAGTCGTCGAGCGGCTCGCGTCCCTCCGGAGCGGAGAGGTCGAGGACGTGCACGAGGACGGCCGTCCGCGAGAGGTGGCGGAGGAAGCGCGTCCCGAGCCCGGCGCCCTCGTGCGCGCCCTCGATCAAGCCGGGCACGTCGGCGAGCACGAAAGACGTCGCGTCGTCGACGCGGACGACACCGAGGTTTGGGACGAGCGTCGTGAACGGATAGTCCGCGACGCGCGGCCGCGCCGCGGAGACCCGCGCGAGGATCGACGACTTCCCGACGTTCGGGAACCCGACGAGGCCCGCGTCCGCGAGGAGGCGCAGCTCGAGCTTCAGACGGCGCTGCTCGCCGCGCTCGCCCGGCGTCGCGATGCGCGGCGCCTGCCGAACGGAGTTCGCGAAGTGGATGTTGCCGAGGCCGCCCGCGCCGCCGTGCGCCGCGACCATCGTCGCTCCGGCGTGCTCGAGATCGGCGATCTCATTGCCGGTCTCGGCGTCGCGTACGATCGTGCCGAGGGGGACGTCGACGACGAGGTCGTCGCCGCCTTTGCCGTACTGGTCCTTGCCGCGCCCGTGCTCGCCGCGGCCTGCGGCGAGCTTCGGCCGGTAGCGGAACTCGAGGAGCGTGCCGACGCGCTCGTCGCTGCGCAGCAGGACGTGCCCCCCTCGGCCGCCGTCGCCGCCCGAAGGTCCCCCTCGGGGGACGTACTTCTCGCGGCGGAACGCGACGCAGCCGTTTCCCCCGTCGCCGCCGATCGCGACGATCTCGACCTCGTCGATGAATTTCATCGGGAGGCCGTCGCGAGGGCGGTCAGGCCGTGCCGGCGGGCTCGACGCTCACGCGACGGCGATCCTTGCCCATCCGCTCGTAGCGGACGATGCCGTCGATCTTCGCGAAGAGCGTGAAGTCGCGACCCAGGCCGACGTTGCGGCCGGGATGGATCCGCGTTCCGAGCTGGCGCACGAGGATGTTGCCGGCGCGCGCCGCCTCGCCGGCGAAGACCTTCACGCCGCGCCGCTGACCCGGGCTGTCGCGGCCGTTACGAGTGCTTCCCTGTCCTTTTTTGTGAGCCATGGCTGCTCCCGGATCGGTCCCTATCCGACCGAGACGACGCGGACGGCCGTCACGTTCTGACGGTGACCCTGACGGCGGCGGTAGTTCTTCCGGCGCCGCTTCTTGTAGATGAGGATCTTCCGCTCCTTCTCCTGCCCGACGATCACGCCGGAGACTTTCGCCTCGGAGACGAGCGGTTGTCCGACGGAAAGACCGGCTTCGGTCTCGCAGAGCAGCACCTCGGAAAACTCGACACCGGCGCCGACGTCCCCCGGAAGCGTCTCGACGCGGATGACGTCTCCCGGCTCGACCCGGTACTGCTTTCCGCCCGTTCTGATGATCGCGTACGCCATTTGGAAGTCCCTTGGAAAGTGTAACCCTCTCGGCTACCGAAGGGACGTGCTGGAGTCAACCGAGGTGCGCGAGCCGCGGGTCGTCGTCTACAGCCGGCACGACTGCTGCCTCTGCGACGAAGCTCTCGCCGAGGTCGAGAAAGCCCGCGTGGACGTGCCCTTCGAGGTGCGGGTCGTCGACGTGGACTCGGACCCGGACCTGGCCGCACGGTACGGCGGAGAGGTGCCCGTGATCGAGGTCGACGGGCGAAAGGCCTTCAAGTACCGGGTCACCCGCCGGGAGCTGCTGCGCCGGCTGACCCGTCGATAGCCCATGCCACGGATCGCGGTCGACGCCATGGGCGGGGACTTCGCGCCGGACGAGGTCGTCCGGGGCGTGGCGAAGGTCTCGCTTTCCTCCGACATCCAGATGGTCCTGGTCGGCCACGCCGACCAGATCCAGGGGCTCCTCGACGCCGGCGAGTACGACCCGGAGCTGATCTCGGTCCGCCACTGCTCCTCGGCGATCGGCATGGCCGAGGACCCGCGCGACGCTCTCCGCGCGAAGAAGGACGCCTCGATCAACGTCGCCGCCCGCATGGTCGCGGCCGGCGAGGCCGACGCGATGGTGTCGGCCGGCAACACGGGCGCCTGCGTCCTCGCCGCCGCGAAGCACTGGAAGCTCCTCCCCGGCATCCGCAAGGCCGCGCTCGCGAGCGTCTTCCCGCGGCAGACGGAGTACGAAGGGCAGGACCACCTCGCTCTCCTGCTCGACGTCGGCGCGACGATCCGCTGCGATGCGATCGAGCTCGCGCAGTTCGGTGTGATGGGAAGCGCGTACGCACGCACGATCTCGAAGGTGCCGACGCCGCGAGTGGGTCTCCTCAACATGGGCTCCGAGCCGAACAAGGGAGGCGAGGTCCTCGTCGCCGCGCATCGGATCCTGAGCTCGCTTCCCGCGATCCACTTCGTCGGCAACGTCGAGGGGAACGACGTCGCGACGGGTCGAGCGGACGTGATCGTCGCGGAAGGCATTCTCGGGAACGTCACGCTGAAGCTCCTCGAGGGTGTCGCCGAGGTCGCGTGGAAGCTCGCGAGCCACGCCGCGCACGACAACTGGCGCTGGCGCCTCGGCATGGCGATGCTGTCCTCGGGGATCGAGCGGATGCGGGACCTCGCGGACTTCCAAACCTACGGCGGCGCGCCGATCCTCGGCTTCGAGCACCTGTGGATCAAGGCGCACGGACGCTCGCGCGCGCCCGCGATCGCGAACGCGATCAAGGTCGCGGCGAAGGCGGTGCGGGACGGGATCGTCCCCGACATGACCGAAGCGGTCGCGAAGCTCCAGTGAGCGCGCCGGAGACGCCCCCCGGCGGAGCCGCGCCGCTGGCGACGCCGCCGGCTCCCGCTTTGCAGATCGAAGCGGTCACGTTTCGCTGGGACCTCGACAAGACCTACCTGCGCACCGAGTTCGAGAGCTTGCGGAAGATGGTGCGCATCCCGTTCGAGGCGGGAGCCGACAAGGTGCACCTGCCCGGCGTGCCGCAGCTCATCCAGGGGCTGCGCCGTTGCGCGAGCGAGCGCGGCGAGCGTCCGTTCGTCTTCTTCCTCTCCGCGAGCCCGCCGCAGATCGGCGCCGCGATCCGCGAGAAGCTCGCGCTCGACGGGATCGAATACGACGGCCTGACGTTCAAGGACCAGCTCCGGAATCTCGTCCGTGGCCACTGGCGGAGCCTGCGCGAGCAGGTCGGCTACAAGCTCGGCGAGCTCCTGCGCGCGCGCGCGGCCGGGCCCGCGGCGACCCGCGAAGTGCTCTTCGGCGACGACTGGGAGAGCGACCCGCTGATCTACACGCTCTACGCGGACGTGCTCGCGGGGACACTCGACGACGACATTCTCGCACGGATCCTCGAAGCCGTCGGCGTGCAGCGCCGCGACGTCGAGGGCATCCAGACGGCCGCGAGGCTCGTGCACGGCACCGCGCCGGGCGGCGTCGCGCGGATCTACATCAACCTCGAGAGGCGGACGCCGCCCTCACAGTTCCAGATGTTCGGTGCGCGGATCGTGCCGACGTTCAACTACTTGCAAGCGGCCGCTTCGCTCTTCGAGGCGGGGGCGCTCGACTCGGCCGCTCTCGTCGAGGTCGCGCGCGCGATCGTCCTGGGGGCAGGGGACTCCTCGCATCGGCTGCGCAACTCGATCGACGACTTGACGCGGCGCGGACACCTCCGCCTCGCGACGCGCGACCGGATCGTGCGGATGCTCGCGAAGCACGACTTGACGTCGCTCGCGCGCGACGAGGCAGCTCTGCGCTCGCGCCTGCGCGCGGCGCTCGAGCGCTTCCGTCGCCGCCGGCGCGATCGCCGTCCGCTCGCCGGACCCGACTACGAGCGCGTGCTCGCGAGCGTCGGCGGGAAGCCGCGCGAGGCCGAGAAGACGAGCAGCGACGAAGCGGCTCCGCCGGGCTGACATCGCCGTGCGTCAGCGCGGGGGCTGAGGTGCGTTCATTTGCAGTAGAAGCCCGGCGGAAACGCCGGGTCATCACCTGTGCGTTTCCCCGCACACTCCGCCGGCGACGCAATCTTCCCTGCTTCGTCACCGTACCCGGCCACATGGAGGTGAGGGCGTAGAGCCGATCGTCATCGACGAGATTCGTGAATCTGAAGCGGGCTCCGCCGAGCTGAAGCTCCGCGCCTTCAGCTCGCGAAGAGAGCCTCGCAGCCCGTTCCCTCCAGTACCGCGTCGACGGCGGCGCGATCGGAAGCGTCGAGCGCGGCGTGGTCCTCGCGGAGCCAGCGAAGGCACTTCTCCTGGTACGGGAACGGACGCTGCACCCAGCGCCGGCCGTCGATCTCGCACTCGACGCTCTCGGCGGCCCGCTCCAGCGCAGCCGCGTTCGCGAGGAGGAAGGGCACGTAGACGCGGCCGACCTCGCGGAGTAGGGCGCGAACCCCGTCGGGAACGGCGTCGCGCTGCACCCATTCCCGCGACTCGAGCTCCGTGCCCGAGAGGTCGTCGACGAGATCTACCCACGCGACGACGCGCGGCGCCGTCTCGCGTGCGATCGCCATCGGCGTCGGATCGAAGCCCGCGAGCTGCGTCAGCTGTCCGTAGAGCCCGAAGTCGGCGGCGCCGGGGCGGCTGCCCAGCACGAAGGGCGACGTCGCGAGGTGCGCGTCGAGCACCTTCAGGAGGCGCCGGTAGCCGTCCTCGATGATCGGCGCCGTCGTCTCGTTCGATCCGACGACGCCGAGTCGGCCGACTTGCCGCGCCGCGAACTCCTTTCCCGCGGCGTCGACCTTCTCGTCCGGTTGATCGGTGCGGAACCAGCGCGGCAGGATCGCGGCCGCGTTCGCCACGTCGGCCGGGAACGCCCAGCGGTAGTGGAACATCGCCTTCGTCAGCCATTCGTCCGCGTAGTCCTCGAGGAGCTGGTCGAGGAAGCGCACGACCGGGTCGTCGGGGATGACGGACCGTCCCGCACGGATCTCTTCGAGAAGCCGGATCAGCGGCGAGGAATCGACGCGCGCCTCGAGCGCACCGTTCTCGCCGGGAAGGAAGAGCTGCGGCAAGAGGTGGACGCGCGGCTGCGGCAGCGTCCGGCTCTCGGGGGATCCTTGGGTGATCCAGAGGTGAGGGACGCGGCGAAAGCGCAGCACCGCGCGAAGCTTCCGGCTGTACGGCGAGCCTTGTACTCCCATGATGCGGATCGGTTCGATCGACATGGCACGTTTCCCTTTCCCGGAGCCACGGTTGACCCGTCTCGGCCCGGTGAGATATTGGCACGTGGACTGCCACTATGACAAGGTGGGAATGGCACGAGGTCGAGCGATGAAGCGACTTGCGATCTGGGCCCTCGGAGTGCTGGTCGCGCTGGGCGTGGTCGGCTTCGCCTCGCGCGATTGGCTGAAGCTGCACGGGCCGGGAATCCTCTCGCGCTGGATGGACCCGATCGCGCCGAACCGAGAGGTGAGCTGGGAGCCGGGGCCGTCCGCGCCCGCGACTCCGCCGGGCGAGCGTCCGCCGAACGTCGTCGTGATCGTCGCGGACGATCTCGGGTACAACGACCTCACCTGGGCAGGCGGAGGGGTCGCCGACGGCGCGGCTCGCACGCCGCGCATCGACTCGATCGGGAGGGAGGGCGTCGTCCTGACCGCCGGCTACGCCGGAAACGCGACCTGCGCTCCGTCGCGCGCCGCGATCCTCACGGGGCGCTACCCGACGCGCTTCGGCTTCGAGTTCACGCCCGCACCGAAGATGTTCATGCGCCTCGTCGCGAGCATGACGCCGGAGCAGGACGGCGTCCTCCGGGACCCGATCTACTTCGAGGATCGGGAAGCGAAGGTTCCGCCAATGGAGGAGCAGGGCCTTCCGCCGGGGGAGGTCACGCTCGCCGAGCTGCTTCGTGGGAAGGGCTATCGCACGCTCGGGATCGGCAAGTGGCATCTCGGCGAGTCCGAGCCGCTCCGCCCCGAGGCACAGGGCTTCGACGAGTACCTCGGCTTCTATCCGGGCGGCTCGCTGTACCTCGAGAAGGACGACCCCGACGGCGTGATCTCCGTGCAGGACTTCGACCCGATCGACACGTTCCTCTGGGCGAACCTTCCGTTCGCGGTGCGAAAGGACGGCAGCGATCGCTTCGCGCCGAGCGCCTACATGACGGACTATCTCGCGGACGAGGCCGTGAAGGCGATCGGGGCCAACCGGAACCGCCCGTTCTTCCTCTATCTCGCCTTCAACGCGCCGCACACGCCGCTGCAGGCGCTTCGCTCGGACTACGAAGCGCTGCCGCAGATCGAGAATCACACGCTGCGCGTGTACGCGGCGATGATCCGGGCACTCGATCGCGGGGTCGGACGCGTCCTCGACGCGCTCGCGGAGTACGGGCTCGGCGAGAACACGCTCGTGGTGTTCACGAGCGACAACGGCGGCGCGAACTACGTCGGCCTCCCCGACATCAACGAGCCGTACCGGGGGTGGAAGATGACGTTCTTCGAGGGCGGCGTGCACACGCCGTTCTTCGTGAAGTGGCCGGCGCGGCTCCCGCGCGGAGCCGAGTTCGACTCGCCGGTCGCGCACATCGACATCTTCGCGACGGCTGCGGGAGCGGCCGGTGCGGCAGTACCCGCCGATCGCACGATCGACGGCGTCGACCTGATCCCGTTCCTCCGCGGCGAGCGCGCCGGCAATCCGCACGAAGCTCTCTTCTGGCGCTCCGGGCACTACCAGACGGTCCTCGCGGACGGTTGGAAGCTGCAGATCGCGGAGCGTCCGCCGAAGAAGTGGCTCTTCGATCTCACGACGGACCCGACGGAGAAGAACGATCTCGCCGGAGTGCGGCCGGACAAGGTCGCCGAGCTGACGCGGCTCCTCGCGCAGCACCACGCGCAGCAGAGCGAGCCCGCATGGCCCGCGCTGATCGAGGGCCCGATCGCGATCGATCACCCCCTCGGCGTTCCCGACCGAGAAGACGACGACTTCGTCTACTGGGCGAACTAGCCTGCATTTCTCACCAGATCCCTACTGCGGCGGCCGATAGCACCGAATCTTCGCGAGCTTCTCCCTCCGGGCTCCTCGACGTACTGTTCAAGTACGCCTGCGTCGCCCTCCGGTCCGAGGCTC